>JAQWAL010000001.1 GCA_028707695.1 Bacteroidales bacterium | reverse complement strand
TTTTTATTTAGAATGGTAAGTCAGATTCTGATGAATCGTCGGGGAAATCCGGCATATCAGGTATACCCGGTGCAACCGGAGGTATGTCGCTTTGTGTGTCGGAAAGCTTTTCTATTTTCCATGCTCTGAGATCGGTGTACCATCTTGAGTTGAATTCCCTTGATTCTACATTGAATGAAATCTTAACAACTTCACCCTCTGCATACTTTGTGAGGTCTTCTACTTTTTCCTGCCCCCAGACATTGAAGCATACTTTTTTGGGATAGGTGTCATTTGTTTCTATGACAAATTCCTGTTTTTGCCAATCACCACGAGCGCTGGTACCCGATTGGACGGGCAGTTTCTGAATTAGTGATCCTGTTATTTCCAGTGCCATTCTTTACTCTTTTTAATGTTTTATTACTCTTCTGTTTGTGCTTTTTTCACGCCAATCAATTCAACTTCAAAGATCAAGGTTGAACCTGGTTTGATTGTTCCTAGTTGTTGGTTGCCGTATGCCAGGGAAGCAGGGATATAAAGTTCAATTTTGCCTCCTTCGCTAACTTTTTGCATTCCCTCTATCCAGCCTGGGATAAAATTGTTCAGTGCAAGTTTGGCAGTTTCTCCCCTGTCGTGTGATGAGTCGAATTTTGTTCCATCCAGGAGGGTTCCTGTATAATGAACTTCAATTGTGTCTTCAGGAGCAGGTGTAATACCATTACCCTCTGCAAGGATTTTATATTGAAGGCCGCTTTCAAGTTCAACAACTCCTTCTTTGGTTTTGTTCTCCTCAAAAAACTTTTTGGAGTCATCTATGTTTTTTTGGCTCAAAGCCTCTTGCCTTTTTGTCAGGTAAGAAGTAATAAGCTCATTGATAGATTCCATCCCTATTTTTGGGTCTTTGCCGTTTAGCACATCTTCTATGGCTGCGTAGACCTCTTTCATGTTTAGGTCGCCAAAATCAGCTTGCTGTACCATGGATCCCAATGAAGCTCCAACAGCATAACTTACAGAGTCTTTGAATTCCTGGGTGATACCCGGGAGATCTTCGCTTTTTTGTTGAGTGCAAGATGCAAAACCCAATGAGATTGCAGCTATTAACAGACTTGATTTGAATAGTTTTTTCATGTGTTTTTTCTATTGTTTGATTTGTTTTTATTTATTCCTTAATTCACTTAATTTCTTGTATTTGATTTTTTTAGCGGGTTTCCCTAACGAAAGCCTGAGAGAAATCAATCCAGCAACGGCAGCAACAGCCGATGTAATGATTATTGCCATCTTACCTTCGTCTATAATGGCTTCATTAGAGAACGCTAAGCTATCAATAAAAATTGACATAGTAAAACCTATACCTGCAATTATCCCTACCGAAAATATCTGTTTCCATTTGATGTCAGAAGGAATTTCTGCAATTTTCAGTTTGCAAGCTATAAATGTAAACAATGTGATTCCGATTGGTTTGCCAAATAACAACCCGAAAAAAATTCCGGCCGAAAGTGGTGACAAACCATCTCCAATAGGATTGCCTGCAAGGACAACACCTGCATTTGCAAGTGCAAAAATGGGCATGATCGAGAATGTTATGTATGGGTTTATGGTGTGCTCCAGCCTGTTGATAAGAGGGTTCATCTGCCTCAAATGGTTGTGCAAATTGTGTATTATATTTAATTGTTTTCGGTTTGCAAGGATGCTTACCTCATTGTTACTTGCCTGTTTGAATTTTTCCAGGTAGTATTTGCTTCTTACGTAAAACCTTACTTCGTTGATTGGAGATTTTGAAGGTATGCACATTGCAAGGATTACCCCGGAAATAGTTGCATGTACTCCAGACTGGTAAACAAAATACCATAAGAAAAGGCCGGGAATCAAATAGAGGGCAGCATTATGCAGGTTCATCCGGTTGAAGGTTACCAAGAGAGCCACAATAGCAATAGAGTATGCCAGAAACTCCGGATGTAATTCATGACTGGGATAGAACACTGCGAGCACAATGATTGCTCCTATGTCATCTACAATTGCCAGTGCTGTAAGGAATATTTTCAGAGACATTGGAACAGACCTGCCAAGCAGGGCAATCACACCAAGTGAAAAGGCAATGTCGGTGGCCATTGGAATACCCCAGCCATTTTGACTGACAGTACCGGCATTGAAAAAGTTGAAGATCAATGCAGGTGTGAGCATTCCGCCAATTGCGGCAAAAATTGGCAATGTTGCCTTTTTAAGCGTGGATAGTTCTCCCACAACCATCTCTCTTTTAATCTCCAGACCTACTACAAAAAAGAAGATTGCCATCAATGCATCATTTACCCAATGCAAAAGAGTCATCTCCAGTTTGAAATTGCCGATTGCAAAATCAGCTTTGAGGTCCCAAATGCCAGGGATAGAAGAAAAAAATTGGGAGTTGGCAGAGATAAGTGCAAAGATTGTAACCAGTATAAGAATGATGCCTCCGGCAGTGCTGGTCTTTCCCAGCAACATACTGAACACATTTTCAATTCCTCGTCTTCTTAGTACTTTTTCCCTGGAAAGGATATTCCCCATTATGAAAATTTATTGGATTTTAAAGTATGTTTGATTTTAGCTTGTTGAAATTGCTGTATATACAAAGTTTGTATAGAACCCTGGCCCCAACGTTAGCATCCCAGTCATTCTCTTTGCCGGGAGCAACTTCGCAAAGGTCAAATCCAACTATTTTTTTGGAAGAGTTGGCCAGCATCCAAAGTAAATAATCGATTTCCCTGAAGCTAAGGCCTCCGGGAACAGGTGTGCCGGTATTTGGACACAGGTCCGGTGACAATCCGTCTATGTCAAATGTGATGTAAACATTTGGAGGAAGTGTTGCAACAATCTCTTCACATTGTTTTTTCCAGTTTTTACCTTCATATGCATTGTTGCGCAATTCAATATCGGTATAACATCTTATTCTTGGGTCGTTGTTTATAATATCCTGCTCTTGTTCGCAAAAATCCCTGATTCCAACTTGAGTCAACTGTGATATTTGAGGGATCTCGTTTAAAGCGTTGTAAATAATGGAAGCATGTGAGTATGTGAAACCTTCGTATGCTATGCGTAAATCTGCATGAGCATCAATATGAAGAATTCCAAAATCGTCAAACTTTTCTCCTATTGCTTTCATGTTTCCCAAAGGTACACTATGGTCGCCACCAAGGACCCCTACAAGTTTGCCTTGGCCAATATAAGTTGAGGCTCTATCCTTTACATGGCTGTTCAATTGTCCGGAAGCCAGGTTGATTTCCTTTAAGATATCTTCCTTTTCTGATATATCGCCACCCTCTTCCAAGTGGGTTATCACTTCTTGTGCCAGTTTGCGGAACTTCTTGTTTATCTTTTTGATAGCAGGGTCAACAGGATCTGTTCCTATCTTCACATTCCATGCTTCAGGGACATTCACATCAAACAGGTCAACCTGCAAAGAGGCATCCATTATTGCTTCTGGTCCTGTGTTTGTCCCTGGCCGGTATGAGGTGGTGACATCCCATGGTGCAGTGACCAGTATTATTTCGGATTCCTGGGTGTTATAAGGGAGGGCAAAATAATTCCCGTTTGCCATTCCCGGGTCGTTTGGGTTGAATTTTGTCATACTATTCCTTCTCTTATAATATCGTGAATATGTACCAAGCCTTTGTAAATTCCTTTTTCAAGGACAATTACAGATGTTATTTTATTTTGTTCCATTATGTTGAAAGCCTTGTAGGCAAGTTCTGACGACTCTATTGTTTTGGGGTTTGTGCTCATTATGTCGGATGCCTTATGGGAAGATGCAGAGATCCCTTTTTCCAGCATCCTTCTTATGTCACCATCTGTTATGATACCCTGGAGTTTGCCATTTTTGTCCAAAACCGCAGTTGCACCAAGTCTTCCTGCCGAGATTTTGAATATTGTGTTTTGAATGGTTTCGTTGCTGCCAACCGATGGTGCGTTGCTTTTGTCCACCAAATCTCCAACAGTGACATACAATCGTTTACCCAAAGATCCGCCAGGGTGTAATTTGGCAAAATCACTTCTGTTGAACCCCCTAAGCTCCAATAGGGCTATTGCCAGCGTGTCTCCCATAACAAGTTGGGTGGTTGTGCTGGAGGTTGGAGCAAGGTTGTTTGGACAAGCTTCACTCTCTACAGTGGTTCTAATAATATAGTTTGAATTTTGAGCCAGAAAGGAATTGGCGTTGGATACCATGGCAATCAAAGGATTTCCCATCCTTTTGATAAGAGGTACCAACATTTTAATTTCCGGGGTGTTCCCGCTTTTGGAGACACACATTACAATATCCTGTGAAGAGATAATGCCAAGGTCTCCATGTATTGCGTCTGCTGCATGCATGAAAACCGAGTGAGTCCCAGTTGAATTGAGTGTGGCAACAATTTTGTTGGCAATAATTGCACTTTTGCCTATGCCAGTGATTATCAGCCTCCCGCTATTATTGAAAAGGAGTTCCACAACCTCTGCAAACGAGTGGTCCAGATATTTGGTCAGATTTGAAACTGCAGTTGCCTCTTTTTCAACAACCTCTTTTGCAATGTTAAGTATCTCCTCTTTTGATTTGTTCATAAAAATTTTGTAATGAGAAAACTATTGGATAACTTAGACCCACAAAGGTAACTAAATTTTAAATTCACTCAGATTATCGTCCATTAAAATATGCAAATTACTTCTGAATTTTTGCACCAGGAACTTAAACGTTTTTTCGGGTTCAGCTCTTTCAAGGGTCAACAGGCTGAAATCATTCAAAACCTATTGGAAGGGAAAGATGCTTTCGTTCTGATGCCTACAGGAGGCGGTAAATCTCTGTGTTATCAACTCCCTGCCCTTCTGATGGAGGGAACGGCAATTATCATTTCTCCGCTGATTGCCTTAATGAAAAACCAGGTAGATGCCATCAGGGGCTTTGTCATCGAGAGGGATGGAGTCGCCAATTTCCTTAACTCTTCTTTGAACAAATCACAACTCATGGAGGTTAGAAGCGATTTGTTGTCGGGTAAAACCAAATTGCTATATGTAGCTCCGGAATCCCTTACAAAAGAAGAGAATATCGCTTTACTCAGGCAAGTCAAAATCTCCTTCTATGCTGTTGATGAGGCTCACTGCATATCGGAATGGGGGCATGATTTCAGACCGGAATACAGGAAAATAAAGCCAATAGTGAATGAAATTGGTAATGCACCTATCATAGCATTGACTGCAACAGCAACTCCCAAGGTGCAGAGTGATATACAAAAAAACCTGGGAATGAGCGATGCCAGGGTTTTCAAGTCTTCTTTCAACAGGAAAAACCTCTATTACGAAGTGAGGCCCAAGGTAAATATAGACAAGGAAATAATTAAATTCATCAAGAATAACGACGGGAAATCGGGAATTATTTATTGCCTGAGCAGGAAAAAGGTAGAGGAGATTGCAGAGCTTTTGAATGTGAATGGCATCAAGGCGTTGCCTTACCATGCTGGTTTGGATGGCTCAACAAGGGCATCAAACCAAGATAAATTCCTTATGGAAGAGGTGGATGTAATAGTTGCGACAATAGCTTTTGGAATGGGAATAGACAAACCTGACGTAAGGTTTGTGATTCATTACGACATGCCAAAAAGCCTGGAGGGCTATTACCAGGAGACAGGTCGTTCTGGACGGGATGGTGGTGAGGGACAGTGCATTGCCTTCTATTCTTATAAAGACATGCAAAAGCTGGAAAAATTCATGCAAGGAAAGCCCATTGCAGAGCAGGAGGTTGGACGGCAGTTATTGAACGAGACCATAGCTTATGCAGAGTCAAGTACTTGCCGGAGGATTGTCCTTTTGAACTACTTCGGGGAAAACTATTCAACCCCTGAGTGCGGGAATTGTGACAATTGCCTTTTCCCTAAAAAGCAATTTGACGGGAAAGAGGAAGTTACGGTTGTATTGGAACTAATTGCGGGCTTGAAAGAGAAGTTCAAGGCAGATCATATTGTGAACATCATTGCTGGTGTAAACAATTCCCTTATAAAATCTTACAACCATCATAACCACGAATTGTTTGGTATTGGAATATCCAAAGGTCCAAAGTTCTGGATGGCCATAATCAGGCAATGTTTGTTGCATAAACTTTTGGAAAAGGAGATAGAAAAATACGGATTGATAACAGTGACAGACAAGGGAAGGGCGTTTATGGACAATCCCCAAACCATCATGCTGACAGAGGACAGGGAGTTTGCACATGATGATGATGGCACCGATGTGGTGACTCCGGGGGTGAAACATGCCGGGGCCGGTGATGCCACCTTGATGGCCATGTTGAAAGATTTGAGGCACTCTATTTCAAAAAAGATAAATCTTCCGCCTTTTGTTATTTTCAATGATACTTCGTTGGAGGATATGTCTATCCACTATCCGGTTACCATAGACGAATTAAAGAATTGCCAGGGAGTAGGAGAGGGAAAGGCAAAAAGGTATGGGAAAGAATTCCTGGATTTGATTTCCAAATATGTGGATGAAAATGAAATTCAAAGGCCTTCGGATTTGGTCATAAAATCAGTTGCAAACAAATCCCTGAATAAAGTTTACATAATCACAAGTATAGACAGGAAGCTTGCCCTGGAAGACATTGCCGAATCCAAGGGGATGGAGATGGATGAATTGCTTACTGAAATTGAGGCTATAGTAAACTCTGGTACCAAACTTAACATAGATTATTATATAAGGCAGACTGTGGATGACGATAAAGTGGATGATATTTATGAATATTTCAAAACAGAAGCGGATACAGATTCCTTGAAGGAGGCTGCAAATGAGTTGGGAAGGGGATACACAGAAGAGGAAATAAGGCTTGTCAGGATTAAGTTCATGTCTGAGATGGGTAATTGAACCAACTCTATTTGGCTTGTCTTTTTTTTTATTTTTAAATAGCTTTGCAGCTCCATGATCAAAAGCATAAAAGGTAAATATTTCATACATGTGACAATAGCGGCAGCCTTGGTTTCGGTTGCCGCTCTTGTCTATCTGCTTGCAGGGTTGTTTTCAAAGGAAGACAACCAAGTGATTGATTTGAAATCAATGGTGGCGATTCCTTCGGATGTGTCGTCAATATTCTATTTTTCCAGTTTGGATGCACTCAACAGGAATATCTCTGCTAATAATCCTTTGTTTGGGGATCTTTTTTTTGGGAACGGCCATTTGAGACCATTCATAGAAAGGGTTTACAACCTTAGTTCCCAACAATCGTTAAAGGAGATGCGCAGCAAAAGCGCAACAATTTCTGCTCATTACTCTGCAAAGAATGATGTAGATCCTATATTGGCTATAAAAATTGACACTCTGGATGTGGCTTTTTTGATTGAAAGCTTATCTACAGGGGAAAGGATATATAGTGGTACAAATATTTACTCTTCGGGAAGGATAGAGTTTTCCGTTTGCAATGGATTCTTTTTGGCATCACCATCGCCAATTATTTTGGAGTCTTCTGTACGGCATCTGCTATCCGGGACTTCAATTGCAGATAATGAGGTGTTTGCAGGTTTAGTTTCTAAAACATATGTCTCAGATTTAGTTGCATTCATAAATCACTCACAAACAGGAAAACTTTTTTCGGGATATGTAAAAAGGGAATTCCTTGGTTATTCTGATTTTATTTCCAATTTCAGCAATTGGAGCGTTTTCCATTTCTCAAACAGTTCCGAAATTGTGTTTGCAGAGGGTGATTTTGAATTTGAGAGAGGTGCTGCCAAATATGTTTCTGTGTTCAGTGGAATGGATGAGAGTGCAGTTTCTGTAGGTTCTGTTTTGCCATACAACACATTGTCTGTCCTGACACTCTCGGTTGAAGACTATGTTGCTTTCAACAAGGCGTTTGTTGACCACAAGAGCTTTTTGAGGAAGAGAGCTTATGAAATTGATAAAGAGGCATCGGATTGGTTTTCAAATGAGGGGATAGTAGAGATTTCAATTGCTCATGTACCTTTTGCCGGGTTGAATGATGCTGTTACTATTCTCAGACGTGACCAAAAAAGAGGGAATCTGCTTTATTCTATTTTTAAAGGCAATGATAAAGAGCTTATTCCAGAAGAATATATCTATAAAGGATTTATTGGCAAGATGTTTGGCTCTTTTTTTGATGAGACAAAAGAGGAGTCAATGCTTGTTGCAGACGAGTGGATTTTTATTGGACCGGAGGAATTACTGGTAGAATTTGGTAAAGGATCCTTTTCTTCATTTACAATGGAGAGTTTTTTGGGACAAACCAAGGTACGCAATTTGTCGAGTGACAGGGGAGCTTTGCTTACATTACTATTGAATGGCTCGTTCCAACCTGATTCGTTGACCCGTTTTTTTAAGAACAATGTTAGCAAGGGTTTTGAAAAATTAACAAATAGAAATAATTTGATGCTTGCATCTTTCCAGATACTGGCCAATAAAGAGGGTAATATTGAATCCAGGGTTTTTGCATATTTGGATTCACTTGATAAAATGCCTGTTGCCCAGGCACAGCAGGGGGCTATGCCGGCGGGATGGGAAAACGACACTATTGTGGAAATACCAAAAGGACCTTTTCAATTGCTGAATCACAATACAGGAGAGAAGGAGTACTTGGAGCAACTGCCCAATTTGTGGCTTAGATTGAATGATAAGAACAAGAAAGGAATTTGGTCTGTGCCTTTTGAAAAGAAGCTTAAGGGTTTTGTCCAGCAGTTAGATTTTTACAATAATGGGAAACTTCAAATGTTGTTTGCAGATGACCAAAAGATTTACTTGTTGGACAGGACCGGAAGGTTTGTACATCCGTTTCCTGTTAAGGCTGCTGTGGGAATTGAGTTGGGGCCAAAGGTTTTTGATTTGGAAAGTAACGGAGACGTGGCCATAATGATTTTGCATACAGATAATACTTTAAGGCTTTATGACAGGATGTTGAAGCCATATCCGGTTTGGAACAATATTACTGTAGATGAGACTATAAAAGAGTTTCCGGAATTGATAGAGTTGGGGGCCAATAAATATTGGGTCCTCAGGAGTTCTGCGGCTACTTACATCTTTACAGTGAATGGTAACATTGTAGGGAATTTGTCTGGAAAGAGTCGTTTGAGGTATGACACGCAAGTGATATTTGCCGGAGGTTCTCTGGTGAAGGTGACAACTGTGGAGAATAAAGAGTTGTTGTTGAATTTAGAAACAGGAAAACATAGTAGGATAAGATAATCATGGAAGGCTTTTTGACATTTATCTTTGTTTTTATCATAATTTTGTGGGCTGTGGGCCGACTTTTTCCATATTTGCTGGCATGGTGGTTAAAGAGGAAATTCTCCAGGATGGGCGGGACAAATCCAATGTCCAGGGATAAAAGCCAAAGAAACTATAAAGAAGGGGATGTTATTGTAGAAGTAGAAAAAAAAGAGAAAAAGGTTGTTGGCAATAACGTTGGAGAGTATATTGACTTTGAAGAAACAAATTCGAAATGAGAACATTTTTCAGATTGCTGGCTTTTGCCCGCCCACACAGTAAGTTCTGGCCAAGATATTTGCTGATTTCAATTTTTTCCGTTCTTTTCGGGATTGCAAATTATGCTTTGATAGGGCCACTGCTAAAGGTTCTTTTTGAAGCAGACACAATGGAACTGGATGCTGTATTGCCGGAATTTGCACTTTCTGCAGATTATTTTACAGCTGTTTTCAATTACTATCTTGTGGGCTTTATAAAAGAGTCGGGGGCATTGACAGGGCTTGTATATGTGTGTATTGTATTGATATCCACTTCTATGTTATCTAATTTGATGAGATATCTCTCCCAAAGGGTGCTAGTCAGTATGAGGACACATATAATGAGGAATATCAGGAATGCCTTGTTTGAAAAGATTACCAAGCTACATGTCGGGTATTTCAACAACCATCGTAAAGGGGATATACTTTCCAGCATCTCAAACGATGTCACAGAAGTACAAAACGGTGTTGCAAACAGTTTCCATATTTTGTTCCGGGATCCTTTGCTGATTATAGGATTCCTTTCTATGTTGCTGTACATGTCTGCTCAGCTTACGATTGTAACATTGCTGACTTTGCCTGTCTCTGCATTGGTTATCGGGAGAATAAGCAGAAAGTTGAAAAGAGGAGCAAAAGAGAGTCAGAGCATGATGGGCCGGATTGTGAGCCATTTTGAAGAGGCAATATCTGGTATTCGTATAATAAAGGCTTTTAATGCTCAACGGTATGTCAACAATAATTTCCAGGAAAGCAACGAACAACACAGGCGTATAAGTAAAAAAATGTTCAACAAGCAGGAGCTGGCTTCCCCAATGTCTGAGTTTTTGGGTATAACTGTTGCTGCATCTGTGATTTTTTATGCTGGTTTTTTGCAGATGAAAGGTCAACTTGGTATGGAGTGGTCTTCGTTTGTTGTTTATATTGGTTTTTATTGGAGAGTGTTGGAGCCATCAAAGGCAATATCAAATGCCTTTGCAAACCTGCAAAGGGGTTTGGCATCCGGAGAAAGGTTGTTTGCCATACTTGATGAAGAACCTGCAATTAAGAAAAGCCCTAATCCGATTCCTGTAAAGGACTTTGAAGAGAGCATAGAGTTCAGGAATGTTTTTTTCAAATACGGGAGTGAGCCGGTTTTGAAAGGGATTGACCTGAAAATTGAGAAGGGTAAGACAGTTGCACTTGTAGGCCCTTCCGGTGCGGGGAAAAGTACGATGGCAGACCTTATTCCAAGGTTTTACGATGTGACAACCGGTGAGATAATACTTGACGGCAAGGATATCAGGCACTACGAACCTAAGGATTTGATTTCCCTCATGGGAATAGTAACCCAGGAAGCCATTTTATTCAACGACACAGTTTTCAACAACATTGCTTTTGGAATGGATGGTGTGACTATGGCAGATGTTACCAGGGCTGCCGAAATTGCCAATGCCCATGAATTCATTATACAACTGCCTCATCAATACCAAACCAATATTGGGGACAGGGGTGCAAACCTTTCGGGTGGTCAAAGGCAAAGGCTTGCAATTGCCAGGGCGGTCCTTAAGAACCCTCCAATCCTGATATTGGACGAAGCTACCTCTGCATTGGATACTGAGAGTGAAAAACTTGTCCAGGAAGCTTTGACAAACTTGATGAAAAACAGGACATCTGTTGTAATTGCCCACAGGCTTTCAACAATTCAACATGCTGATGAAATTGTTGTTTTGAAAGATGGAGAAATTGCAGAGCGTGGGACTCATCAGAAACTATTAACTCAAAAAGGATTATATTCGCATTTATGTCATTTGCAAACATTTTCCTAATAATTGATTGTTTGAATGGAAAAATCATTAAACCAGCTGTTAGAAAATAGCTTTAGGCAAAACTGGGATTATCCTGCACTTTCCGATTACAAAGGCATTACTCTGAACTATAGGGATGTGGCAAGAAGGATTGAAAAACTACATATTGTTTTTGAGATATGTGGAGTGAAAAAGGGGGACAAAATTGCCATATGCTCAAAAAACCAGGCAAACTGGGGTGTAATATTTCTTTCTGCATTAACTTATGGAGCTGTGGCTGTTCCAATACTACATGAGTTCAAACCAGGAAATATCCACCATATTGTAAATCACTCAGATTCCAGGATATTGTTTGTCGGAGATGTGATTTGGGAGCAGCTGAATGAAGTGGAGATGCCTGGTCTGGAGGCTGTGATACAGATTACCGACTTTTCCATACTCTACGCCAAAGAGCCCATTGTCAAAGAGACCAGAGAGCATTTGAACGAGCTTTTTGGTAAAAAATATCCAAAGAACTTCCGGCCCGAACATATAGATTATCACAAGGATAGTCACGAGGAGCTCTCTATGATTAATTATACATCGGGAACAACTGGGTTTTCAAAGGGTGTCATGATCCCATACAGGGCTTTGATATCAAACGTACAGTTTGCCACGCAGGTCCATCCACAGCTAAACAACACATCCAATGTAGTTGCAATGTTGCCAACGGCCCATATGTACGGGATGATGTTCGAATTCCTTTTTGAAATGACAGTTGGGGCGCATGTCCATTTCTTAACCAGAATACCTAGCCCTAAGATTATAATGGATGCGTTTGCCGATATCAGACCTGATATTGTTGTTTCTGTACCGTTGATCATTGAAAAGATATACAAGAAAAAACTCCAGCCTATCATAAACAAGACATCTATTAGGGTACTGTTGAGATTGCCCGTAATAGACCAAAAAATCCAAAAAAGAATAAAACAGGAGTTGGTTAAAACTTTTGGTGGCAGGTTCAAAGAGGTTATAGTAGGGGGTGCTGCCTTCAACAAAGAGGCAGAGGCTTTCTTCCATAAAATTGGTTTCCCTTTTACTGTCGGATATGGAATGACTGAGTGTGCCCCAATAATAACTTACGCACCATGGGATCAAACCAGGCTATATTCGTGTGGAAAGGCAGTAGTGAACATGGAGGTCAAGATTGATTCTGATGATCCTGAAAACATTCCGGGGGAAATCCTTTGCAAAGGAAGTAACGTGATGCTGGGCTATTATAAAAATACAGAGGCGACCCAAATGGTTTTGGACAATGAGGGTTGGTTGCATACCGGGGATATGGGTGTGTTGGATAAAGATGGCTTCCTTTATATAAAGGGGCGGTCAAAAAGCATGATATTGGGTCCCTCCGGGCAGAATATTTACCCGGAAGAAATTGAAAGTGTTGTGAACAATATGCCTTATGTGACCGAATCTTTGGTTATTGAAGAAAAAGGTGTTTTGACCGCACTGATTTATCCCGACTTTGAACTTGCTGTTTCGGATGGGATTTCTGAGCAAGAGCTAGAAAGGAAAATGGAAGAGATGAGGATAGTTGTGAATGAGGAGTTGCCAAATTATTGTAAAATTCAAAATATAAAGATATTTCCCGAGGAGTTCGAAAAAACTCCAAAAAGAAGTATCAAAAGGTATTTATATCAAAGATCAAGCAATTGAAATGGAAGATAAACAAAGACAATTTGACAGGAGTTACCTGGAAATGGCTCAGGTTTGGGCAAAGAATTCATACTGCAAAAGAAGGCAAGTGGGAGCACTGCTTGTGAAGGACAGAATGATCATATCTGACGGATACAACGGTACTCCTGTTGGTTTTGAAAATGTTTGTGAAGATGAGGTTACAGGAAGGACAAAGCCCTATGTGTTACATGCAGAGGCCAATGCAATAACAAAGGTAGCAAAGTCAGGAAACAGTAGTGAGGGTGCTACCATGTATGTGACAACTGCCCCGTGTTTGGAGTGTTCCAAACTTATAATTCAAGCAGGAATAAAAAGACTGGTCTACAAAAACAGTTATTCTGTCACTGATGGTTTGGATTTATTAGAGCGTGCGGGGGTAGAAATTTTAAATTTAACCGATTAAATATCAGAATAATGTCCAATAGGTTCAAATCAGTCCCATTATCGGCAGTAGTGATTATTTTTCTTTTGGGTGCTCTCTCTTTCAAGATATACACCAATTTCACAACAAAAAGGGAGTTGCAGTTGAGTAACAATAATTGGGATAAACTTTCATTGATACTAAAGCAAATAGACAATCATTATGTAGATACTGTAAACCAGGAACAGATAACAGAGGAGGCAATTCCTTTTATACTGGAAAAACTGGATCCTCACTCTGTTTACCTTGCCCCTGAAGAGTTGACAAATGCCGAAGAACAATTGCTGGGTAATTTTGATGGCATTGGAATACAGTTCAATGTTCCCAATGATACAGCTGTGGTTATAAGTGTTATTCCGGGAGGTCCTTCGGAAAGGGCGGGGCTGTTATCGGGTGACAGGTTGGTAAAGGTGGACGGAGAGATTGTTGCCGGTGTCAAGATGGATCAGGATTCTTTGGTGAAAAGATTACGTGGGAAATCGGGGTCGGTAGTAAAAGTTGATGTCAAGAGAATGGGGTTTGACAAACTTGTCTCTTTTGACATTACCCGGGATAAGATTCCTGTGAAAAGCATAGATGTTGCCTATATGGTAAACGATACTTTAGGATATATGAAATTATCCAAGTTTACAAGGACGAGTTATACAGAGTTCATGGAGGCTGTAAGGGAGTTAAGGAAATTTGGCCTATCCTCACTTATTTTTGATTTGAGGGGTAATTCAGGTGGATATTTTGACCAGGCTCTCTTATTGTCAAATGAGTTTTTGGACAAAGGAAGCTTGATTGTTTATATGCAAGGAAGGAACCGTCCCAGACAGGATTTTTTTGCTGACAACAATGGGACCTGTCGTGATTTAGGCATAAAAGTTCTTATTGACGAAGGTTCGGCCTCTTCCAGTGAAATATTTGCAGGAGCCATTCAAGACAATGACAGGGGACAAATAATTGGAAGACGATCTTTTGGGAAAGGGTTGGTACAGGAGCCTATTTATTTTTCGGATAATTCCGGGATACGGTTGACCGTTGCAAGGTTTTACACACCAACCGGCAGGTCTATCCAAAAGCCTTATGGTAGTGAAGATTATTACGGGGATATAATTGAACGGTATCGTCATGGCGAAATGTTTAGTGCCGATAGTATAAAAATCAATGATTCATTGAAATACACTACTCCTTCTGGTAAAGTGGTTTATGGTGGAGGTGGTATAATCCCGGACCTGTTTGTGCCAATAGATACTGTAGGGGTTACCCCTTTCCTTGTAAAGGTTTCTAACCAGGGTATTGCTTTCAGGTTTGGAGCATCAATGGCAGACCGGTTCAGGAGCAGAATCAATGAGATATCAACCTTGGAAGATTTGGACACTTTTTTTGAAGGAGCAGGAATGGAGAGACGTTTCCTTGAATTCGCCTCTGACAATGGGGTTAATGCAACGCAACAGGAGTGGGATGAGAGCAAAGATGTAATTATGACTCAGGTTAAAGCATTTATTGGGAGATATTCACCAATGGATGACAATGCTTTCTATCCTGTATTGTTGAAAATCGACAATGTAGTACAGGCTGCTATTGGGCAATAAAACGGTAAACAATTTCACCTGTCTGACGGTCAGGTGCATCTGCTGAGGCGGTGAATCTGGATGATTTTGCCGCCCTTATTGCATATTCCTGAAGGCAATCATCTGCAGAGCTCCTGTGAGGTATGACGGTGGCATTTTTCACATAACCTTTTCTGTCAACTACGATAGCTACGGCAACATCACCACCGGCAACACATTTGTAGACAGGAATTGGCAAACTCATTGATTTCCTCCCGGGTAGCAGATATGAGATTACAGATGGCCCTTTGTAACTCTCTTCTTTGGGTTTGTTCTCTCTTTTTTGGGTTGGAGCAGGAACATCGTCGGAGCCCATGTTTGCCTCTGCTTCCCTTTTGGCAGCATCCAGTTTTTCCTGGAGTTCCCTGGCCTCGTCGTAAACTTGGTTGGGATTCTTGAACCTGTCGTCACGAAGTTGTTCCCCTCTTTGTGATGAAGCGTCTGTGACAACATTCCTTACAGCGCTTCTGTCAGCTATCAGGTTGTCCAGCTCTTTGCTCACCTCTTCTTTGAGTTTTTCCTGACGGGCTATCTCTTCCAGAAGCTCCTCCTTTGTGAAATCCAGGATAAAAGAGGTCTCCTCCCTTAGCATGTAATCTATTCTGGAGATAAGCAAAATTATTATCAGCAGAAGATGGAATGCTATGGTAAGATATAGACCTGCATTATTATCCCTTTTTAACATTATTTCTTGTTAAGTACCTTTTCTATGGTTGCAAGAAGAATACCAATGGCAACCTGATTATGGCCTCCTTGCGGTATTATTATATCGGCATACCTTTTGGTTGGTTCTATAAATTGAAGATGCATTGGTTTGACCGTTTTTTCGTATCGTTCAAGCACTTTTTCTATAGTCCTGCCCCTCTCGATGTTATCCCTGGTAATTACCCTTCCAAGCCTGTCATCGGCATCGGCATCTACAAATACCTTAATGTCCATTGTTTTTCTTAATTCAGGACTTGTAAAGATAAGGATCCCCTCTATGATCACAACTTTGGATGGCTTTACCTTAATGGTTTCTGTTTTTGAACGGGAGCAGGTAAGGTATGAATAAACTGGTTGTTCTACAGCTTTCCCAGATTTCAGCTCTTTTATATGCTTTATAAGCAGGTTGAAATCTATGGAGTCGGGATGGTCAAAGTTCAATTCCAGCCTCTGTTCCAGAGGCAGATGGCTGTTGTCTTTATAGTAGGAATCTTGTGGTATGACAACAACCTCGCTGTCAGATAATATCTGAGTGATTTCCCTTACTACTGTGGTTTTTCCGGAGCCGGTTCCCCCGGCAATTCCGATAACAAGCATATATTAGTTTTTAAAATTCAGCATTTTTTGGAAAACGAGGGAAAGGGATAACATCCCTTATGTTTGCCATTCCAGTCACAAACAGGAGAAGACGTTCAAAACCAAGTCCAAACCCAGAGTGTGGAGCAGTTCCGAATTTGCGTGTATCTATATACCACCATAGGGTTTTCCTGTCCATATCCATCTCGTCTATCCTTCTCTCCAGCTTTTCCAAAGACTCTTCCCTTTGTGAACCACCAATAATCTCTCCAATCTTTGGAAAGAGAATATCCATTGCCCTCACGGTTTTACCATCGTTGTTCTGCTTCATGTAAAAGGCTTTGATATCTTTTGGGTAATCGGTGAGTATTACAGGTTTCCCAAAGTGTTTTTCTACCAGGTATCTTTCGTGTTCACTTTGAAGATCTGTACCCCATGAAACCGGGTATTCGAATTTTTGCCCGGATTTCATAAGTATGTCAACGCCTTCTGTGTAAGTCAATCTTACAAAAGGAGATTCAATAACCCCGTTTAGTCTTGCAATCAGTTCTTTGTCAAACATATCGTTAAGGAACTGCAAATCGTCCGAACAGTTATCAAGTGCATATTTCACGAGGTATTTGATAAAATCTTCTGCAAGGTCCATGTTGTCCGTAATATCGTAGAAAGCCATTTCTGGCTCAATCATCCAAAATTCCGACAAATGTCTTGGAGTGTTTGAATTTTCTGCCCTGAAGGTTGGACCAAATGTGTAGATATCGCCTAAAGCCAAAGCTCCCAACTCTCCCTCAAGTTGTCCGCTGACAGTCAGGTTGGCCATTTTACCAAAGAAATCCTGGGAATAGTCTACCGAACCATCCTCTTTGCGAGGTGGATTTGAAACATCCAGTGTAGTTACCTGGAACATAGCTCCGGCACCTTCTGCATCGGAGGCTGTGATCACAGGGGTATGCAGGTAATAAAATCCTTTGTTGTTGAAGTATTTGTGTATGGCAAAAGCCATGGCGTGCCTTATGCGGAAAACACATCCGAATGTGTTTGTACGAGGTCTTAGGTGTCCGATTTCCCTCAAGAACTCCATTGTATGCCCTTTTTTTTGCAGCGGGTATGCATTAGGATCGGCAACTCCCAATACCTCAATTTCTTGAGCCTGTATTTCTACTGATTGACCACTGCCTACAGATTCGGAAAGAGTTCCTGAAACTGATATGCAAGCGCCGGTAGTTACGTTTTTCAGTTGTTCTTCTGGGAATTTGCCAAGGTCAAATACAATCTGGATGTTTTTGACTGTAGAACCATCGTTGAGCGCAACAAAAGAGATGTTCTTGTTTCCTCTTTTTGTCCTGACCCAACCTTTTGCCAACACCTCTGCTCCAGATGACATTTGAAGCAATTGGGCAACTTTTATCCTTTTGTTTAGTGACATTGTATATTTAATATTAGCTATTTATCTTTTGTGTGATTCTTTCTTGTTTCAAAGCTGCTTTTATTGCAAGTTGTTTTACCCATACCACGAAAATACCGGTGAGGACAAGGTTGAGGATTATGGATAGAACGGAAATTACAAGTGCCGGCCCACCAATATTGTAACTTAGTGCTATGAATATGATTCCGGCTCCAACCTCTCCTCTTGTAAACATACCAATGGAAAGCGCAAGCCTCTCCTCTATCAGCCTCTCTTTGTAGAAAAGAACAGGAACCAGTTTTCCTATGTTAGAAAGCAATGAGACTGCCAGAACATGAAGGAGGATGGTTCCCATTGGAAGCATTGGCTGGCTTCCCAGTAAAGAGGCTCCGACACTTATACTGTCTGTTACAGCATATTTTCCAATGAATACAGGCATGCTTAAACCAACCAGCAGCATGAAGAAGAATGACACTCCGTTTGTCACAACTCTTTCTGATTTGCTGTCCAGATGGACTGGTTTCATCATCATTCCCAAAACAAAAGCAGGGAGCAAAACCTCTATATGGATTCCTTCATTTTCTCCAAAAAGAGCAACTGTTATAAAATGCAGGGACCATGTCATCCCGACAACCACAGCAGCCATAATGAGAATATTATACCAGTTTTGAGGTAAATTGAATTTGCCCATTTGCTTCCATCCCCAATACAACAGGAAAAATACAATGAAAATTACTGCTGCCATTTGCCATTTGAGGCCAATCATGATTATTTGCAGAGGAATCATGAGCAATATGGTATCCAGGTCGTCAAATATTGCAAGGACCTGTATTTTTTTGTAAACCCAGCTAGTCCTCAGTCCTATTGCGGCAAGCATTGTGAACAGAATACCGGCAGAAGTGGGGGCTGCAAAACGGCTTAACAAAAGACTCTCTTTCCACGCATCCCAGCTGGTGTTGTATTCAACTGGAAGTAACACGAATATGTAATATAATGCTACAAATATCCAGGGAAGGGCTGCAGTTGCCATTGCAATGAAGTAATCGTTTATATAACTTTTCCATCTAACCTTGTCAAGTTCAAACTCCCGACCCACATTTATCATTATATATGCCAAGCATATATACAAAAGAGTGTCCGATACCATCTTGACCGTATTGTAATTCTCTCCCAAAGCAGGGAGGAATTGAGATAAAGCCAAACCAATTATTAAGAAAAGTGAAAAAGAGAGGATTTTCTTCATTCCGTCAATTATGTGTTTATAAAAATTTAGCGGCAAATTTACTAAAATGCCGCTAAATCACCAATAATAAGTTTCTAATGCCTAACCTTTAACGGTTTTGAAGCAATACTCTCGTTCCAACATCGGTCGATTGCAGTAATCACATAT
This sequence comes from Bacteroidales bacterium, assembly GCA_028707695.1. Lineage (GTDB taxonomy): Bacteria > Bacteroidota > Bacteroidia > Bacteroidales > UBA932 > Bact-08. The sequence continues at coordinate 125,447 of JAQWAL010000001.1, read as the reverse complement.
TGGTAAGGTTGTTTTTTCCCTTTGCCGGGATTTGGTTTGTAGTTGTTGGTATCAACGATTTTAACCAAATATTGGCTTTGGGATATGTCTGGTTTTACTCCGTCGGGGAAACGGTAAACACCATAAAAAAGAACTGTTTGCAAAGGATCTTCGTGAATTTGTTTTTGCCATACTATTTGTCCCGATTTATATTTTACCGCAGAGACAGGAGTTGGAGGAATGGAGTCCAAGTGTTTGTATGCAGGGATCAATGATAACTCTTTTTGGTACCTGTTTTTAAGGGAATCGGCAAAACCGTTATGGTTTGCTGCTACAGACCATCCTGGCCACCAAACATTCCCATGTACATTTTCCAGTTCCCTGACCATTTTCATCTTTGCTTCGAATTGAGTCTTGCCAGGATTATCCAAATCGGGTTCAGTGAATGTTCCAATGCTTTGTCCTATGTAAAGATGACCTTTGTGATTAGATTTGTTCCACCACTCAATCAGGGTTTTGTAATCTGCAGCCGGGTGACCAATTTTCCAATACAATTGGGGCACGTTATAATCGATCCAACCGTTTTTGACCCATAATGGTACATCTGCATACAATTGATCGTAATTAGAAAGTCCATTGGTTTTGCTCCCGCTACCATCTGGAGTGTCCTTCAAGTTCCTGTGTATCCCAAACGGACTGATCCCGAACCTTACCCATGGTTTGATAGATTTGATAGTGTCGTTAAGGGCTTTTATTAGGGTAGATACATTGTTCCTTCTCCAGTCTGACTTTTGCCAGTACTCGTAGCCTTGGTCATAGGCATATTTGACAAATGAATGGTCGTCGTGGAACTCTTCGAACTGTATTGGATAAGGATAAAAGTAGTCGTCGAAGTGTATGGCATCTACATCGTATCTCTCTACTATATCTGCAATAACTTTTACTGTGTGTTCTACAGCCTCTGGTTCACCCGGATCAAAATAGAGCTGTTTCCCGTATCTTTTGAACAGGTAAGGTTTTTTAAAGTAGAGATGGGACGGGTGCAATTGTTCTTGTTCGTTTGATGTGACCCTGTATGGGTTACACCAAGCGTGCAGCTCCATACCTCTTTGGTGACTCTCTTCAATCATGAATTGCAAAGGGTCCCACAGAGGGTTGGGAGCTTTGCCTTGCTGGCCTGTTATAAAGCGACTCCACGGTTCGTGGTTGGAAACATACAAGGCATCTGCCTGAGGCCTTACCTGGAATATCACGGCGTTTACACCAGCCTCTTCCAGGATGTCCAGGGTTTTTATTAGCATTGCTTTGATAGAGTCTGTACTCATGGTTTTGAACTGTTGGTTGCCAACAGTATGTATCCATGCTCCCCTGAATTCCCGTTTTACGGGTTGCTGGGATAACAACAAAACTGGCAGCAGTAGTGCTACCAGTAATGTATGAATTTTCATTTGCTTTTTCATTTGCCTAAATAATATAATTATTCCATTTCAATGCCCATTGCCTGAAGGATTTTTTTAGGTATTTCGGTGTTGTCTATCCTTCCGGAGAAAAGCCTGCTGCCCGGCCCGATAGCGTATACAGGGACTGCTACACCGGTGTGGCCGGTTGTTGTCCAGCCAATTTTGGCTTTCTTGTTCAATTGGGAGAATTCCTCTTTTTGTTGGTCTGTTGCAACCGCATAGGAGATTTTTTGAGGTTCCAGTTGTTGGAGGGCCAGAACGTAATTTTTTTCATCTCCTAGTGTCATCCCACCTGTTTCATGGTCGGCAGTAACTACTATGAGGGTTTCATTGGGGTATTTCTCGTAGAAATTATATGCTACTTGTACAGCTGTTGCAAAATCCAGTACTTCCAGAATATTGGCTTTGCCATCGTTGCTATGTCCGGCCCAGTCGATTTTGCCACCTTCGGCCATAATGAAAAACCCTTTGGTGCCGTATAGATGATCTACCGCAGCCGCTACCACTTGTGCCAGGCATAAATCGTTTTCTTTCCTGTCTATGGCATATGGCAGGTCAGCCTCTTTGCCTTTGTCCTGAAAGAATGCTATTTTGCCTTTGCCTCTTGCAGCAGCGTACTCTTTAATGCCCCTTGCAACTGTGTAGCCACCCTCTTCCAAAACTTGGTATATGTTTTTTTGATCTTTGTCCGGACCTGTAGGTTGGGCAAATCCACCACCACCAAAAAATTCAAACCCTGTTTGAGGAATTTGTGTTGCAATTTCGTAGTAGTTGTTACGGCTGTTGCTATTTGCATAAAAAGCAGCAGGGGTTGCATGGTCAATTGTAACACTGGAGACAATCCCTACCGGGATCCCTTTGCGATGGATCTTATAGCTGATGCTTTCCAGTTTATTACCTTGTGGATCTACTCCCAGCATTCCGTTGTTTGTTTTATGTCCGGTAGAAAGCGCAGTCCCGGCTGCCGAAGAACAGGTGATGTATGAGTTTGCAGAGTAAGTAGTTTGCATTCCCATAACCGGGAATTTTGTGAATGATATAGGAGTGTTTGAAATTTCCTCTTTTTGTGAGGAGAGGTATGCCTCTGCCATTGAAACCTGGCCATGCCCCATTCCATCTCCTATGAACAGGAATACAAATTTAGGTTGTTGCATGACTCTTCTTCTCATCCCATCTTGTGCAGAAAGGGTGGTGGTTAAGAAGAGCACTAGTAATAGTGAAGTGAAAATTCTTTTGTCCATGATTTTGGTATTTGATTATAGTTATATACAAGAAAGGGTGCCTTTATGTTCAAAAGCCACCCTGTTCCTGAATATTAATTGTTAGAGAAGCTATTGAGCTTTTCTAGCATTGTACATTATCCTCAATGCAGATGTCCTTCTTAATTCTTGTTTGATATCTGTTACGATACCCATCCGGACATTTTCGTCTGCCTTGATATTGACTGTCATGAATGAGCGGTCTGCTTCACTTAGTGTTTCACGTTCCGCTGCAATAAAGTCCCTGATGTCATCTACCGTTTTGAAAGAATCGTTCAGCTGTATACGTGCATCGGTACCAAATTGAGCCTGACGGCTTGCAATAGGGGTCCCGACATATATGTATGCAGCCAAGTCTTTCCTTTCAAGTTTTGCAACTTCTGAGGCCTCTGGCAATTTTACATTTACCAGACGGTCTGTTTGGCGCATAGTAGTAGAAACCATGAAGAAGAACAGAATCATGAAGACAATATCGGGAAGTGAGGCAGTACTAAGTGCCGGAGCCGATTTTTTCCCTTTTTTCGAAAACTTTGCCATAATTACTCTCTTTTTATGATTTCTATTATTACCTGCCTGTATCTTTAGGTTCTGCCTCAGAGATATTCTGAGGGATAGCCTCCCTGACTATTCTTTGTTTTTCTTCGTCCAGGGCAATGTATACCTTTCCGAAGTTTTGTAAAGAAAACTCATCACGGATTTCGTTGACAGCCTTTACTAGTTCATTTTGAACTGCAATATAGGCTTTGTAGCTTGTTCCGCGAGTGTTTTGCAGAGAGATAACTCCCTTTGATACGGCGAAGTTGCCAAAACCTTCTATAGGTTTGATTTCCCTCTCAGGAAGATTTTCATTGTTTGCAGGATTCAAAAGGAACTCTTTGGCTTTATCCTTCAACATGGAGACATCCATCATATCTCCACCGGCGAAAAGTCTGTCGTAGTCATTAAGCCTTACAACAAGGATATTACGCTTGTTGATCTTGACATCCTCTTGCTGCTGGTTTTCATCCGGCATAGGAGGAAGACGACGCTGAAGACCTGTCTCCGTGTCCATGGTTGTTACCATGAGGAAGAATATAAGCAGCAAAAAGGCAATGTCTGCCATTGAGCCTGCGTTAATTTCCTGTGTTGGTCTTGCCATATTATTAAATTAATTAGCGGTTTTTAACCATGTTCATAACACTGCCGGCAATTATTGAAAAGAACGATACGGCTAGCAGTATATATGTAAGAATCAGACCGGTGTCTGTGATTTTATATGTAAAAGCAGTGGGCTCTTCGGCCAGGTTTACAGCTACCGGGTCTCCGGAAGCCAGCAGATAGGATACAACCACAAGTCCTGCAGCCAGCAAAATCCCGAACAAGACTTTCTTAAGTGCCTTGGGATTCTGGGCCATGCTAATCAGCGGAAGAACTATCGCCAAAACAGCTGCTATTCCAAACAGCAGGTAAGCATAGAACAGGTAAGTGTCCAGCATGCCATCCTGATTGATGAAGAACAGAATTGTAAGCAATACTCCCAGCCCGAAAAGCAGGAATAAGATATATTTTGCGAATTTTGACATAATTCAATTATTTTTTAGCTTTTACCAAAATATCGATAAGCGAGATTGAAGCATCTTCCATTGTAACAACGATACCGTCGATTTTTGCAATCAGGTAGTTGTAGAAAATCTGGAGGATAATCGCTACGATAAGACCGGTAACGGTAGTGATAAGAGCAACTTTAATACCACCGGCAACAAGGTTGGGGGAGATATCACCGGCTGCCTCGATAGCGTCGAAAGCACCAATCATACCAATAACAGTACCCATGAAACCCAACATAGGAGCAATTGAGATAAAGAGGGAAATCCATGAAAGACCGTTTTCCAGCTGGCTCATTTGAACAGAACCGTATGAAACCACTGATTTTTCAACAACCTCTATACCTTCGTCGGCACGTGCAAGACCTTGGTAGAAGATACTTGCAACAGGACCTCTGGTGTTTCGGCATACATCTTTTGCAGCCTCAACTCCGCCATTGGCCATTGCTTCTTCAATTTTCCTGAGTAGTTTATCGGTGTTGGTGCTTGCCATATTCAGGTAAATGATCCTTTCGATGGCGATTGCCAGACCAAAGATCAAACACATCAGGATACTGGCCATGAAACCAGCTCCACCTTCGATAAATTTAGTTTTAAGCTGCTGGTGGATAGGCATTTCCTGTTGAACTGTCAGGTCAGATGCAGGGTCCGGTGTTTGAGCAGCAGCATACTGTGCAGAAATGGTAATGAAACCAAGTACTGCCAAAAACATGAAAAATTTTTTCATAAATTTTTGAATGATTAAAGTATTAAACAATGTATTTTAAATAGTTATCTGTTTACGTAGTAAAGCCAATTATCGTGCAATTTAGAAAGATTTTTTAAATAAACACTAATTGATTGAAATTTCTCCTTTAAGATTTTGGTTAAGTAGCTTCTTAATTATTTTGATATCAGAATAATGTCCCATTAAAAAAAATAATTTTGAGACAGCAGCTTCCACTGTAGAATCGTAACCTCCAACAACCCCTGCTTTTTTGAGCATGATGCCGGTTTCGTATGCATCCATGTCTACTTTCCCGGCAGGACATTGGGTAACATTAAGAATAACAATACCTTTGTTGCAGGTTTTTTCTATGATATCCAAAAACCATTGACGAGTTGTGGCATTCCCGGACCCATATGTTTCTATGATAAGAGCCCTCAAACCTGGTATGTTGCAAATTGATTCCACAGTGTTTTCTGTGATCCCCGGGAAAAGTTTCAGTATGGCAATGTTGTTGTTAGTCTCTGTTAATATTTTTAATTCCTTGCCCCATAAGCCGGGATAATTTATATATGGTTTATTGTATTTTATGTGGATGCCTGCTTTTGCGAGGGGTGGATAGTTGGGAGACCTGAAGGCTTTGAAATTTTCTGCATTGTCTTTGGTGGTCCGGTTGCCTCTGTAAAGTTCACTCTCGAAAAAGATGCACACTTCGGGAACTATAGCCCGTCCGTGGTTATCCCTTGAGGCAGCAATCTCTATTGCGGATATGAGGTTTTCCTTTCCGTCTGTCCTCAACATGCCAACAGGTAGCTGGCTGCCAGTAAATACCACAGGTTTTTCCAGGTTCTCCAGCATAAAACTAAGGGCAGAGGCAGAGTAAGACATGGTGTCTGTTCCGTGGAGGATTACAAAACCATCGTAAGATAAGTACCGTTCTTTTATGAGCTGAGCCATTTGTGACCATTTGGATGGTTCTATGTCAGATGAGTCTACAGGAGGTTCAAAGGAGTATGTGTCTATTGTATGTACAATTTTTTTCAGCTCGGGTACCTCATGCAAAATCTCTTCGAACTTGAAAGGGACCAAGGCAGAGGTTGCAGGATCCTGCCTCATTCCTATGGTTCCACCGGTATATATCAAAAGTATATTGGCTTTGTTTTCAGATAATGAATTTGAATAACCTGTTTGCATTTGTAGTAGTTGTTTGGGCTATCTCTTTAATATCGCAATTCTTAATCTCTGCAATCTTTTTTGCAATAAGTTGCACATGTGCCGGCTCGTTGCGCTTTCCCCTGAAAGGAGTTGGCGTTAGCCAGGGGGCATCTGTTTCCAAAATTAAACTATTTTTGTCCATTTCCAACACAGTTGCGGGTAATTTGCTGTTTTTGAATGTGACCACACCTCCAATGCCAAACATGAAATTGCCAAGTGCCTTGATTTGACGGTAGGTTTCCAGGCTTCCCGAAAAAGCGTGGAATACACCTTTAAGGTCAAGATGTTTAAGTCTTTTGATTGAATCCAGGATTAGTTCTGTGGCATCCCTGGAGTGGATAATAACAGGTAATCTGGCTTGAGAAGCTGCTTCCAGTTGTTTTTCGAAAACTACCACCTGTTCTTTTACAAATTCTTTTGACCAGTAGCAGTCTATGCCAATTTCTCCTATGGCTGTATGTTTGTTGTTGTCTATACCTTCCAGTACCATTTCCAGTTCTTTCTCCCATCCGATTCCTACAGATGTAGGGTGCAGCCCGATTGTGGGATATGCAAACCCGGGGAATTCACCGGCAAGTTTTTCCAAAGAGCCCCTGCTGGTGCTATCGATGTCCGGCAATATGACTTTGCTTATGCCGTTTTGTATTGCCCTGTTTACAACCTCTTTCCTGTCACCATCAAATGCTTGGTCGTATAGATGTGTGTGCGTATCAATTAACTCCAATTCAATTTCATTTAAAAACAGAATATCTTTTTCCAGGTAAGGATGCTATTTTGCCATCCAGTTCCAACTCCAGAAGGTGTCCCAACAAATTTGAAGCAGAGATACCTGTGAGGGAGACTAATGAGCCGATATCCAGTCCGTCATTGGACTCCAAAGCTAATAATATTTTTTCTTTTTCTGTGCTGTTTTGGCCAAAGAGCTCTTTTTGCTCCGGCTCCGAAGAATGGCTTTGGTAGCCCCAACCAATAACCTCTGCAATCTTTTTCACAGAGGTGAATATTGAAGCCCTGTTTTCGGAAATGAGGTAGTTGCAGCCTTGTGACATTGAATCTGTAACCCTGCCCGGAACAGCAAACACTTCCCTGTTGTAACCCATGGCCAGGGATGCTGTTATGGTTGAACCGCCTTTGATGCCGGATTCAACCATTATGATTGCATCGCACAACCCTGCAATTATCCTGTTCCTTCTAAGGAAATTGATTTTATATCCTTCGCTTTTCCTTGGGAATTCAGTTACCAAAGCACCTTGTGATATGATTTTCTTTGCATGGGATGAGTGGGATGCAGGATAGACTTTGTCTGGAGCACATCCGAGTATGGCAAAGGTTGGAAGTTTGTATTTCATTGCTGCCAAATGAGCTTCTATGTCTATGCCATAGGCTAACCCGCTGACGATTGCTGTGCCCGGTATGGTATCTGAAACTTCCTCTACTATTTTGTCAAGGATAGATTTTCCATATGATGTTGCCCTTCTTGTGCCGACAATGCCAAGCACCTTAGACTGGTTTAGTGTGAGGTTGCCTCTTTTGTAAAGTAAGAGGGGAAAGTCGTTGCACATGAGAAGCCTTTCCGGATAGTCACCCTCTTTGTCATAGGCAAAAAGTAGTTCGATATCGTTTTGCCTGGCCCATTCGAGCTCCTTGTATGCCTCTTCAAGAAGTTTGTCCGTTGTGGCCACCTCCTTTTTGTTCTCTTGATTGTTTGTTGTCTTGGGTAGTTTGTCCCCCAGGAATTCAAATACTTTTGCAGCAGACCCCGCTTGTTCTACAAGGTCCCTTGCGCCTTCGGGATTGTATGTGAATATTTTGTTGAGTGCAATGGTGCACACCTTTTCCCACTCTTCCATTAACAATAAATTACCCAATAAAAATAAAGGAAAAAGAATCTCTTTTTCCTTTATTACAGATAAATTATTTTCAAATCGGATATTTGTTGTTCTTCCGTCAGATTATTAGCAACGCATCACCGTATGTGCCGAATTTGTAGCCCTCTTTTGCGGCAACGTTGTATGCATTCATGACATTATCGAATCCGCCAAATGCGGCAGCGGTCATGAGCATTGTGCTTTGAGGGAGTTGGAAGTTTGAGATAAGTGCATCTGCAATGGAAAACTTGTATGGAGGGAAAATGAATTTATTTGTCCATCCATCGAAAGGTTTGAGTTCGTTCCTTGTAGTTACAGATGTCTCTATAGCCCTCATGACAGTAACTCCAACTGCAAATACTTTTTTGCCTTTCTCTTTGGTTTTATTGATTGTCAATGCGCTGGATTCAGGTATAATTACTTGTTCGGAATCCATTTTATGTTTGGATAAATCTTCTACATCTACTGTCCTGAAGTTGCCAAGGCCCATGTGCAGGGTAATATATGTGCTGTCAATCCCTTTGATTTCCATTCTTTTCATGAGCTCCCTGCTGAAATGCAAGCCAGCTGCAGGGGCAGCTACTGCTCCTTCGTGTTCTGCAAAGATGGTTTGGTACCTCTCTGTGTCCAGACTTTCTGCTTTTGTCCTGATCCATTTTGGAATTGGCATTTCACCCATCTTGTATAGAGTGGCTTTGAACTCCTCATGGGTTCCATCGAAAAGGAACCTGAGAGTCCTTCCACGGGAGGTTGTGTTGTCTATAACCTCTGCAACCAGGTTGTCGTTCTCTCCAAAATAGAGTTTGTTCCCTATTCTTATTTTCCTTGCAGGATCTACCAGGACATCCCAAAGACGCTGGTCACGGTTGAGTTCCCTCAATAGGAAAACCTCTATCTCTGCACCTGTTTTTTCTTTGTTTCCATATAGCCTGGCTGGAAATACCTTTGTGTTATTGAATATGAACAAGTCCTCTTCGCCTGCATATTCCAGGATGTCTTTGAAAAGTTTGTGTTCTATCTCTCCTGTTTTTTTGTGAAGGACCATCATGCGGGATTCGTCGCGGTACTTTGCCGGGTACTTGGCAATTTGGTCGGGATTCAAATTGTAATTGAATTGGGATAATTTCATATAATGTAGATATGTTAAAAAACAAACAAGTATCTTATTATACGGATAAATCAAAAAAAGGTTTCAAGTTTTCAAAAGAAATTGCCTGGGCAATTTTAAATTGTCCGGAACCGCTTCTTACCAGACCTGTAAGATGGGCTCCGCTGTTTAGTGCCACACCCATATCCCGGGCAAGTGACCTCACATATGTCCCTTTGCTGCAGCTTATGGCTATTGTCAGGATTGGTTGTGACCACTCTGCAATTTCCATTGTGTTTATGGTTACCGTTGCAGGCTTCATCTTCACTTGCTCTCCTGCACGGGCAGATTCATAAGCCCTTTTTCCGTCTATCAGTTTGGCCGAGAAGATAGGAGGGAGTTGTTGTTGTTCCCCCAGGAATGTCGGGATTATGTTTTTTATCCCTTCAAGGGTTATATGCTCAAAAGGATAAGTATTGTCTATCTCTTTTTCCAGGTCATATGAGGGTGTTGTTGCACCAAATGTGATTTCTGCAATATATTCCTTTTGTTGGGATTGAAGTGTCTCTGCAATTTTTGTGGCTTTGCCGGCGCATATGAGCAATATGCCTGTAGCCAAGGGGTCCAGGGTTCCGGCATGTCCAACCTTGATGTTTTTGATCCCAAACCACCTTTGTAATGAAAACTTGAGTTTCCTGACTGCATCTGCAGAGGTCCATCCATAAGGTTTGTCTACAACAAAAACCAATCCGCCAGGGTAATCCTGGAAGTTGCGGGATAATTTTACCGATAGGGCAGTTTTGTCTATTATGGTTGCCCCTTTTATCATTTTGTACTCCATGTTTGCTACCTCTTATTTGCAGCTGATTTTTTCTACCCTCCTGAGATGCCTGCCTCCTTCAAAATCACTGTTGAGGAAGGTTTTTACAATATCGATTGCAAGGGATGTTTCTATGAATCTGGCTGGTAGGGAGAGGATGTTTGCATTGTTGTGGTTCCTGGCAAGTTGGGCCAACTCTTGGTTCCAACACAGGGCCGCCCTTATACCTTTGTGTTTGTTGAGGGTCATGCTTATCCCGTTCCCGGAACCGCAAAGTGCGATACCCAAATTGACGGACCCCTCTTCTACAGCTTGTGCCAAAGGGTGAGCGACATCGGGATAATCCATACTATCCGGAGAATTTGTTCCGTAGTCAATTATTTTGTAATCAAGATTTTTCAGAAACTCCTTGAGAGACTCTTTCATATCGAAACCTGCGTGGTCCGAGGCTATTCCAATAATCTGCATTTGTTTTTCCATAATGGACAAATATAGCTATTTATTGAATGAGTGAAGAATTTTATACATTTGTAGTTCCATAACTATTAGATGACATGAACATACCTATGCTTGACCTAAAGGGTCAATATTTGAAAATCAAGAATGAGATTGATACTTCAATTCAAGAAGTAGTGGATAGTTGCAGTTTTATAAACGGACCGGCGGTACACTCTTTTGAGAAGAGCCTGGCTGCATACCTGGATTCCAGGTTTGTTTCCGGATGTGCCAATGGTACCGATGCCTTGCAGATTGCGATGATGGCACTGGAATTGAAGCCCGGTGACGAAGTGATTGTTCCGGCATTTACATTTGCTGCTACAGCAGAAGTTGTTGGTTTGTTGGGATTGGTGCCGGTTTTGGTGGATGTTGACGAACAAACATTCAATATTAGTGTCCAGGATATAGAAAAATCCATATCTCCAAAAACCAAAGCTATCGTACCGGTCCATTTGTTTGGTCAGGCGGCACCCATGGAGCAGATTATGAAAATTGCAAAAGCACACTCCTTGTATGTTGTAGAAGATAACGCCCAGGCTCTTGGGGCAAAATACAAGTTCAGTGACGGAACGGAAAAATTCCTTGGGACAATAGGTGATATTGGTTGCACCTCTTTTTTCCCGACCAAGAATTTAGGTTGCTATGGAGACGGGGGAGCTATCTTCACACAAAACAGTAAGATTGCAGCCAGGATAAAAATGGTAACTGATCATGGACAGAAGGTCAAGTACCACCATGATATCATAGGTTGCAACTCCAGGTTGGATTCCATTCAGGCTGCAATTCTGGATGTGAAACTAAAATATCTGGATTCTTATTCGGCTGCCAGGCAAAAGGCAGCTGGTGTGTACAGGGAACTTTTGAGGGATGTGAAGGAGGTAAGGTTACCTCAGGAGAGTGATTACAGCAACCATGTTTACCATCAATTCACGATTTGTGTGCAAAAACGCGATCAACTCAGGGAGTTTTTGGCAACCAAAGGGATTGCATCCATGACTTACTACCCTCTCTCTTTAAACAAACAAAAGGCGTTTAAAGAGATTTCAGTTACCAGGGTCAGTCTTGCCAATTCCGAAAAATTTGCAAACGATGTGCTTTCTTTGCCAATGCATACTGAGTTGGATTTGGATATCCAGCAAGTAATTTGCAACGCAATCAAGGAGTTTTACAATAACTAATGATTTGAATTATGGAAAGGGTAAAAGTATTGGTGACAGGAGGGGCCGGATACATTGGGTCCCATACTGTCGTTGAGCTATATGCGGCAGGTTACCAGCCTGTTATCGTCGATAACCTCTCTAATTCCTCTTTGGATGTACTGGAAGGGATAGAAAAGATAACGGGAGTGAGCCCTCTTTTTGAAAAACTTGACTGTACCGATATTGACGCTATGCGTAACCTTTTTCAAAGAGACAAAGGAATCCGTCACGCCATTCACTTTGCAGCTTACAAAGCAGTTGGAGAGAGTGTGGAGCATCCTTTGATCTATTACAGGAACAACCTGGTATCCTTGCTCAATCTTGTAGAAGTGATGGAAGAACAGGGTCCTTCTTCTATAGTTTTTTCTTCTTCTTGTACTGTTTACGGACAACCCGATCCGGAATTCCTTCCGGTTTCGGAGGATGCCCCTTTACAACCTGCCCAGTCGCCATATGGAAAGACTAAACAGATGTGCGAAAGTATCCTTGAGGATACCATCAAGTCTGGCAACAGCAAGTTGAATATGATTTCCCTTAGGTATTTCAATCCTGTCGGAGCACATCCTTCTGCACATATTGGAGAACTTCCCCGGGGAGTTCCGCAAAATTTGCTTCCTTTTGTTACACAAACGGCTGCCGGCTTGAGAAAAGAACTTAGTGTGTTCGGGAATGATTACAATACCCCGGATGGTTCATGCATCAGGGACTATATTTATGTTTGTGATTTAGCAAAAGCTCATGTTGCTGCTATAGACAGGTTGCAATCTATGCATGAAAGGGGCACCCTTGAATACTTCAATTTGGGGACAGGAAGGGGATTGTCTGTGTTGGAGGTGCTGGATGAATTCATGAAAGCAAACTCACTGGAAGTCCCTTTTAAAATTGCTCCGAGGAGAAAGGGAGACATAGAACAGGTTTGGGCAGATCCCTCCAAAGCAAACCAAGTGTTGGGTTGGAAGGCAGATACCCCTTTGGACCAAATCATGAAATCGGCATGGAGGTGGGAAAAAAGGATAAGGAACCTGTAAGGGTCAAATCTCTTTTCCCAAACGTGCCAAGGTCTCTTCCTTTCCAATCAAAGCCATGATGTCCGCAACTCCAGGCCCTTTGGATTCTCCCACCAGCAATAGTCTCAGGGAATTCATCACTGCACCCATAGGAAGATCGTTGGATTTTATGAACAGGGGAAGTTGCTCTTCTATCTCCTCTTTGGTAAACTCTTTTATATTTGCAAGCATTTCCTTAACCCTAGCTATGGTTGCCGGTATATCTCCTTTCCAAAATTTTGCCTTTACCTTTTGATCGAAAACTTCAGGAGCTTCAAAAAGATAATTTGAAAGTGGCCATATTTCATTGACAAAAGAGATCCTGTCCCTTATGAGTTCTATGGCTTTGGATATATATTCCTGATCTTTGTAAATACCTTTTGAATTGAGGATTGGTGTGAACTCTCCTGCCAGTTGACTGGTTGGTTTCATCCTGAGGTACTCTTGGTTATACCATTTGGCCTTCTCTGCATTGAATTTGGCCCCTGAGTGAATGACTCTCTCCAAGGAGAAAGCCTTTGCCAACTCTTCCAAAGAAAAAACCTCTTGTTCTGTCCCTGGGTTCCACCCCATGAATGCCAGCATATTCACAAATGCTTCGGGGTAGTACCCCTCTTCGCGGTAACCTTTGGAAACTTCGCCTTTGTCGTTTTTCCATTCCAGAGGAAATACCGGGAATCCAAGCCTGTCGCCATCTCTTTTGCTCAGTTTCCCTTTGCCATCTGGCTTTAGCAAAAGCGAGAGGTGTGCAAATGATGGCCTTAGATTGTTCCACCCCAGTGATTCATAAAGCATATAATGGAGCGGGAGGGATGGAAGCCACTCTTCTCCTCTTATTACATCGGTGATTTCCATGAGTTTGTCATCCACCACATTTGCCAGGTGGTATGTAGGCAGGCCATCTGCAGCTTTCCATAAAACTTTGTCATCCAATGTAGAACTGTCAACTTCTATATCACCTCTAATCAAGTCTGCCATCTTGATGATCTTGTCATGAGGCATTTTGTACCTTATGACCCAGTTGGAAGATGATGAAATCCTTTTTTGGGTCTCTTCCTTCTCAATTGTGAGAGAGTTGTTCAGGGACATCCTGGATTGGTGGTTGTATGTGAATGCTTTACCCTCTGCCTCTGCTTTGCTTCTCATTATGTCAAGCTCCTGGGATGTGTCAAATGCGTAATATGCATCACCTTGTTGTACCAGTTGCAAAGCATATTGTTTGTAAATATCCTTTCTTTGAGATTGCCTGTATGGTGCATGTGGGTGTTTTGGAGATGGTTGTGTAACAATCTTTCCATCTTCAACTCCCTCTTCGGGAGATATCCCGCACCATGCGAGGGACTCTATTATATACTCCTCTGCTCCCGGGACAAATCTTTGTGAATCGGTATCTTCTATCCTAAGTACAAATGTGCCGCCTTTTTGTTTTGCATACAAATAGTTGTACAAAGCGGTCCTTACGCCTCCCATATGCAGAGGCCCGGTAGGGCTGGGCGCAAACCTCACTCTTGTTATTCTTCCCATTTTAATCCTGGTTTTGGTGTATATATGAATTGTCAGAAAGCAATTGTTGTTTCCCGTTGTTTTCTCCTAATTTGAAAGTACTGCTCTCCTTGGTGTCGTTGACATTTAGCTTGTTCTCCTGTTGTTTTACTTTAAGCTGTTTTCTCACGTATGCAGGCTGGGTTTCAAGTTTTGTAATGTCTTCTCCCGGCTCCATGATTAGGGTTGGTTTCTCTTTTTTGAGGAATCCCCCCTCTTCATTGGTGTCATTATCATTGGTACGGACAGGTTTTTTTTGGGCAGGAGCGGGTACAGAGATAATCGTGATTTTCTCTTCTGGTGTATCTTTGATTTGCACGCTCTCTTTTTGAGATTCTTCACCACCAAGTACATGTACGCCAATTATTTCACCTCCGGTAGAGGAGATCTGTGGCAGGCTGTTCATATCAAAGCCTGTAGCTACTATGGTAACACTAATGGCCTCTCCTATGCCGGTGTCGCATTTAACCCCACGCTTGAAGTTGGATGCACTTCCCCCGGTAAATTCACCAATATAGTCCATAACCTGTGAGAGTTCTGCCATGGTAAGGCCATGTTTGTCGCTGGAGGTTATGTTTACAAGCACATTTTTGGCAGAGGTCAGGTCGAAGTCGTTTAGCAATGGAGATGAAAATGCCTCTTCCACAGCTCTTATCGCTCTGTTTTCTCCACTGGCTGTCCCAGATCCCATTAATGCCATGCCACTGTTTTCCATGACCATACGCACATCGGCAAAATCTACATTTATAAAGCCAGGCAGAGTTATTATCTCTGCAATTCCTTTCACTGCTGTGGACAGTACTGCATCTGCTTTTGGGAAAGCCTCAAAAATAGAGAGTTCTCCAAAGATCTTGTAAAGTTTTTGGTTGTCAATAATGAGCAAACTGTCTACATTTTTTTCAAGCTCTTTGATTCCAAGTATTGCCCTTTTTAGGAATTCAGGCCCTTCGTCCCTGAACGGTAAAGTGACAACTGCTACCGTCAGCAATCCCATTTCCCTTGCTACTTGAGCAATAACAGGTGCAGCTCCGGTTCCTGTGCCTCCACCCATTCCGGCTGTAATGAACACCATCTCTGTCCCGCCCTCCAAAGAGGCTTGAATAGCGTCCATACTTTCCATAGCTGCCTTTCTTCCCTTTTCGGGATTGCAGCCGGCACCCAATCCCCTTGTGACATCACTGCCCAACTGGATTTTTTCCGGTACAGGGCTTGCCTTGAGAGCTTGGCTGTCTGTGTTGCAAATGAGGAAGTCAACATCTTTTATACCTTGACGGTACATCTGGTTGACTGCATTCCCCCCTCCACCTCCGACTCCAATGACCTTAATGAGAGCTTTAGCGGATTCCCAATCTGTTGGTAAAAAATCGTCCATCATAATGCAAAGTTATGCTTCATTATTGGTTGTGTCAAATATATCCCCTAAAAATGTGGGTATGCTTTTGAGCAGGCCTTTGCTCTTTTTCTTCTCTTTTCTTTGTTTGCCAATCTCTTTTGCAGAGCTTACAGTCTCCAGTTCATCATCTTGGAACAGGACCGGATTTTCCAATGGAATATCTTTGTTCTCTCTCTTTTTTTCATGTCCCAGCATCATCAGGCCAATTGCAGTAGATGCAGATGGTTTGAAAATGTCCTGCGGAGTGTCGGCAGAGAGGTTGAATACCGGGGATGCAAGCCTTACTGCATATCCTGTCTTGGATTGCACAAACTGTTTTAGGTTTGTCAATTGTGATCCTCCACCAGTGATAACGATGCCGGCCCCAAGTTTATCCATATATCCGGAATTCTCAATTTCGTACATTACAGCCTCTATTATCTCTTCTACCCTTGCTTCGATGATACCTGCAATTACCTTGAAGGAAACCTCCCTGTTTTCAAGTCCGCCAATACCCGGAATAACTACAGTCTTGTTTTCCGGTGCATACTCGCTGTAGCATGAGCCATATTGTATTTTCATTTGCTCTGCATTTTTGAGGGAAACGCTGCACCCTTGTCTCAAATCTTCTGTAACTGAGTTGCCTCCAAAAGGTATGACAGCTGTGTGCCTGATTATGTTGTTGTGGTAAATAAGCAGGTCTGTTGTACCACCACCCATGTCAATCATTGCTACCCCAAGCTCCATCTCATCTTCTGTGAGGACTGATTTTGCCGAGGCAACTGGTTCCAAAATCAATTCTTTAAGATTCAAGCCAGCCCTGTTGATTACAAGTTTGCTGTGTTCAACAGAATTCACTTTTCCTATGAAGAGTTTGTAATCGCCCTCTATCCTTGTCCCGGTCATCCCGCTTGCGTTGTCAACCCCAATGTGGTCATCTACATTGTAGGACTGAGGAATCACATGAAGAATCTTTTCCCCGGCATTGACCCTTGAGTTTGCCATCTCTTTCATCATTTCCCCTATTTCATCTTCCATGATAAGATCATCTGATTTACTGCGGTTCCGGCTGAGCCGGGCATCCATACATTTGATATTTTGACCTGCAATCCCAACGTAGACATCTTTTATATCAATGTTATAGTTTTTTCTTATCTCAGAAATGGATGGCATTAGTGAGTCCAATACATTCTGGATGTTTACCACCTCACCTCTCAAAACTCCTTTTGAGGGAACCTCCATGTAGGCAACTACCCTGAAACCTGTTTCTGTCTTCTCTCCCACCAATGTAACCACTTTGGTGGTGCCCAAATCTATTGCTGCAATGTAATTATCCATATGTTCAAGTTTTTATCTGTTTATTATTTTTTTTATCATTCA
Source organism: Bacteroidales bacterium (assembly GCA_028707695.1). Taxonomy (GTDB): domain Bacteria; phylum Bacteroidota; class Bacteroidia; order Bacteroidales; family UBA932; genus Bact-08. The sequence continues at coordinate 108,433 of JAQWAL010000001.1, read as the reverse complement.
ATTTGCATACTAACTGGTTGTCAAAACTCAAGTCCACGGTTTTGTATGTATACCAGCCTTTGGCCGGTATTACCTTGGTATAAAAAAGGTTGAGTTTGCTGAATTTGTAATCTATATTTTCCGGAGAACCAAATATTATCTCTGTTATTCCTGCTCTCGGGGTCATGGTCATGACTCCCTTTGAGTCTATATGGATTTGTTCTATCAATGTATTCCACTCCTGGTTGTTATCCATGTACAGGGCAAGCTGGTAAATTCCGGAAGCCCATTTGTCGGACAGGTCGGCATTACCCCGGAAACCCGGAGGAAAAGGGAGCGGAACATTTCCAGAGACAACAGGTACATATGAAGTGAAACTTCTGATCAAAGGAAATACATAAGCTGAATCATCCATGTAAAAACCTCCATTTGTTGTTTCGATGCGTATTATGGGTCTTCTTTGGGTTACTTGTACCTGTATTTTGCCACTTCTGGTGACACTTACATGGGAAACTTTTACTGCAGTGCGGTTGTTTATGGCCAGTTCCAGATTGTGCTGATTTATATGTTTGATTTTACTTTCATTTGTCCTTATACCCTCCTCTTCCAGCAAACCAACTATCTCGCTACGGCTCACAAACCTGTTTTGTGCGCTGTCCTTTATGATAACCTCTATTCTGTTGCATGTTATCTCCTTGCATTGGGATGAGGTCAAGGCAGAGGAAAAGTAAAAGTAGACTGCCAAAGCAGCAGTTACTAAAAAGTAGCCTGTATATATGAGGATCTTCTTAAACATTGTACTGCTCTTTCAATTGCTTTTCTATCATATCTGTGAACCTGTCAATATCACCTGCTCCAAATGTTACCAATACATCTATTTTTTTATTTGCTATTATCTCCATCAAATTATCCTTGTTTGCAAGGGTTTTCTCTTGCAGCTTCACTTTATCCAGGATCATCTTGGACGATACACCATCTATAGGCAGTTCCCTGGCCGGGTATATGTCCATAAGGATTAGTTCGTCTGCCATTCCAAGACTCTGTGCAAACCCATCTGCAAAATCCCTTGTCCTTGTATATAAATGTGGCTGGAACACTACTGTCAGCTTCCTGTTCCGGAAAATATTGCGCATAGAGCTTATTGCAGCTTCCAACTCTCCTGGATGATGTGCGTAATCGTCTATGTAGGAGCATTCAGGAGTATTGATCCTGATGTCGAACCTTCTCCTTACTCCTTTGAATGTTGCCAACGATTTCTTGATAGATTCAGGTGAAAGCCCGTGAGTTACAGCTATGGCAGAAGCAGCTATGGCATTCTCGACATTGATCCAGCCTGGTATCCCGACCCTGCAACCTTCTATCTTACCTCCAGGGTAATTGAAGGTGAAACTGAAAAATCCTCCATCCATCGGGACTATTTCACTGGCAAAGAAATCACATGGTTGGTCGTAGGAATAAATGAGGACCTTGGAGAGTGTTTTTCCGGTTATTTTTGATTCAAGTCCTTTTTTAACAATCAATGTCCCGGATTTTTTTACCTGTCCTGCAAAATCGGCAAAAGCACCCAAGATGGTTTCGTGGTTGTTGTAGATATCCAAATGGTCTGCATCTGCAGAAGTTACAACTGCAATTTCTGGCCACAACTGGAGGAATGAGCGGTCAAATTCATCGGCCTCTGCAACCAGTACATTGTTTTTGCTCAGTATAAGGTTGGTGTTGTAATTGGAAGAGATACCGCCAAGGAAAGCTGTGCATCCTTCACCTGAGTCGTGTAGCAGGTGCGCCAATAATGTAGATGTTGTGGTTTTCCCGTGGGTCCCTGCAACCGCAAGGCATTTTTTTGATGCAGCAAGGTATCCCAAAGCCTGGGACCTTTTAAGTATTTTATAGTCGTTGTCTTTGAACCATTGCAGTTGTGCAGAATCCTTTGGTATTGCCGGGGTAAAAATTATCAGGCTGTCAGGGTTATCCTTGATCCTTTTTGGGATGATATCCACGGAATCCTGGAAATTGATATCTATACCCTCTGCCTGGAGATGGCTTGTAAGATTGGAGGGTGTCCTGTCATATCCTGCCACAAACAAATTGTTGTGTTTGTAGTACCTTGCAAGTGCACTCATCCCTATTCCGCCAATTCCTATCAAGTATACATTATCCATTTAATTACCTCCTTTTTTAAGATTGCAAAGCTGCAGCACCTCTTTGGCAATTTTAATGTCCGATTCGTACAGGGCCATTTTCATTATTGAACTTTCCAGCTGCTCTATCCTTTCTTTGTTTTCCAAAAGTTCTGCAGCCTTGTCCATAAGGATTGCATTTGCATCCTTGTCGGCTACAACCAACGCACAGCCCTTGTTTACCAATGCCATTGCATTGGATGTCTGATGGTCTTCGGCAACATTAGGAGATGGAACAAATATTGTGGCTTTACCTGCAATGCATAACTCTGAAATTGTTCCTGCACCTGCCCTTGAAACCACCACATCTGCTGCCGAAAGAGCTTGATCTATATTGGAAATGAATTCTTTGGCCAATATGTTTTCCCTTGGGTTCTCCCGATTGAAGGATTCTACTTGTGATTTATAGTATCTACCATACTGCCATATGATTCCTATTTGCACTTGTCTGTTTTTGACAATCCAGTTTTGCAAGGTTTTGTTGAGGGTCCCAGATCCAAGACTACCTCCGACAACCAGCAATACCGGCTGCTCTTGCTTGAATCCGAATAATGTTTTTGCGGCTCTTTTCTCTTGCTCGGTAGCCCTTTTTATTGTGCTTCGAACAGGATTCCCGGTGATTATAATCTTCTCTTTTGGGAAAAACTTCTCCATACTTTCATAAGCAACACATATCTTTTGCGCTTTTTTTGCCAGCATTTTGTTTGTGACACCTGCATATGAATTCTGTTCTTGTATAAGGTAGGGGACTTGTTTTGAAGATGCAGATTTTAACAGAGGTGCACTTGCATAACCTCCAACTCCTACTGCAGCATGAGGCCGGAAATCATCTATTATTTTATTTGCCATCAAGATGCTTTTTACATACATATATGGAACTTTGAGATTGGAAAGGGATAATGACCTTTTCAATCCTGCCACAGGAAGTCCTACTATTTTGTAACCCGCCGCCGGGACCCTTTCCATCTCCATCCTGCCTGAGGCTCCCACAAACAAGATTTCACATTCAGGATCCAGCCTTTTCAATGCATTGGCAATTGAAATGGCAGGGAAGATATGTCCTCCAGTACCACCACCACTTATTATGATCCTTTTTGCTTTCATACCTCTTTTGCTCTATTTTCTGTTTCGGAAACATTTGCTGTCTCTGTTTGGTCAACTACCTCAACATCATTCCCTTTTTCTACAGTCCTGCTCACAGACAGTATCATTCCAAAGGCTCCTCCCATGATCATAAGTGATGTTCCCCCAAGGCTGATCAGGGGCAATGTGTGACCTGTTACTGGTAACAGTCCAACGTTTACACATATATGCAGCAAAGCCTGTGTTGTTATCAAAATAGCCAATCCCATGACCAGCATTGAACTAAATATGGTAGTGCATTTTTTTGTAATGATGATTGCCCTTGCCAGGAACCACAGGTACAACATCAATACCCCGATTCCGCCAATGAGCAATCCCCACTCCTCTATGATTATAGCATAAATGAAATCGGAGTAAGGGTGGGGGAGGAAGTTCCTTTGGGTACTGTTGCCGGGTCCTTTCCCGAGCACACCTACAGATGCAACAGCTATCCTTGCCATATTGGCCTGGTATGTCTTGTCAAGTATTTGTTGCCTTTGCATAGGGGTCAACTCCGAAGTCAATGTATCTTCCGTGGCAAAATTCTTGATCCTGTTCACTGCAGTCTCTACCCTGGGGAAGATTCCGAAGGAGAGGTTGAGCAACAGGACAAGTGCTCCTGCAGATATTGCAATGAGCGATGCTTTCAACAGGTGCATCCACTTAATGCCTGCAACTACAAGCATCACGAATGTAACTGCAGTAACAAGCAGTCCTGTGGAGATACTTCCGTATAATATAAGCAATATCACAATTCCTGTGGGTGCGATGATCCAAATTGCAAACTCTTTGAAAGTTTCGAACTTGCGCGCCTCCATCACTCGTGACAGGTACATTATTGTTGCAATCTTGGCAATTTCTCCGGTATGTATTGTGAATCCAAATACTTTGATCCACCTGTCTGCACTATTGTATGAAGCCCCCGATGTCAGTGTAACCACCAATAACAATATACTGAGTGGCATTACCAGATATGAGAACATCCGGTAGATGCCCAGTGGTATATTGTAGAAAACAAAAAGCGTGGTCAAGCTAAAGACAACGAATTTGAGTTGTCTTAGCAGATAGTCCATGGTGCTCTTTTTCTCGCTGAAAGCAAGGGAACTGCTGGAAGAGTATACTGCAGCAATGGAAATAAGGCACAACAGGAATACGATTATCCATATCACCTTGTCGCCTCTTAGCCTGAATATACCTAAATTAATGCTGTCCATTGCTTTGCCGGTTTATAGTTTGCTTACTGCCTCTTTGAATTGTTTGCCTCTGTCTTCGAAGTTTTTGAAAAGGTCAAAGCTTGCGCATGCAGGGGACAACAGAACAGTCTCGCCAGGTATTGAGTGTTTGTAGGCAAGTTCTACTGCTTCCGAAGCTGAAGCAGCGTCATAGATTTCTCCTACTTTGTCTTTGAAGCATTCATGTAGTTTTCTGTTGTCTGCTCCAAGGCAAATCATCACCCTTACTTTTTCCTTTACAAGTTCGAAAAGGGGTTCATAGTCGTTTCCTTTGTCCTTTCCACCAGCTATCCATACAACCGGTGTTGTCATGCTTTCCAGCGCATACCAGGTAGAGTTGACATTTGTAGCTTTTGAGTCGTTAATATAAAGGACATTCTTTACTTTTAAAACTTTCTCCAGTCGGTGCTCAACACCTTGGAAGGTAGTGAGGCTTTCTCTCACTACATCATTCTCTATGTTCAGGACCTTTCCTGTTATTGCTGCTGCCATTGAGTTGTAGATGTTGTGTTTGCCCTGGAGTGACAACTCATTCAGGAACATCTGATAATCTTTATCGGTATATTTGACATGCATCTTTTCTTCTTTTACAAATGCCCCTTGTTCTACCTCTTTTTCTTGGCTGAAAGGTAGTTGTTTTGCATGAAGGACTATTTTGTCCAGATGTTCAATGCTCACTTGGTCATCTGCGCAAAAGATAAAGCAATCTTCCGATGACATGTTTTGAGTGATGCGGAATTTGGCTTTGATGTAATTTTCCATCTCATTTCCGTATCTGTCAAGATGATCTGGAGTTATGTTGAGCAAAACGGCTATGTCTGCTTTGAAATCGTACATTCCGTCTAATTGGAAACTGCTTATCTCCAATACATAGTAATCGTAATCACATGTAGCAACCTGATAGGCATAGCTGGTGCCGATATTCCCTGCCAATCCTACATTGAGCCCTGCATTTTTAAGCAGGAAATAAATGATGGAAGCCGTGGTTGTCTTTCCATTACTACCTGTAACACATATTTTTTTTGCTTTATCGTATTTTCCTGCAAATTCAATTTCAGAAATCACAGGGATGCCAGCAGCTGTAATCTCATCAATTATGGGAACAGTATCGGGAATGCCCGGGCTTTTCACAACAAGTTGGGCATCCATGATCTTTTCCCGGGTATGGCCCCCTTCTTCGAATTCAATGCCATTTTGGGACAGTATGTTACGGGCTTCTTCCGTAATCATGTTGCAATCTGATAAAAAGACTTCATGTCCTTTTACCATTGCAAGCACAGCTGCGCCTGTTCCGCTCTCACCTCCACCTAATATTACCACTTTTGACATATTATCTTATTTTTAGTGTTATTATTGTGATTACTGCAAGGAATATTGCTATGATCCAGAACCTTGTCACAATCTTGGCTTCTGGAAGGGCTTTCCTTGGATTTTGTATCAAAGCTTGGACATCTTCTTTTTGGAAATGATGGTGCAGCGGAGTCATTTTAAAGACCCTGACACCTTTGCCGTACTTTATGCGTGTGTATTTGAAATACAATCTTTGTACAATTACCGAGAGGCTTTCCACGAAGAAGATTCCACATAAAATTGGAATCAGGAGTTCTTTTTTTATCATGATAGCAGCCACGGCTATGATTCCACCAATTGCCAGACTGCCTGTGTCTCCCATGAATACTTGTGCCGGATATGAGTTGTACCAGAGAAATCCTATCAATGCACCAATAAAAGCGGCCAAAACAATCACTATCTCTCCGGTATTAGGCAAATACAATATTTGCAGATAATTGGAATAAATTATATTTCCCGAAAGGTATGCCAATATGGCTAAGGTGGTTCCTGTAATGACAGATACTCCTGTAGCCAGTCCATCCATGCCATCGGTAAGGTTGGTCCCGTTGGAAACTGCTGTTACAATGAAAATTATAACTATTATGTAAATTACCCATGCAATTTTTTCTTTGGTTTCTCCCTTGAATGGAGCTAACCAGGCATAATCAAACTCGTTGTTTTTGATAAACGGGATTGTAGTCTTTGTGCTTTTTTCGTCCTGGAAATATAGTGTGTTCTTGTTGTCACCATTCCCCTCTACAACTTCGGAATAAATTTCGTGGCTGGCAGCCTTTACGGCTACCCTTATTACCGATTGTTCACTGGCATACAAGGTTATCCCTACTATCAGGCCCAAGGTCACCTGACCATATATTTTGAATTTGCCATGAAGACCTTCCTTGTTCTTTTTAAATACCTTAATATAGTCGTCTATGAACCCGATTGTGCCTAGCCATATTGTGGTTACCAAAAGAAGCAATACATATACATTTGTAAGGTCTCCAAGCAGTATTGCAGGAATGAGGGTAGCAACCAGAATAATAACCCCACCCATGGTCGGAGTCCCTTTCTTTTGCATTTGACCTTCAAGTCCCAGATCTCTGATCTCTTCTCCAATCTGTTTTTTTGCCAGTTTGTTTATAATCCTTTTTCCAGCAAACAAAGCAATTGCCAAGGATAACAAAACTGCAGAAAAAGCCCTGAAAGAGATGTACTGGAATAATCCTAAACCTGGAAAATCCACAAAATCCTTTAAATATTCATATAGGTTGTACAGCATTATCTATGACATTAAATTGAATACATTGTTAATCTCTTCCTTGTCATCAAAATGTTCTTTTACCCCTTTCACATCCTGGTAGGTTTCATGTCCTTTGCCAGCCACAAGTACAATTGCGCCTGGAGAGGCCATGGTCAGTGCTGCCTTTATGGCTTCCCTACGGTCTGTAATGAAAAGTGTCTTGACAAGCTCTTTGTTTTCGAATCCGGTTTTGATCTCTTTTATTATTTCATCGGGATCTTCAAACCTGGGATTGTCTGATGTTACTATTATTTTGTCGGAATATCTTGCTGACACCCGGGCCATCTCGGGTCTTTTGGATTTGTCCCGGTTACCTCCGCAACCAAAAACCGTTACAAGTTGGGTATCGGTTGAAACCTCCTTGAGAGTCCTCAGGACATTTGACAGGGCATCTGGAGTATGGGCGTAATCTACAACTGCAGTTATATCATTTGCCCCTTTTATGTATTCCAGCCTGCCCGCAACATTTTCAAGGGCGCTCAAGGCAGTGAGCACCTCTTGTTGGTCACCCCCAAGCAAAATGGCTGTGGAGTATACAGCAAGAAGATTGTATGCATTATGGAGCCCTATGAATTTTGCCCACACGTCATGGGTGCCAATTTTCATGAGCATCCCTTCAAGTGTGCTTTCTATCACCTTGCAATTGAAGTTGGCATGTGAAAGGCAAGAATATGTGTAGGTGTTTGCATTGCAGTTCTGTACCATTGTTTTCCCATTCCTGTCGTCTATGTTGACAAGGGCAAAGGAAGAAGAAGGCAGGTTGTCAAAAAGCTTTTTTTTGGCATTTATGTATGAAAGGAAATCTTTATGATAATCTAAATGATCGTGGGTTATGTTTGAAAATAATGCACCTTCAAACTTGATTCCACAAACCCTGTCTTGGTCTAAGGCATGTGAGCTTACCTCCATGAAGCAAAATTCACAACCCTGTTTGTTCATTTCAAACATCAGTTTGTTTAAGCTCAAAGGGTCAGGTGTAGTGTGTGTTGAAGGGTATCGTCTGGTACCGACATAATTTTCTATTGTGGATATGAGGCCGCATATGTATCCCAATGAAGTAAACAGATTGTAAAGCAATGTTACAGTTGTTGTCTTGCCGTTGGTACCCGTTATTCCCACAACTTTCATCTTGGACGAAGGGTTGCCATAAAAACGTGATGAAACCAATCCTAGCATCTTGTGGCTGCTTTCTGTTTGTATGATTGTAACTGGATGATTCCTGTTGTTGTCTGCCAAACCGACCGGCATTTTTTCACACAAAACAGCTGTTGCTCCGTTCTCAATTGCCTGTTTGATATAATCATGCCCATCGGAAACACTTCCCTTGATTGCCACAAACAAAGAATCCTCTGCAACATCCCTGGAATCGAATGTGACAGATGATATATGAGGGTTTGAATCGTTGGTTATGGTTACTGCCTCATCTTTGTATATTAGTTCATTCAGTCTCATAAATCTCTTTAAGCTTTATTTCTACCAATTGGTTTCTGGTTAGTGATGTCCCTGGTTGAGGATATTGTGAGGTTACCTTGCCTTTTCCGGAGAAAGTGACCCTGTATCCCATATTCTCCAATATGTACAAAGCATCCTTGAGTCCCATATCCCTTACATCGGGGATAATTCCGTTTTCTATGGTTGTCGCGACCAGCTTGCTTTTGGTACTGTCTTTTACAACCCAGTCACTCTCTTTTATTTTCACAGAACTTCCATTTGGAAGATATGTGAGTGAATTTTTTATTTCGCTGCCTCTTCCTGCAAGAAGGGGGGGAGTGCCCAGGCTGTCGGTTATTTTCACATCCAAAGGGGAGTTCCAGTCCGGACTGTTTGCATAAATTTTGTCGGCTATCTTTTTGAATACAGGTGCCGACCAGGAACCTCCGTAAAAATTACCTCTTGTTTTGGAGGAGTATAGGACAACTATAGCAGAGTATTTTGGGTTTTCGGAAGGGAAGAAACCTGCAAACGTGGCTTGGTGCCTGCGGTAACCTTGCGCATCTATATATTTACCATCAAAAGCAATCCTTGCTGTTCCGGTTTTGCCAGATATTGAGTAGCGATTGTCTTGTATGATTTTCCCGGTTCCCTCTTCTACAACACCCCTTAGTGCAGCCTTTACTAGTTCTACTGTTTTTTTTGAGCAGATTGATCCGCTGATCTCCTGTGGCCCCAGCTTTTTGTAGACCTCTCCGTTTTTCTGGATATTCTCTACAAAATATGGTTTCATCATCTTGCCATTATTGGCTATTGCATTGTAGAATGTCAATGTATGGAGAGGAGTGAGCATTGTTGCATATCCTATTGCCATTGATGGTAATGATACTCCCGACCACATTGCATCTCCAGGTGTGTATATCACAGTACCTGCTGCTCCTTTGATTTCCAGGTTGAATTTTTCTGTGATTTTCATGTTCATGATTCGGTCTACAAATCTTTTTTCGTTGTTGGCATAGTGTTCTACAGCTAGTTTTGCAAATGCTACATTGGATGATTTCTGGAATGCCTCTTTTACTGTTATCTCTCCAAGTCCCTTTCCGACATCGCTGTATGAGGCAGAGCTATACCTCCATTTGCCATCCCCGGCATCAATTTTTGAGTCTAATGTAACATAGCCATCTTCCAGTAAAGCTACAAGGGTTGCAAGCTTGAATGTAGAGCCAGGTTCCGTAGCATGTCCTATTGCATAATTGTACGACTCATCAAAGGAGCCTCCTTTGCCTTTTTTCATATTTGCAATTGCCCTTATGGCACCTGTTTTCACTTCCATGACAATTGCCGTGGCCCCTTCTATCTCTTCTGAGAGGGAAAGTTGTTCTTTAAGGGCGTTTTCCGCAGCCTCCTGGATGTCTATGTCCAAGGTGGTCAGCACATCGTAACCGTCGTGTGGCTGCAATGATTTTTCACTGATCACGGGGATCCACTCTCCGCCCAGCACTTTTTGGACGGTCTGTCTGCCTGGTATTCCTTGCAGGTCATGGTTGAAACTTGCTTCCAGTCCTGCTCCTACACCATTTGAGTTGATGAATCCTATTGTCCTGTATGCTAATCTGCCATATGGATTGTTGCGCCTGTTCTTTTGTTCGGTAATTATACCTCCTTTCAACGATCCGTATTTGAATACAGGGAACTGCTTTATTTCAATCATTTCGCTGTAATCTACAAGCCGGTTCCCAATTGCCATGTACCTTTTCCCCTCTTTCCTTGCCTTTAATATCTGGTTTTTGTATGCGGCAGCGCTTTTGTCTTTGAAGAAATTGGACAGCTCTTTTGCAAGTTGGTCTATCTCTTGTGTCAAAAGCTGCTTGTCGGGGACAACACAATCCATCCTTATCTGGTAATAGGGTACCGAGGTAGAGAGGGGTCTTGAATCCCTGGCCAGGATACTGCCTCTGTTTGCCTCAATCTCTTCTTGACGGAACGAGATATCTGCATCTGTGACTGTTATCTCTGCAAAAAATTGCAGGTAAATTATTTGGCCTATTATTACAAAGCCCAGCAGTACTACGAATGCATAAATAAAGTATATTCTTTTTATTATCTTTTTCATAGCCTACTCCTCCATTATTATTCTGGCTGGTGGATTGACTGGCGGTTTGAGGGTTGAATTGAGCTTTTGCAATCTTATTTCCACCTCTCCGCGTTTGCTATGGTACTGTAGTTTGGCTGCTTTGCTGGTGTAGTCCGATTTGAGATGTTTCAGTTCTGCATTGTTGCGTCTTTCTATCCGCAGGCTTTGTTCTACCGAGAAGTTGAGCGCAATGTAAAAGATTACCAAAACAAAGACAAATAATACAAAACGAGCATGTTGCAGAATACCGCTATGTAACAGTATCTGCCCCCCCAGTATTTCGTTCATCCAGTTTTTCTGAGCCATCTCTTTAAATTTTTTCTGCAACCCTAAGTTTGGCACTCCTTGCCCTTGTGTTTTGGGCTATTTCTCCCTCTTGGGGAAGGATTGGCTTTTTTGTTATTACTTTGAATGGTGTGTCAAAATTGCCATAGAGGTCTTTCTCTATGTGCCCTGTCACATTCCCGGTTTTCATACAGTTTTTCACCATCCTGTCTTCCAGGGAGTGGTACGTTATCACAACTAATCTTCCGCCTGGTTTGAGGATGGATGGTACGCTTTCCAAAAAAAGTTCCAGGGCCCTCATCTCTCCGTTTACCTCTATCCTGAGGGCCTGGTATACTTTTGCCAAATATTTGTGTTCGGCGAATTTTGGTAGAACCGGAGCTAATATCCTGTTCAAATCGAATGTGGTGGTAATCTCTCCTTTATCCCTTTCTGCACATACCAGTGCGGCCACTTTCCTGCTGTTTTCTACCTCTCCGTACAGGTAAAGGATTTTTGCCAGGTGATCCTGCTGATAACTATTTAAAATCTGGGCTGCAGTGGTTTTTGCTTTTTGATTCATCCTCATGTCAAGAGGTGAGTCAAAACGGAAAGAGAAACCTCTTTGTTCTGTATCGAATTGATGTGATGAGACTCCGAGATCTGCCAATACTCCGTCTATCTTATTATAGCCATTGTATTCTATGTAGTTGCTTAAAAACCTGTAGTTGTTGTGGACCAAAGTCAATCGTTTGTCATCTGGTGCATTTGCAAGGGCATCGCTGTCCCTGTCCATGGCAATCAGTTTTGATTTGGCACCCATCCTTTCCAGTATAGCCTTGCTGTGACCGCCACCACCAAAGGTTACGTCTGCATATATACCGCCGTTTTGCAATGCCATGGCGGATACACTTTCTTCAAGTAGTACTGGTATGTGGTAATTTTCCATGACCACCTCCTTATCCTAATATTTTCTGTGCAAGTGTTGAATAATCGCTACCGGGAAGTTTCTCCCTGTTGTAGTTTTCTTTGGCCCAAATCTCTATTTTATGATCGTTGCCGGCAAAAACCAGCTCCTTTTGGATGCCAATATCGTCCAGGAGCCGTTTTGGTATGGTAATCCTCCCGAGTTTTCCGTCTGGTTCTACCAGAGCCCTGTCCCTCATGTATTCCCTCCAAAACAGCGCATGCTCTTTGTTGAAGAAATTCAACCGGGATTTTACCTCTTCTGACTGGCGGGTCCATTCCTGATAGGTATACATTTCAAGACAGTTGAAATAGAGATCCTTTTTGATCACAAATTTCTGGTCTTCTTGGGAGTCCAGCATGGATTTAAGCGATGAAGGGAAGACCACTCTGCCCTTATCGTCTATCTTTGCTGTATATTCTCCTATAAACTTTACCATTTGGATGCTTCTCCACCTTTATTTGACTTAGGCAAATTTAAAGAATCTTTTCCACTTTATTACATTTTTTTACAAATTTTTCCACAATCTTTTCAACACTTTTATTTTAAATCGCTATCTTCGAATCCAGAAAAAAGATAATGATATGAAGAGATTGGTATATTCTGTTTTTGCAATGCTTTTGATTGCAGCTTGTGCAAATGAAAATGAAACTGATTTAACGGTTCCGGTATCCGTTGTGCAAGAAGAAGTTTATGAGTTTGGATTCCCGGTTTCTGAGTTCGACTCCAAAGAGGGAGTAATTAAAAGGGGTGATTTTTTTGCCACGTTGGCTACAAGGCTGGGAGCATCTGCTGCAGATGCTTATGCCCTTTCCCAAGCATCGGAAGATGTTTTCGATTTGAAAACAATAAAGGTGGGAAATGGTTACAAAGCATTTTACACAAGGGAAGAGGAGCCCTCTTTGGCATATCTGGTTTATGAAGATACTCGTACAAGGTATGTGGTTTTTGGGCTGCATGACTCACTGTTCGTAAGGGTAGACGAAAGAGGAGTATCCTCCACGATAAAATATGGTGAGGCTGTTATAAACTCTTCTTTATGGAATGATGTTTCGGATGCTGGTATGAATCCATTGCTGGCTTTGAGGTTGTCAGAAATTTATGCTTGGTCTGTGGATTTTTTTGGTCTTCGCAAAGGGGATTCGTTCAAGGTGCTATACGAAGAATTATATGTTGGAGATCAATTTTTTGATATTGGGACAATACACTCTGCAGTCTTTAGACATGCCGGAAAGGATTATGATGCATTCAGGTTTATACAGGACCAGATTCCTCAATACTGGAACGAAAAAGGAGAAAACCTGAAAAAGGCATTTTTAAAAGCTCCGTTGAGTTTTACAAGGATCTCTTCGGGATTTTCTTATGCAAGGAGACATCCTGTAACCAGGGTTGTGAGGCCACATACCGGAATAGATTATGCTGCACCAACCGGGACTCCGGTCATGAGTATTGGTGACGGCGTGGTAACTCAAAGAGCATACACCAGAGGCGGAGGCAACCAGGTGAAGATTCGCCATAATTCTACTTATACAACTGCATATTTGCACCTTTCCAGGTTTGCCAAAGGCCTGTCCGTTGGCAAGAGGGTAAGGCAAGGAGAGGTGATTGGGTATGTTGGAAGCACAGGCCTCTCCACCGGCCCACATTTGGATTTTAGGGTGTGGAAAAACGGATCACCCATAAACCCTCTCAGGATGGAGTCGCCTCCTGCAGATCCATTGAAAGAGGAGAACAAAGAGTTGTTTGCGGCTTCCATGCAAAGGGCAAAGCAATTGAGGGACTCTGTCATATCTGTCCAATACCTGGATACTATCTTGTTGACTATTGGATTGGATGCATCTGTTGTTTATGCCAGGTAGCCAAAACGGTTAGTGCCAAATATTGATTATCTTTGCGCCAAACAATTTGAATGATGGCAGACGAAAAGATAATTTTCTCGATGAACGGCGTAGGTAAAATACTGCCGAACAATAACAAAGCAATATTGAAAGATATCTATCTCTCGTTTTTTTACGGGGCAAAAATAGGTATAATTGGTCTTAACGGATCTGGTAAATCTACACTACTTAAGATAATAGCAGGTGTAGAGAAATCTTACCAAGGAGATGTTGTGTGGGCTCCGGGATACAGCGTGGGATATCTGGAACAGGAACCCCAACTGGATGAATCCAAAACTGTTTTGGAGGTAGTGCAGGAGGGAGCACATGAAATTGTCTCTTTGCTAAAGCAGTACGAAGAGGTTAATGCAAAGTTCATGGAGCCAATGGATGATGATGAGATGAATAAACTCATTGAATTCCAGGGCGAACTCACAGATAAAATTGAGCAGTTAAATGGCTGGGATATTGATTCAAAACTGGAAAAGGCAATGGATGCGCTTCAGTGTCCTGAACCTGATGCTGTGGTCAGGAACCTAAGTGGGGGAGAGAGACGCAGGATTGCTCTTTGCCGTCTTTTGCTCCAGGAACCAGATGTGCTTTTACTGGACGAACCAACAAACCATTTGGATACAGAGAGTATCCAGTGGTTGGAGGCCCATTTGCAACAATACAAAGGGACTGTTATAGCAGTTACCCACGATAGGTATTTCCTTGATAACGTGGCTGGATGGATTCTGGAGCTGGACAGGGGAGAGGGTATTCCCTGGAAAGGTAACTACTCTTCGTGGTTGGATCAGAAATCTTCTCGCCTGGCCCAGGAAGAGAAACAGGAAAGCAAACGCAGGAAAACTTTGGAGCGGGAGCTTGAGTGGGTTCGTATGGCGCCCAAGGCAAGGCAAGCAAAATCAAAGGCCCGACTTGGTGCCTATGAAAAAATGTTGAATGAAGATGGCAAGGCAAAAGAGGAAAAATTGGAGATATTCATTCCCAACGGACCAAGGTTGGGAAACAAAGTGATTGAGGCAGAAAATGTAACCAAAGCTTTTGGAGAGAGGGTTCTTTTCGAAAACCTTAGTTTCAAGTTGCCTCCCGCAGGTATAGTGGGTGTTATCGGGCCAAACGGAGCCGGAAAAACAACCCTTTTCAGGATGATCATGGATATGGAAAAGGCTGATGCTGGCTCTTTTATGGTAGGAGAGACTGTAAAGGTAGCATATGTAGACCAGCAACATAAACAGATAGATCCCGGGAAAACCGTATACGAAACTATTGCCGATAATTCTGAGTTTGTAAAATTGGGCAACAAGGAGGTGAATGCGCGTGCATATGTTTCCAGATTCAATTTTTCCGGGGCAGACCAAGAGAAGATGTGCGGCATTCTGTCCGGTGGTGAAAGGAACCGTTTGCACCTTGCTCTCACTCTAAAACAAGAGGCCAATGTGTTGTTGTTGGACGAACCTACAAATGATGTGGATGTAAATACAATAAGGGCTTTGGAAGAGGGTTTGGACAATTTTGCGGGGTGTGCCGTGATTATTTCACATGACCGTTGGTTCCTGGACCGTATTGCTACACACATCCTTGCATTTGAAGGTGACTCCAAAGTATATTTCTTTGAAGGAAGTTATTCTGAATACGAAGAAAACAAAAAACGCCGTTTAGGTGATATTACTCCTAAGAGATTTAAATACAAGAAGCTTACCCGGTAATTCAATCTTGATTGGTTACCCTTCCTTTTCGGAAAGTTCCAGCCATTTGAGTTCCAAATCATCTCTTTTGGAAAGCAGTTTGGAATAGTTTTGGGAATATTCCAAAAGTCGGACAGGGTCAAGTTCTCCTGAATTAAGGGCAGCCTCCAGGCTGTCCTTCTCTTTTTCGAGCGCAGAGAGTTCTGACTCTATGTTTTCGAGCTCTTTTTTCTCTTTGTATGAGAGCTTTGTTTTACCCTCTTTTTTTATATCCTGTGTGTTTTGTTTTGCATTATTGTTGGCTGTGTTTTTCTCTTTTTCGGTCTCCTTGACCTGCTCACGGTACTCAGAATATGTTCCCACATAGTCTTTGATAATTCCATTTCCTTGGAAAACAAATAGATGTTGGGCAATCTTGTCCAGGAAAAACCGGTCATGGGATACCACAACAACACAACCAGCAAAGTTTTCCAGATACTCTTCCAGGATGTTGAGGGTAATGATATCAAGATCATTGGTAGGTTCGTCCAGGATCAGAAAATTTGGGCTTTGCATCAAAACGGTAACCAGGTACAGACGCCTTTTTTCGCCACCGCTCAGTTTTTCTATTTTAGTATTATGTGTGGAGTGGGGGAAGAGGAAACGGGTGAGGAACCTTCCGACTTCCATTGTGGATCCGTCCGAGAGGGTAACAACCTCTGCAATCTTCCTTACAGCGTCTATGACACTCTCTCCTGGGTCAAACTCCAAACCATTTTGCCGGTAATAGCCTATTCGAAGCGTTTCTCCTTGGTCAATCTGGCCGGTTGACGGAGGGATTGCACCGGTGATCACCTCAAGGAAGGTGCTTTTGCCAACCCCGTTGGGACCTACCAAACCAATCTTTTCTCCTTTTGCAAAATTGTATGTGAACTCCTCAATGGTTTTTAAATCCCCCCAACTATGCGATACTTTACGGCAGTTGATTATTTTGCTGCCAAGTCTTGATGTGGCCGTGTTGATCTTGATTTTTTCGTGGGAGATTTTTTGGTGTGCCTTTTCCTTTAAGTCAAAGAAGGCGTTTATCCTGTATTTGGCTTTGGTAGCCCGTGCCTGAGGCATCCGTCTCATCCACTCCAGTTCTGTCCGGAACAGATTGCGGGCTCTTTCTGTTTCGGCATTGAAATTTTGGATTCTCTCTTCCCTTTTTTCAAGGAAATAGGAGTAGTTGCCTTCGTATGTATATAGCTTGCCTCCTTCTAGTTCTACGATTTTATTACATACTCTGTCAAGGAAATAGCGGTCGTGGGTGACCATCAGGATTGTTACCCTGCTTCTTTTGAGGTAATCTTCCAGGTACTCTATTATTTCCAGGTCCAAATGGTTGGTCGGCTCGTCCATTACGATGAAATCACTACCATTCAGTATAAGTTTTGCTATGGCAGCCCTTTTCTTTTGACCTCCGGACAAATCTCCCATTTTTTGCCAGATATTCTCTAGTTTTAGTGAAGAAAGAACTTGTTTTACTTTTATTTCGTGTTGCCATCCGTTTACACGGTCCATCTCGTGGGATGCCGTTTCCAAAAGGTTAGCATCTGCAGATAAAAGAGCTTTTTCGTAACTTGCAGTAATGGCAGATATCTCCTCTTCTCCGCTGAATACCTCGTCAAAAAGGGTGTTTTGGGGATTGAAGGCTGGATCCTGCTCTAGGTAAGCTACTCCTGATGAATTGAATATCTTTATGTTGCCGCTTTCTCCGTTGTCATTGAAATCGGGAGAGTCTATCCCGGCAATTATTTTTAGAAGTGAACTTTTACCGGTTCCGTTTGGTGCTATAAGGGCTATTTTTTCCCCTTCGTTGATATTTAGGTCCAACTCTTCGAACAAAATTTTTGTTCCGTAGCGTTTGGATATTTTTTGTGCCTGTAATACTGATGCCATGCTGCAAAGGTAATCAAAATCCTTTCCGACTCCTGCGGTGGAACTTTGTTCTCCATGTATTTTAAAACCACAATTTTTTTGGTAATTACAATTAGAACATTTATATTTGAATTAAAACAAGAGAGTTATGAGACTTGTGCTTTTTTTGGCAGTATTTATGTCTGCCTCATTATGCACCCTGGAAGCCCAGGAGTATTTGGATAAAAACTGGAAGAGGTGCCCCGAATCCAAAGCCAAGTATGTAGCTGAAGGTATTGACTCGCTTCCCGGGAGCTATATTGTCAGGACTAAGACGGCAGAGGGACTCTCGATGAATTATTCCATTTACACAACTGCCGACTTTAGAAACGGTAAAATGGTAAGCTTTTCCTCAAAAGGAGATACTCTTGTTGTTTGTGGGTATGTTGACGGAATGATTCATGGTGCTTACAAACAAAATCTTGCCGGACACGGGTTGTACAAAAAAGCTCAATACCAGCGGGGAAAAGAGGAGGGTACTACTGAGTACTATTTCCCAAATGGCCAAATTTCTGCAAGATACCAAATGAAAAAGGGAAAAGTCAAATCAAGTGAGTTTTGGAATTCTGATGGATCTGTGGTAAAGGATATATCAACAGCTAATTACGATGCCAAATTAGAGCATGAGGGTTATCCTTCCTTTTCTAAGTGGGTTGCCAGTATGCTTGAATACCCACAATTATGCAGGGAAAAAAAGATTGAGGGAACGGTATATTGTAGATTTCTTATTACAAAAGAGGGGAAACTTGTTGATGTTGAAATTTTGGAAAGCCCACATTATCTTATGACAGCTCAGGCAATCAGGATTCTGGAGAATTCACCTGTGTGGAAACCTGCCAAACGTCATAACCAAATTATAGGTGTAAGACATACTTTTCCTGTTATTTTCCAGTTGAAGGCATATGGGGCGGGGTCACACAGATAGCAAAGGCC
The DNA here is from genome assembly GCA_028707695.1 of Bacteroidales bacterium. Classification (GTDB taxonomy): domain Bacteria; phylum Bacteroidota; class Bacteroidia; order Bacteroidales; family UBA932; genus Bact-08. The sequence continues at coordinate 90,056 of JAQWAL010000001.1, read as the reverse complement.
AATTGAGGATTTCAATTGTGGAATAATAAAAAAGCCAGCTAAAATCACTTTTTCGCTGGCTTTTTATATGTTGGTTATCTATGCTTTACAGTTTTATTTTTGTTGGTTTGATCATATGTTTCGGATCGAGTATGGTGTCCAGCTGTTCTTTGGTGAGCAATCCTTTTTCCATAACCAGGTTGTATACGCTGCCACCGGTTTTAAGGGCCTCCTTTGCAATTTCGGTGCAATTGGAGTAGCCAATGAAAGGCTTCAGGGCTGTTACTATACCAATTGAGTGCTCTACATAGTGACGGCAGTTTTCTTCGTTGGCTTTGATTCCGTCTATACATTCAATACGTAGTGTGTCAAGGGCGCGAATGAGCCAGTCGCTGGATTCCACTATGCTTTGTACCATTACTGGTTCCATTACGTTCAGCTCAAGCTGTGCTGCTTCTGATGCCAGGGATACTGCCATTTCGTTGGCAATTACCTTGAAGCATACTTGGTTCACAACTTCCGGGATAACCGGATTGACTTTGCCCGGCATTATTGAAGAACCTGGTTGTTTGGGAGGAAGGCTAAGTTCTGCAAGTCCTGCCCTGGGACCTGAAGAGAGGATCCTGAGGTCGTTGCTGATTTTTGAAAGCCTTATTGCTATCATCTTGAGTGCAGAGGCATAGAATACCATGCTTGAGGTGTCGTTGGTTGCCTCTACCAAATCTTCGGCAAGGCGGATATCCCATCCGGTGATCTCCCTAATATGATTGATGCAAGCCTGGGCATAACCGGGTTCTGAAGTGATTCCTGTACCAATTGCAGTTGCTCCCATATTTATGAAAAGCAATTCTTTTGCTGCTTTTTCCAGTCGGCTGAGTTCGTGTTTTATTGCAAACTTGTAGGCTCCGAATGTTTGTCCCATTGTCATTGGAACTGCATCTTGCAATTGTGTCCGCCCCATTTTTATAATGTGTGCAAACTCCTCCTCTTTTTTTGCAAATGAGTCCATTATTGCCTGTAGGGCTTCGCGAACTTTAAAGTGTGTCAGGTACAAACCAATATGCATTGCACTTGGGTATGCATCGTTTGTACTCTGTGCCATATTCACATGGTCGTTGGGGCCAATGAATTCATATTGTCCTCTCTCTTTTCCAATGATTTCCAGTGCTCTGTTTGCAATCACTTCATTGGCATTCATGTTCACGCTGGTTCCTGCACCACCCTGAACCATGTCAATAGGAAAGTGCTCCAGATGTTTTCCATCTATAAGTTCTTGGCAAGCAGCTACTATTGCATCTTTGATTTGGTCGTTGACAAGACCTAGTTGATGGTTGGCAAGGACTGCTCCCATCTTTACAATACCAAGCGCTTTTATAAATTCGGGATACTCCGAAAGGTAATCCCTTGAGATGTCAAAATTCTCTATGCATCTCAAAGTCTGGATACCATACAATGCTTCTACGGGAACCTCTTTTGTCCCTAACAAATCGTGCTCTGTGCGGGTTTTTCCGCTAACAGGGAAACCAAATCTCTCCATTTCAATTATAATTTAAAAAGTTTTGCGAAGGTAATGATATGAAATGGAAAAAGCCAATAATCCTTATGATTTATAAGAATTAATTGGCTTTTGGAAGTCGGGACCCTTAGGCGAAAAATTTATTGACTTTTTTCAAGGCAGATGGAAGGGCAAAAACCACAACCCGGTCATAGGGTTTGATTTCGGTGTCTCCTACTGCAATGAAACTGCTGTTCCCCCTGATTATCCCTCCAATGATGGCATCTTTAGGAAAACTTAAATCCCTTATTTTACCTTTGGTGACTGTACTATTTGGGTTTACTATGAATTCCAGGATTTCGGCATCGGAGCCATTGAGGCATTTTATGGATTGCACTTTGTTTGACAGTGTAAACCTGAAAATCCGGCTGGCGGTAATCAGCTTTTTATTGATTACCGCATCTACACCCATTCCCTCTGCCAGTTTTATGTAATCAATATTTTCTACCTCTGCAATGGTTTTGGCCACACCCATCTTCTTTGCCATAACGCAGGAGAGGATATTGGTTTCTGAGCTACTTGTGACAGCCACAAATGCGTCAAAATCATTTACATCTTCGTCTATAAGAAGGTCTGTGTTGCGGGCATCACCATTTATGACAAGTGTTTTGTTGAGGCTTTCGTTGAGGTATTCACATCTTTCCCTGCGTCTTTCTATCAGCTTGATATAATCTACAGTGTTTTCAAGTTTTTTTGCAACCATCTCTCCTATGCGACCCCCTCCAACAATCATCAACCTGCGTACATCTATGTTGTTTTTTCCAGAGTAACTCATAACCTCTTGCACACCTGTCCTTTTGGAAATGACAAAAACAAGGTCATGAAGTTTGAACCGGGTGTTGCTTCGTGGTATGATTGTATTTCCTTCCCTTGCAATAGCCACTGCACGGTATTGTAGATCTCCCTCTGCTGTATAATCGGCCATTGTCTTGTCTAGCAAAGGAGCGCCATCTTCCAGCCGGAACACAATCAATTGGAGTTTCCCTCCTGAAAAATCCATGAATTCGGATGTTCCGGTTTGTTTGAGAAGGTCAATGATTTCGTGAGAAGCGATTTTTTCGGGATAAAACAGAAGGTCTATCCCAAGCTCTGTGAAAAGAAGTTTGTTTTCGTTTTGGAGATATTCATCGTTGTTTATCCTGGCGGTTACCCTTGTGCTTCCCATTTTTTTTGCAAGCAGAGCACTTATCAGGTTTACATCCTGTTCCTGGGCAGGACTCACAGCTATAAACAAATCTGCCTTTGCAGCACCTGCATATGCCAGGGTTTTGATAGAAGTAGGAGAGCCGAAGACTGTAATGACATCGGCACTTTCTGCAACCCTGTTGAGCCGCATTTCGTCGTTGTCTACAATTGTAAGATCGTGATACTCATTGCTGAGCATCTTGGCAAGATGGCTACCCACCTCGCCTGCTCCTGCAATAATAATTTTCATGGTTTTGTTTTTTAATACTCCTCTTCGTTGAAAAAGAAGTCCTCTTTGCTTGGGTAGTCTGGCCAGATGTCCTCTATGCTGTCATATACCTCTCCGTCATCTTCAAGGTCTTCGAGGTTTTCGATTACCTCCAATGGTGCACCTGAACGGGTGGCATAGTCAATAAGTTCTTCTTTAGTAGCAGGCCAAGGGGCATCTTCCAGTTTAGATGCTAGTTCTAGTGTCCAATACATAGCGTAATTAATTAGTAATTAGGAATTTGCAGTTAAATGCCAAAATAGTGTGCGAAGATAAGAAAATATTTTAAATTATGCTATTGTTGGAGAAGAAACAGATCTATTGATACCAGAAATCATCTCCTGTTCCCTCTTTCATGGAGAGATATCGTGCGTAAACATAAAGATAATCGGATAACCTGTTCAAATATTTCACAGGGTATTCCAACCGTGGTTCTGTCATTATTGGGATTGCTGATCTTTCGGCCCGACGGCATACTGTCCTGGCTATATGGCATTCGGCAGCACATCTGGGCCCTGCGGGAAGGATGAATGCTTTTTGCTCGGGAAGCTCTTCTGTCATTTTGTCAATCTCCTGTTCCAGGTATTCAATCTCGGAGAGATCAAAATCCTTCAGCTTTGCAGAGGCTGTACTGTCTGCTGCAAGATGTGCAGCAACCAGCATAAGGTTTGACTGGATCCTTCTCAGGTTTTCATGATAGGCTTTCCCTTTGGTACTATCCCTTATTAGTGCTATGAATGAGATTAGTTCGTCAACATTCCCGTAGGCATTTACTCGTTTGTCGTCTTTGCTTACCCTGGCCCCGCCCACCAAGGATGTTTGACCTTTGTCACCTGTTTTTGTATATACTTTCATTTTTTGATTCAATTATAGGTTATTGGGTTGTCATTCACAGAATCGGATTCTATTTGACCATCCCTTAGTCGTATTATCCTTCTGGCATGTTTTGCAATATCCTCTTCGTGTGTGACAACAATTATGGTATTGCCGTTGTTGTGGATTTTTGCAAAAAGTTTCATAATATCTATGGAAGTTTTGCTGTCCAGGTTTCCGGTCGGTTCATCTGCCAGGATAATTGATGGTTTGTTTACAAGTGCACGGGCTACGGCTACCCTCTGCCTTTGACCACCAGACAATTCATTAGGTTTGTGATGCATCCTGTCAGTAAGGTCGACGCTTTCAATAGCCTCTTTTGCCCTGCTGTCCCTTTCGGCTTTTCCCAAGCCAGAATAGATTAGCGGCAAAGCTACGTTATCCAGAGCTGTATATCTTGGAAGCAGGTTGAAAGATTGGAAGATGAATCCGATTTCCTTGTTCCTTACCTCTGCAAGTTCGTTATCTACCATTTTGGAAACGTCGGTGCCGTTGAGGATGTAGCTTCCTCCCGATGGAGAATCCAGGCATCCCAGGATATTCATCATGGTAGACTTGCCCGAACCGGAGGGTCCCATTATGGCTACATATTCATTTTGCATTATGGAGATGTCTACTCCGTTAAGGGCTTTAACCTCTTGGGTGCCTACCTTGTAGAACTTTTTAATGCCTTTGATGTTAATGATTTCCTTGTTCATATGGTAAGGTGTTTAAAAATGCAAAATTACTAAATAAAGAGGTTGCCGGTACTATGGATTTTGGGGTATATTTTGCATGTATGGCACAAAAGTTCTTTCACAGCCCTCTCTCCCTGCTCTCCGATTTCTATGGTGAAGTCGTTCACAAACATTTTAATGTGTTTGCGTTGAACCTCTTTGTCCATCTCTTGGGCATACTGGCAAACGTATTCATTGGATACTTCAGGATTTTCATTGGCATATAGTATGCTTCTTTTCAGTACCCTGCCAATTGCCATTTGTAAATTCAAATCAAGTTTGCGGGAGACAGCAATACCCCCTAACGGGATTGGAAGGTTGGTTTGAGTTTGCCAAAGCTCCCCTAGGTCTGCTATCAACTCCAAACCTCTCTCTTTGTATGTGAACCTCCCTTCGTGGATCAGGACCCCGGACATGAAATTTCCATTCAAAAGTTCTTGCTCTATAGATGAAAAAACCAAAGGAACAGTATTTGTTATATTTGGGAATGCAATCTTGAGCAACAGAGATGCCGTTGTCAACTCCCCGGGAATCAATACAGGGTTGTCAAAGATTCTGTTCATGTTTGCAGGGCCATTGGTAATGAAAGCTTCTGAATCTTTTTTTGCAACAAACAGCGGACCGTTCCCATAACCTAACGCACTTCCGCTACGGAGCATGATATATTTGTCTAAAAGGGTAAAGTAGGCATGGTAACTTAGTTTGCAAACATCGAATGTGCCTTTTTGTGCTTTTTTGTTAAGTTCTTCTACGTCTGCCAAGTGTGTTTTGAAAGAAATCCCTTCGCAATCTACCAGCCCATGTACCATCGCATGGAAAATGTGAGTGTCGTTTGGGCAAGGGGAGTATGCAAGGTTAATTTCCATTTGACAATTCCTCCAGCAGTTTTTTAGTGGCTTCCCTTAGTGAATCCAGGGCTGCCGGAATATCCCATTTTGAACGGTCCCTTTCTCCAACTTCGTTTGAAACAGCCCTCAACTCTATGAATGGTACCTCTTCCAGTATGCAAACATAAAAAAATGCTGCCCCTTCCATACTCTCTATATGGGGTTCGAACCCTTTTACAAGTTGTTCTTTTTTTTCGGGTAGCCCGCTAACGGTTTGTACGGTAACCCCATAAGCTTTTTTGTATAGACCAATGGCAGATTCAATGGCTCCATCAAGGGTTGGGGCATTCAAAGCTCCTTGCCTGAAAGGGTGGGTGTCTGCATCCAGGATCTTGTAGTCAAACAAAGTCTGGAATCCATTGAAAGTCTCAAAACCCAGGTCTCCGAAAAACTCTTTTGTGATCCTGGCCACAGAGCCAATGGGGAATTCCGGAGAAAAAGTACCTGCAATACCTGTGTTGACAACCAAGTCGAAAGGTTCCTGAGAACTGTTGAGTATTTTAGTGAGCCTGTAACTGGTAGATGTTGTGCCTATTCCAGTGAGCATCCAGGTTACATCCAATTTATTTTTTTTATCCCGGGATAGCATGTCATATGCCTGTTTTGCTGTGATAAGTTCTTCTTCTTCAGCAGAGGTTATCAATATTCTCATTCTATATCCTCATTTTTTTGTAATATTGCCTTTTCATTGATGGGCTCACGAAATTAGACATTAATTATGGCATATACAAAAATTGATAATTACGACCAAGAGACTACCGACGCTCTGGCAGAGCATTATAAGGAAATCTTGAAACTGATTGGAGAAGACCCCGACAGGGAGGGGTTGGTGTTGACACCCACAAGGGTTGCAAAGTCCATACAATTCCTTAACCAGGGTTATGAAATGGATGGTGCTGCAATATTGAACTCTGCAAAGTTCAAGGAAGAGTACAAGCAGATGGTATTGGTTAAGGATATAGACCTTTACTCTATGTGCGAACACCATATGTTGCCTTTTTATGGGAAGGCTCATGTAGCATATATCCCAAATGGTTACATAACAGGGCTTAGTAAAATAGCCAGGGTTGTGGAGGCTTATGCCAGAAGATTGCAGGTACAGGAACGTCTTACTGTCCAGATTCGTGACTGCATTCAAAACACATTGAATCCTCTAGGTGTGGCAGTGGTTATTGAGGCATCCCATATGTGCATGCAAATAAGGGGTGTGCAGAAACAAAACTCAGTGACTACAACCAGTGCCTTTACCGGAGCATTCCTGAAGGATATCCGGACACGCGAAGAGTTCATGCATTTGATTGGAATTTCCGTTCACTGATCCTCTGTCTCAAAAATCTTATTTTGACAGTGAAAGTGTGAAGTCAAACTGTAAACCACCTGATGAGCGGTTGGATACGGATATCTTCCCTTTGTGAAGTATTACTGCATTCCTTACAATTGACAAACCCAGCCCACTGCCTCCGCTCTTTCTGCTGCGTCCTTTCTCTACCCTGTAGAACCTTTCGAAAATCCTGTGGATATGATGGTCGGGGACACCTTTGCCGGTGTCGTAATAGGTGAGGTAAACCTGATGTCCCGTAACCCCACTTTGCTCCATATGGATTTCAATATTCTCCCCGGCATGGTCAATAGAGTTGTCTATTAGGTTTTTAAAAAGAGAGTATATGAGCAGGTAGTTACCTTGTATTGCAAGGTTTGGGTCTATCTGCATGAAGAATGAGATGTTTTTTTCCTCTAACTTGAATGAGAGGTCGTTCCTTATTTCTTGGAGGCATTTGGATATGTTTATTGTTTCGAACTCGAACTGGTCCGGCCCCTCTTCTATCTTGTTGAGTACAGATATGTCATTTACAATTGCAGATAATCTTAACGACTGGGAATATGCCCTTTCCAGGAAAAAGCGAGCCTGTTCCTTGTCTATATTGTCTTCTTGCAACAAAGTTTCCAGATATCCCCTTATGCCCGTCACAGGTGTTTTGAGTTCGTGAGCAATGTTGTGGGTCAGTTGTTGTTTGTATTTCTTTGCATTGTCCATTTCCCGGAAAGCAGTCATGATTTGCTCTCCCACCTCTCCAAGTTCGTCTTTTGGAAAACGGATATCGTCGTAATGTTCTTCGTTGTGCCTGACCCGCTCTACAAATTGTTTGAGGGAATAATAGGGTTGGCTTAGTTTGCGGGTAATGTATACCAATATTACAATTGATAATGCAAACACAATGGCAATGTAGGCTTGCCAGTTGCGGTTCCCTTTTAAAGACGGGTAGACCGATTGTTTGTAATCGAGCGCTGTCCTGACAAACCCATCTTGGTATTTTTTTGAAAAATAGAGGTATTCTGCATCCAAAGTAGAGGAGTACCTCAATGAATGTCCGGTGCCGTTTTTTAGTGATTCCAATATCTCCGGCCTTCCTGAGTGGTTGTCGGTTATTGAGTCTATGTGGGAAAAGTTGTCATAAATTACCCATCCTGCAGTATCAAGAAGGGTTATCCTCATTTTTTGCGGGAAAATATTGCCAAGGGAATCAAGGCTCTCTTTGATTTGTTTGTAATTGGCTGTTTTTGATGTATGGTGGTGGATAATATCGGCATACGGTTGCAGGTAAACAATCATCCTGTCTATTTTGAGTCGGCTTGCTTTGTTGATGAGTAACAGGGAGTAAAGAAGGGTCACCGCTGCCAGCAATACAACGAAACTGAGCACAATCTTGTATTTGTATTTAATTTTCATCGCTGCTAAAGCAATATCCGTAACCAGACCGGTTTACAATGTAATGACCCAAACTTCCCATTTTTTTCCTTAGCCTGGCAATATGAACATCTACAGTTCTCTCCAGTACATATGAGTCGTCGTTCCAGACCCTTGTGAGAATGTCCGACCTTGAAAAGATCTTTCCGGGCTCCTCTGCAAGCATCTGGAGAATTTCAAACTCCTTTCTTGTAAGTTTGATCTCGGATTTAGCTATGGTTGCTTTTTTGAATTCACAGTCTATTGTCAAGGAGTTGTAAATAAGTAACTTGCTCCCAGTCCTCTTTTTTTGGACAATCTCTTTTTTTGCAGAGTACCGGGAAAGGACAGCATTGACACGTGCAATCACCTCCTTTACAGAGAAGGGTTTGGATATATAGTCATCTGCACCGAGATCAAACCCATGTAACTTGTCATTTTCCCTGTCCTTTGCTGTTATGAATATTATGGGAATCTCTGTGGAGTAATCTTCCCTGACCAATTCTGCAAGTTTGAATCCTGAAATTGCACCCATCATGACATCCAGCAGAAGAAGGTCGAAATTGTTTTTCAGTTTGGAATAGGCATCCTCTGCAGAGTATGCAACCTCAGTTTCGTATCCTGCTTTTTTTAGGTTGAAACTCAAGATTTCACATAAATCCTCTTCGTCGTCTACAATCAGTATCCTTTTTTTCTCCATGTGCTTACCTTTTTGGAAATTATGGTGCAAATCTATCATATTGCAGGTAATTAGGGGGTTTTTAAAATAAATCGTAAGAATATCTTAATATTTTCTTATCACTGCCGTAACAAAGCGTGAATACTTTTGCCGCTGTAAATATAAAAAAACTAAGGTGAAAAAATTACTTATTCTATTTCTTGTTTCTTCCTGCGTTTTGATAGGCAGTAGTGAATTGGCTGGTCAAGATACCGGTAATACTCTTTCGGGTTATGTGTTGGATAAAAATTCCGGGGAAACATTGCCTGGCGTGACCATCTTTTTCCCATCCCTGAATTTAGGCGCTAGTACAGATTTGGAAGGAAATTTCTTGATCAAAGGAGTCCCTTCCGGAGTGCACGAATTGCAGGTTTCTTATATAGGTTACCAGACAATCTCTATCAAGGACATAAAGATTGAAAAAGGTGAAAACATGTTCAACGCTTTGTTGGAAGAGGCTACAAACCTTTTGAATGAGATTGTTGTAACCTCTGTTAAAAGGATGAATTCCGAGATAGCAATGGTACAGTCTGTGAAAAGTGCGCAGGTGGTCATGAGCGGTATGTCGGGGATACAGATTTCCAAATCGCAGGACAGGAATGCTGCTGAGGTTGTCAAGAGGATACCAGGGGTTACTCTTTTGGATGAAAGGTTGATAGTTGTAAGGGGACTGCCCAGCAGATATAATAATGTTTGGATAAACAACACATCTGTGCCAGGCACAGAGGCAGATAGCAGAAGCTTCTCCTTTGATTTGCTTCCGGCAAACCAACTCGAGAGTATAATGGTAGTAAAGTCCCAGTCTGCCGATTTGCCGGCAGACTTTGCCGGGGGCTTTGTCAAGATCACAACCGGCAGCATGCCAGATGAGAACGACCTGAAGCTCTCTGTTGGAACCGGAATAAGCAGCACTACCCATTTTGGAGACTTTTTTATAAACAAAGGTTCTTCCACCGATTTGCTGGGTTTTGACAGCGGAGAGCGTTCTTTGGGTTCTTTTGTTCCCAAAAGGCTTGACAACAACAATCCAGATTTGGTGTCGCAGGTTACCAGTCAAGGTTTCCGGGAAAACTGGCAGGTTACCAAGAAAAATCCTATTCCTGACATTCGTTTTTCTGTAATGTTGAACAGAGCTCTCAAAACCAAGAAAGGAAATGACATTGGTGTGACAGGGGCACTCAATTACACTCATGGTTTACATGTTTACAGAGATATGCAAAACTCACGTTTTGGTGCATACAACATGGTAGAGGACAAACCAGAATTTATTTACAACTACAGTGACAACCAGTTTAATTCTGATTCCCGTGGAGGTGCTATGCTCAATCTTTCGTGGATGGATGACAACAACAAGATAGAGTTCAGGAACATATTCAACATCCTTGGTAAAAACAGGTATACAACAAGGGAGGGTTGGCAGAATGTGAGTGCTTTGTACAACCAGGAGAAATATGAGTACCTCTATACCAGCAGGGCAACTTTGACATCACAACTGACAGGCCGCCATGATAGTGGCAATGGGTTTGCCGAGTGGGGCATCTCTTATTCATATGCAAATATGAACCAGCCGGACAGGAGGATAATCAACCGTGAAGAGAACAGTATTTACGGGGACCTCTTTTTTGGGGAGATGGCAATTGACCAGAACGAAATCACACGCGACTTTGTGAAGTTGGACGAAAAGATAATTTCTCCCTCTGCAAGCTATAATATCAAACTCCCTGGTCTTGAATATGAGATGGATTTCAAGGTTGGCCTGATGGGTGAATATAGGGCACGTGAATACAATAACAGGCAGTTTTTTTACAGATACAACAGATATTCAATGCCGTCTGGATTTGTTTACCAAGATCCGGTATCGCAGATACTTACAAAAGAGAATTATGGATGGGACAAACTCTATGTATACGAAGATACAGACAACCGTAATAGTTACAAAGGTGAGAGTTACAACGGAGCAGCTTATGTGATGATGAACCTGGTTGCCGGGAAGTTCAGGGTAAATACGGGGTTCAGGCTGGAATCAAGCAATATGGTGCTCACAAGTTACGACAAGATTTACGAGTTTACCTCTTTTGATACCAAGTACAACATTACCCAATTATATCCATCGTTTAATGCAGCATACAACTTTGATGAAAAGAAATTGGTCAGGATTGCTTACGGACGTTCTGTGAACAAACAAGAGTTCAGGGAGGTTTCCCCTTCTGTTTACTACGATTTCAACCTTTTTTCTGATGTTAAAGGTAATCCGGACCTGAAACATGCCACAATTGACAATGCAGATTTGAGGTTTGAATATTATCCTTCTGCAGGTGAATATGCAACTTTTGCATTGTTTTACAAACATTTTGCAAATCCAATAGAGTGGACTTACCTGGATGCGGGTGGATCTTACACTTATACCTTTGAAAATGCAAAGGAGGCCAACAACTTTGGGATAGAGGCAGATATCAGGAAAGAGCTGGGATGCTTAGGGCTGGATGGATTCTCCTTTGGATTGAATGCCGCTTATATATGGAGCAAAGTCTCATTTGACAAAGATCGTTCGTTGGAAAGAGACAGGGCAATGCAGGGACAGTCTCCATACATTGTGAATGCTTCCCTTTATTATGACAACAAAGAGATTGGGCTAAGTGCAGGAATCATGTATAATCGCATAGGTAAAAGGATAGTGGGAATTGGAAGGGCTGATACCGGTTCGGGAGCAAGCATAAACAATGATGTGCCCGATACATATGAGTTGCCCAGGGATTTGCTGGATTTGACGGTGAGCAAGAAAATCTCTGACAACCTTTCTGTAAAGCTGAAAGCCTCTGACCTGTTGGCACAGAAGGTGATTTTCAGGCAGTATCCTAAATTCCTGGATAACTCAGGCGATTTACACAGCAGGGAACAGACATCAAAGGAATTTTCACCCGGGAGTTACTTCTCTTTTTCCCTTCAATTCAATTTCTAACCTACTAGTAAACCAAAAACCAAAAATCATATTGAAATGAGACATTTTGTTAAATTATCTTTTGTTGTTGCTGCTATGTTTTCGGCAACACTATTTACCTCTTGCGAAAAGGAAGAGCCAGGAACAGATCCCGTCAATCCTACTGAGCAGATTGTTTTTGAGGGTAATGTAATTGGGAACGGTTCCCAGGAATTCGAGATCAAAGGGACCCATACCTTGAAAAAGGGGACCTACCTGTTGAAAGGTTGGGTTTATGTTGCAGATGGGGCTTCACTAACCATTGAACCAGGCACAATCATAAAAGGAGACAAGAACACAAAGGCCGCATTGATTGTAGAGAGGGGAGGCAAAATCCATGCACAAGGTACAGCAGAAAACCCTATAGTGTTTACCTCTGCCCAACCTGCCGGGTCGCGCAAGCCTGGTGACTGGGGTGGCATTGTGATATGTGGAAAGGCAACCAACAATAAAGGGGAGATGATTATTGAAGGTGGACCAAGGTCAAAACATGGGGGAAATGCAGATGATGACAATTCAGGTGTACTGGAATATGTCAGGATTGAGTTTTGTGGATATCCTTTCAGGACTGACCAGGAGATAAATGGTTTGACTTTAGGTTCTGTGGGAAACAAAACCAAGATAGAAAATGTGCAGGTCTCTTTCTCAAACGACGATGCTTTTGAGTGGTTCGGGGGAACTGTGAATGCAAAAAACCTTATTGCATACAACACATGGGATGACGGTTTTGACACAGATGCAGGGTTCCGTGGCAAGATACAGTTTGGATTGGTAGTGAACCATCCCAAGATTGCCGATATTTCCCGTTCAAATGGTTTTGAATCGGATAATAGTTCGGATGCTCCTAATCAACAGCCTGTAACGGCTCCTGTTTTCTCTAATATAACCTTGATTGGAGCTGCTGTCCAGGATGCTGCTTATTCCAATACCTCTGCTTATATTGATGGTGGCGTGTTCAATCCAAATAATGGTTCCAAACTTGGACAACATCAGGCGGCTGTGCAAATCAGGAGAGGGTCTAACCTCTCTTTGTTCAACAGCGTTGCGGTTGGATATCCTGTCGGATTGATGATAAACAACGATAAAGGTTCTCAAACCCAAAACTCTGCATCGGAAGGAGATTTGAATGTCAAGAATGTTTGGTTTGCCCAAATGGCTATCACAGGATCTGACAAGGATGGTTCTTACAAAGATTCCTTGTCTGTGAATGCCAAGGACTTTGATAGCAGTGCTCCCGAATCATTTTCGGCATCTTACTTCAAGATGGCAGGCAACAACAATACACTGTTTGACATCCCCTCCCAACTGGGGCTTAAAGATGCCGCCAATCCATCTGTAAGTGGCAATTGGGCTCCGTTGGCTTCCAGTCCTTTGGTAAACGCAGGGAACTTGTTTGAGCATGAAAAGCTGAATGACAATTTTTTTGCAAAGGTCAACTTCGTCGGGGCTTTCAGGAGTGATGCCGCTGCGGACAACTGGACCTCAAAATGGGCGAACTTTGACCCTCAGAACACTACTTATTGATACCTAATTCGGCTGCCTTTTTCTCCATCAAAGAGGTAGCCTCTTCAATATTGTTACCTATAACGCCATCCAGGATGGCGTTTTTTATATATTCTTTTATTATCCCGATTTCCCTACCCGGAGCAATCCCGTATCTCTCCATTATGATTTCTCCGGTTATCGGGTTCTGGAAATTCCTGACAGCATCCTTCTCTTCTACTTCAATCAATTTTTGCCTTACATGTGCAAAATTGTTTTTGTGTTTTTTTACAGTGTTGGAATTTTTGGATGTTATATCTGCTTCGCACAATAGCATAAGGTCATCTATGTCATCCCCCGCGTCAAACAAAAGCCTTCTTATGGCAGAATCTGTAACCTCTTCCTGGACAAGTGCAATTGGCCTTAGATGAAGTTGTACCATTTTTTGCACATATTTCATTTTTTCGTTCAAAGGCATTTTCATCTGCTTGAAAATAGCCGGGACCATTTTTCCACCAAGGTAGTCGTGTCCGTGGAATGTCCACCCTGTTCCCGGTTCAAATTTTTTGGTTGCAGGTTTGGCTATATCATGCAAAAGTGCAGCCCATCGCAGCCAAAGGTTGTCGCTGGTTTTTGCCAGGTTGTCCAATACTTCCAGTGTGTGTGAGAAGTTGTCCTTATGTCCTTTGCCTTCTTGGTTCTCTACCCCTTTTAGCTTGATAAGCTGTGGAAGGATGATTTCCAGGATTCCGGTTGAGTCCATTAGGTAAAAACCAACAGATGGCTTTGGCGAGAGCAGTATTTTATTGATCTCTTCGTTTATCCTTTCAAAGGAGAGTATAGAGAGCCTTTTCCTGTTGCGGTAAATTGCTTCCAGGGAAGCTGGTTCTATTGTAAATGAGAGCTGGGTTGCAAACCGTATGGCCCTTAACATTCTCAATGGGTCGTCGCTGTATGTGGTATCGGGTTCCAGCGGTGTCCTGATGATTTTACGTTCCAGGTCTTCCTTCCCATTGAAAGGATCGGATAATGCTCCGTAATCTTCTTTTTGGAGGCTGAAGGCCAATGCATTTATTGTAAAGTCACGTCTTAGTTGGTCGTCTGTCAAAGAGCCATCTTCTACTATAGGTTTTCTGGAGTTAGCCCTATAGGACTCTTTGCGAGCTCCAACAAATTCTATTTCAAGGTCTTTCCATCGTAACATGGCAGTCCCGAAGTTCTTGAAAACAGAAACATTGGTGCCGATAACTTCTGCAACCTTTTTTGCCAGTTCTATACCGCTTCCCTCTACTACAATATCAATGTCTTTGCTTTTGCGTCCTATTAGGGAATCCCTTACATAGCCTCCAATGACAAAAGCTCTTACATCTGATAACCTGGCCTGTTCAGAAATTATGCTAAATATTTTTTTATTCAGAAAGTTCATTGTAGTATGGTATGTTTGTGATGAATGTGTGGGTGCCGTCGCAAGGGTTCACCTTGGCAATGTAAGTCTCCTTTCCGTTGGTAACCAATAGGTATTTCACCTTTAACGAAAGGTTGTATCTTAGTATCTGGTCGAATGTTTTTGTAGTTATTTTTACTTCTGGTGCTTTGCATTCTGCCAAAAGCAGAGGCTGGAGTTTTTTCCCGAAAACCACCAAGTCTCCCCTGTACGGGATATTGTTCAACCTTAGAGTGTGTTCACACCCTAACATATGGACAGGATAGTTGAATTTGCTGCTTAGCTCTTTTATAAGCCATTGGCGAACCCCCTCCTCTGGAGTGAGAAGGACCTTTTTCTTCCTGACAGGATCCCATATGTAGTCTTTTGCCATTTTTCTCTTTTGCGTGACAAAGATATAAAATTTGCTCCTTATACCCTTTTTGCATAATTTCGCCGGTAACATATGGGAAAAAGGGAGATAGAAAAATGCATGGACTCTTTCAGGGAGTTGGTGGTATCCATAAGGAATGGACAGTTTGCTCCATTCTATGTGATTACCGGAGAAGAACCCTATTATGCAGATTTCTTGATAAAGGAGATAGAGCAAAGAGCATTGACTCCCGAAGAGAAAGGATTCAACATGACAGTGGTGTATGGCTCGGATATCTCCTCTGCCGGAGTGGTGGAGGCTTCCAGAAGGTACCCGATGATGGCACAAAGGCAGGTTGTTATTGTCAAGGAGGCCCAGAGGCTGGACAAGATTGACACTCTTGGGTTATATTTTATGAATCCATTGCAATCTACAGTCCTGGTATTGGCATTCAATGGGAAAAGTCTTGATAAAAGGACCTCTTTATACAAAAATGCAGTTAAGAACGGAGTTGTCCTGGAGACATATAGTTTGTATCCGGAGATGGTTGGATCTTGGATAGAAAAGTATATCAAGGCCAAGGATGTGAAAATATCTCCCGAGGCATCTCTTTTGATGGCAGAGTATTGTGGTACTGAAATGCGCAAATTGGCTATGGAGCTGGACAAGCTTATGGTCAATATCCCGCAGGGGAAAGGAATTATTGACGTTTCCACGGTAGAGGAGAATACCGGTATTAGCAGGGAGTTCTCTGTTTTTGAACTGACAAAAGCAATCTCTTTCAAAGATACGGCAAAGGCAATCAAGATTGTCCGCTTTTTTGGCGCATCCCCAAGGCAATATCCGCTTGTGCTAACCTTGGCTGCTTTGTTCAACCATTTTTCAAGGATCTTGAAATACCACGCCATCTTGTCCAGGCAACCATCTGCACAGAAAGGGCAAATTGCATCCTTTTTAGGGATTAATCCTTATTTCATGCCTGAATACGAGCATTCTGCAAAGAATTTCCCTTTGATAAAATGTATGGAAGCAATTTCACATATCAGGAAGTATGATTCGATGTCCAAGAGCAACAAAAGAGGTGGTGCAGAGGATGGGGATCTTTTGTTTGAGTTGGTTTTCAAAATTTTACATTAAAGTTTCTGGTTTGGCAAGTATAGTTACTCGCCTATTACTCTCTCTACCCTGGCAGAGACAGATGTAAAGACTTCGTAGGTTATGGTCTGTAGTGTTTCGGCCAGTACGGCAGGGGATGGGTTTTCTCCAAAAATTATTACCTGGTCCCCGATTTTTGCATCTGCCCCGGTGATATCCAACATGAAGGTATCCATGCTGACATTCCCAATTGTGGCGACAGGTTTGCCATTTAGCATGCAAACAAGGTTTCCCCTGCTGAAGCGTCTGTTCACACCATCTGCGTAACCGGCACCTACAGTTGCAATTTTTTTTACCTTGCTTGTTACTTTCCCGTGCCTTCCATATCCTATGGTTCCATCGGTCACCTCCTTGATGTGTATTACAGGAGCTTTGAATGTTGCAGGAGTTTTCAAAAAGTTGTTGTTTATGCAGCTTGTACCATAAAGGCCAATCCCGATCCTGACCATGTCCATTTGGTGTTGTGTAAAACGTTCTGTGCCAAATGAGTTTAGTATGTGTCTCATAGGTTTATTCGCAATCAGAGGTTCAATTTGGTTGGCCATTGTTTTGAAACTCTCTATTTGTCCTAATGTGAAAATGTCGTGTTTGGGTTCGTCTGCAGCAGCCAAATGTGAGAAAAGGGATTTGACCTCCAAAAGAGTGTTTTGTGAAAGCAAGCTCTTTAAATTGGGAATGCTTTGGTTGTTGAAACCAACCCTTTGCATGCCAGAGTCGAATTTTATATGTACAGGATAACTTGTTTTGCCGGCGCGTTTTACTGCAGATACCATGGAGATGAAAGATTCTTCATTGACAATGCTGGGTTCCAGCCCGTAATTGATGAGCTGGTCAAAATTATCTGCACCGGGTGTCAAAACCAGGATAGGAAGTTTAATGCCGGCTTCCTTCAAGCGGATTCCCTCGCATGGGAATGCAACTGCAAGGTAATCGGCACCAAATTCCTGCATGAGTGATGCAACCTGTATATCACCCATTCCGTATGCATTGGCTTTTACCAATGCCATCAGTTTTGTAGTGCCGGTTAGTTTTGATTTGAAATAGGAGTAGTTGTGATAGAGGTTTTTCCTGCTTACCACAAGCTGTACGTTTTTCATATATGGGTTAGTTTAGGCAACAAAGTTAAAAATTGTTTTAAAAAAATTATTTCAAGCCAAAAAACTTATTACTTTTGGGGCCTGTCAATTTTAACAATAAATGAGTATTTGTATGAAAACAAGGTCTTTGGCCCTAGTGGCAATTGTAATGGGAATATTGGTGGGATGTTCCTGCGAGAAACAAAACCTTCTCCAAAAAACGGAGGGGGAGTGGATTGGTACAATTGATTTGGAAATTGATGTTTACGACAATGGAGGTGGTTTGGTAACCCAGGAGATAAACGCAGAGATTGAGTTGGAAATCAAAGGTGACTCAACATTTACTTCGGTTATAATTGCAGAGAAGCAATATCGGTTCAAACTGGAGGGCATAACAAATATCTCAAATGACACATTGAAATTTGATGCCGTTCTGGAACTGTCGGACAAGGTTGCTCTGGATGGTTATTTTTTAATGGAAAAAAAGGATAAGCTTCATATGGAGTATACAGGAGAAGCCGGTCAGGGAAGCGTGGTCCACAAGGGTGTTGCAACCATGTCCAAGATAGGTGCCAAAAACAAAAAGGAGAACAGGGATAATTAACGGTTTGAATTAAGTTGGTTGAAGCAATGCCTGCAGATAGGTTCGTAACTCTCTTTTTCTCCCAGCATTACCAGTTTGTCGCTGTCGGAGAGCCTGTGTGAGTGGTGTGCCAGGTTTCCGCATCTTACACAAATTGCATGGACTTTGGTAACATACTCTGCAACAGCCATCAAATTTGGCATCGGCCCAAAAGGTTTTCCGGTATAGTCCATATCCAGCCCCGCGACAATAACGCGTATCCCGTTGGCGGCCAAGGTTTGACAAACCTCTACAATACCATTGTCAAAGAATTGCGCTTCGTCTACACCAACAACATCTGTATTTGCAGTGTTAAGCAATATTCCTGCAGAGGATTCTATAGGAGTTGACCTGATAATATTTGAGTCATGGGAAACCACCTCTTCCTTGGAATACCTGATATCTATCATCGGTTTGAATATCTCTACCCTCTGGTTGGCAAACTTGGCTCTCTTCAAGCGGCGTATCAACTCTTCTGTTTTACCGGAAAACATTGAGCCACATATGACCTCTATCCAACCTGCTTTTTTTGCGCTTTCAAGAAACATTTTGATTACTTTTGTATTGTATGCAAAGATAAACAGAAGCAATGCTAAACGACAATAAAATTTCAGAAATTAAGATTATTATCGACGGTCTTTTGAAAGATATTGATAACCTGAGTGAAACTGAAATGGTTTCGCATATCCAGTGGGAGGATATTTTATTAAGTGCCTCACTTATTTCTCATAAGCTTAATACTCTGCGTATTGAACAAGAGCGAAACAACATGAAAAGGTACTTTCTTAAGGAGGATGCTCTTGATAAGCTGGAAGCTTCTGATAATGAGTTAAAAAGGTTGAATTATACAATTGTCCAGCTTAAACGGGAAATTGCAGACCTGAGACTGAATATCTCAAAGTCGGCTGTTCCGGAGGCATACACATCTCCAAACAAAGCGGTATTGGGGCAGGAGGTTACTGACCAGGTGCTTCAGGATTTGAAAGAGGATGTGCAAGTGGATGTGGAGCTGGTCAATGAGCAGGATCTGGCATCAGCGAAAGAGTCGGGACAGGAGATGTCCAATGCAGGTTATCCAGAGGATGAAAACAGGGAATCCTTATCCCGGGAGACGGAGAGTTTGGGTAATGATATTGATGACATGGATTTGGACTTTCTTTTGGATAAAAGGGAGTTGTTGGAGATAGAAGAGGCTTCCAACCTTGAACCTGCCTGGATGATTGACAATCCCGGGAACAAAGTGGATGATATTCACCAAGCTATAACTTTGAACGATAAACTCTGTTTTATCAGGGAGTTATTCAACGGAGATGTGGACCAATACAGGCTTAGCATTCAAAAGGTGAACGAAATGGGTTCGTTCAAAGAGGCATTGGAATATACAAGGCAAGCGTTTCCTCATTGGGACGAAGGGTCTAACGAGGTTTACCGCTATTACATGATAGTCAGGAGAAGGTACAATGGGTAAGTTGTTTTTGGTCCCTACCCCTATAGGGAATTTGGAAGATATGACTTTCAGGGCAGTGAATGTTTTGAAGAGTGTCCATCTGATTTTGGCAGAGGATACACGTACCAGTTCATTTCTGTTGAAGCATTACGACATTGGGGTTCATATGGAGTCCCACCATAAATTCAACGAACATAGGTCCTTGGGGAGGATAACCGACAAGATATTGTCTGGTATGGACATTGCATTGATTAGTGATGCCGGTACTCCTGCTATTTCAGATCCGGGGTTTCTTTTGGTAAGGGAGTGCAGGAGCCTTGGTATAGAGGTGGAAACTCTACCTGGAGCAACAGCTTTTGTACCTGCATTGGTGAATTCGGGGTTGCCTTGCGACAGGTTTTGTTTTGAGGGATTCCTGCCTCTTAAAAAGGGAAGGCAAACAAGGATGAAAGAGTTGGCCATTGAGCCAAGGACCATTGTTTTTTACGAATCGCCTTACCGCCTAGTCAAGACATTGCTGCAGCTGGCTGAATATATGGGACAAACCAGGGAAGCTGCTGTCTCCAGGGAGATATCAAAGCATTTTGAAGAGAACACAAGAGGTACGTTGGAGGAGTTGGCAAATTACTATGTCGCCAATGAGCCCAAAGGTGAAATTGTGGTTGTTGTAAAAGGTGCAGAACAAACCAAATCCAAAAAGGATACATAGTCAATTAATAAAAAGGAGAGAGAGATGGGAAGGGAAAGGAGAATTTCTGCCAGGGAAGCATCGGCTGCCTTGGCTCTGCTGGTTGCAATTGTATTGGTCCAGTCGTTGGTTATGCTTACCTCTGACAAAAAAGATGTTGAGTATGGTCAAACAGCCTCAGGTCCGGATGTGGATTCCATGACCGGACGGGATGGTTTTCCCGGAGAGAGTGTGGACAAACCCAATGTTAGTGAGGCTCAACCGGTGTCAGTATCACAACGGACAATGGAGCAGAGAAAGCAATCAAGGGTGGAGACTCTTTTCAAGTTCAATCCCAACCTTGTAACTAAGGAACAGTTGCAATCTTTGGGGCTTTCTGCAAACCAGGCACAGGTTGTCTTGAATTACAGGGAGAAAGGGGGGGTGTTCACAACCAAGGAAGATTTCAGTAAAATCTACTCATTGCCTGATGGTTTTTATGAAAAGGTAAAGGATTCAATGATTTTACCAGATATGAAAGCAAAACGAGGGGCCCAGGTTCATATTGAACCATTGGAACTTAATGGGGCTGATTCCCTGCAATTGCTGGATATCCCCGGAATCGGCCCCTACTATGCTTCTAAAATTCTGGCCCTTCGTGAAAGGTTGGGTGGGTTGGCATACATTGGGCAACTGCTGGAAATGGAGGGAATGGATTCTGCAAGGTTGGCCCCTATTGAGCCATTCCTTACCGTAGACACAACCAAGATTGAAAAAAAGGATTTGAACAAAGCCACATTCCAGGAGTTGAGCAGTAACCCTTACATTGGTGCATATATTGCAAGGAGTATTGTTAATTTAAGGCAGAGGTTGCCTGATATGCGTGTGGATATAGCTGTGTTGGCACTGCACCAGATTGTAAGTGAGAGTATCCTGGCCAAATTAAGGTATTATTTTGAATAGAAAAAAAATAGTATTGTTATATTTGCTAATTCTTTATTAAACCAACTTGAATATGGACGTAATCACCTGTAAGAACGTAGTCAAAAAATTCAACGACTTCACTGCATTGGACAATGTATCGCTGTCTGTCCCAAAAGGTAGTGTGTTTGGATTGTTAGGACCTAACGGAGCCGGAAAGACCACATTGATTAGGATAATGAACCAAATCACAGTGCCGGATACCGGAGAACTTTATTTTAACGGAAAGCCTATCAAACAAGATGATATAGCTTATATTGGATATTTGCCCGAGGAGCGTGGTCTTTATAAGAAAATGAAGGTGGGAGACCAGGCTATGTACCTTGCCAGGTTAAAGGGTTTGAGTGCAGACGAGGCCAAAAGGGAGTTGAAGAACTGGTTTGTGAAATTCGGGATTCAGGCTTGGTGGGATAAAAAGGTAGAAGAGCTTTCCAAAGGTATGGCACAAAAAGTCCAGTTCATAACCACTGTTTTGCATAAACCTTCACTTTTGATACTGGATGAACCCTTCAGTGGGTTTGACCCTGTCAATGTGCAACTAATCAGGAAAGAGATCTTGGATATGAAAGCTGCAGGTTCTTCCATTATTCTCTCTACCCACAATATGGAGTCTGTAGAGGAACTTTGTGACAACATAGCATTGATAAACAAAGCCAAGCTCATTATATCCGGCGGGTTGGAAGAGATCAGGAGAAACCACGGGAAAAATGAGATTGAGGTTATATACCGGGCCGGGGAGAAACTTTCGTTTTCCGGGGCAGACCTTTTTGTTTCGGAATCCCATCAGGAATCCAACCGTGGCTACAGGGCTGTGATGGAGGTGAAGCAAGGTGTAGGCTCTGCAGATATCCTTAGTGAGATAATCAAAAAGGCCGATGTTGTATCTTACAGGGAGTTGGTTCCAAGGATGAATGATATTTTTATTAAACTAGTAAGTTAAGGAGGAGTCATGAAAAACAGTAAACTATTTCTTATTATTTCCCGTGAATTCCTGATAAGGGTCAGGAAGAAGTCATTTATTATCATGACCATCCTCACTCCGCTTCTTTTTGCGGCACTCATTGTTCTGCCCTCTCTCATAATGACCCTCTCTTCGGGTAAGACCGGGCAAGAGATACTGGTGGTTGACCATTCAGGTTTATGCCAACCCTATTTCCAGGATACAAAAGAGTATGTGTTCACATTTGACGCAAGTGCAAATGTAGATGAAATCAAAAGAAGTTTTCCGGAAGATTTGTACGCTCTTGTAGAGATTTCCCGTCCCGATTCACTTTTGGATGTGTCGGTTTCTGCAGTCTCTTCCAAACAGTTGAATCTTGATGCAAAAAGCTTGATAGAGAGAAATGTGCAGAATGCCATTGAAAAACACAAGGCGCAACAGTACAATATTGATAACCTGGACAAGATTATAAAGGAGATAGATACCAAGGTAAATGTCCGTACCCTGAATTTAACCGACAGTGGCGATGAGAAGGTTGTGATGGTGGAGATTTACATGGCAATTGCATATATTGCAAGTTTCATGATTTACATGTTCATTTTCATGTTCGGATCGATGGTCATGAGAGGAGTAATAGAAGAGAAGACCACCCGGATTGTTGAGGTAATAGTCTCTTCTGTAAAGCCATTCCAGTTGATGTTGGGTAAAATCCTTGGAGTCGGTTCTGTTGCCATGTTGCAATTCATGATTTGGATTTTGCTGACAGTAGGTATAACAGTTGGGGTTCAATCTTTGGTTGGATTTGACAAACTTGCCGGTAGCAGCGGGGAGATTACTCAAGTTGCAGCTGCCCAGGGTGGTGAGGAGATGATTGAGATGATGACCTCTGTTCAGAATGATTCCTCTTTTGCAGGGGATATCATGAATGCTTTGTCTGCAGTGCCGGTTACCGGTATTTTGGTCTCTTTTGTGCTTTATTTTTTGCTGGGCTATCTTTTGTATGCAGCAATGTTTTCTGCTGTGGGAAGTGCAGTGGACAACGAAGCTGATACACAGCAATTGATTTTTCCTGTCACTTTGCCGTTGATTTTAGGATTGTTCATAATGATTCACACATTCCAGCATCCCGACAGTGCCCTCTCTTTCTGGGGCTCCATGATTCCTTTTACATCACCAATGGTGATGATGGCCAGGGTGCCGTTTGGAGTGCCTTTGTGGGAGCTTGCAGTGTCACTTGGATTGCTTGTTTTGACATTCCTTTTCATGACATACCTCTCTGCAAAGATATACAGGGTTGGAATCTTGATGTATGGTAAGAAACCTACTTTCAAGGATATTTACAAATGGCTGAAATATTAATTTAGGAATTTATGAAATTGAGCTTATACAGGATTGCATTGTTTGTGATGGTCTCCCTGCCCTCTTTGGCTTGTGCACAGGAGAGCGGGTTTGGCTATAAAGCACGCAGGGTTTTGATGGATTCTACCTGGGACAGGAATAATGAGCCTGTGGTAGAAGGTATTATTAACTTTTACAAGCCAGAAATGGATCGTTTGATGCAGCAGGTGATAGGTATTTCTGAGCATGAAATGAGGTCTGGCAGGCCGGAATCTTTGCTTTCCAATTTTGCAGCTGATGCAATGTTGGAGTATGGCAGGAAAGTGAGTTCCCGGGAAGTTGATTTTTCCCTGACAAATTTTGGGGGACTGAGGGCTTCATTGCCAAAAGGAGAGGTGAAGAGGTACGATGTCTTTTCTATTTTCCCTTTTGAGAATTACATTGTTGTACTGGATTTGCCAGGAACGGCTGTGAGGGAGTTGTTCGAATCATTTGCCAAAAACAGGGTCGAAGCTTTCTCCCATAATATTAAACTGGAAATCACAGATAACCAACTTAAGGATGTTTTGTTGGAGGGTGAGCAGATAGACCCCTACAGGACCTACAGGGTGGTCACTATCGATTTCCTAATGGGTGGCGGTGACAACCTGGTTGCATTGAAGAGTGCAACAGATGTGGAGTATACCGGAGTATTGCTCAGGGATGCTATTTTGGAGATAATTGAATCAAGGACTAAAGCAGGGGAAAAACTAACCTCTTCAATTACAAAGAGAGTGGTTGCCGAGTAGCGATACAATGCCGGAGTCCGGATTGTCAATAACGGATTAAAAAAAATGAATATGAACAGGATATTGAGTTTATTGTTGCTGGGGTCGTTTCTGATAGCCTCATCTTGCATATATGGTCAGGATTTGGTGATATTGCATACAAACGATGTTCACAGTAACATAGAGCCATTGAAAAGTGGCAGGAATGCTGGTACCGGGGGATTCCAAAGACGTGCAAATTATATAAAAACAGTGAGGGATTCACATCCCAATGTATTGCTTCTGGATGCCGGAGACTACAACCAGGGTACTCCTTATTATACTCTCTTCAAGGGAGAGATGGAGGTTATGCTTTACAATGCAATGGGCTATGATGCTGTTTCCCTCGGGAACCATGAGTTTGACGATGGTCAGGAGGCTCTTGCCAAAAGGTTGCAGAAAGCAGATTACAAAACCCTTTGTGCCAATTATGACTTTGATGACACACCTTTGGAGGGTATTATAGAGCCATATACAATAATTCACAAGGGAGGAAAGAAAATAGGGATAATAGGGGCTTTGTTGGATTTGAACGGGTATGTTTCTGCCAAAGCCATAGAGGGGCTGGAGTATAACAATCCGGTAAGGATTGTGAACAAGTTGGCTAAAATGCTTAAGAAAAAGGAAAACTGTGACTTGGTAATTGTGCTGAGCCATCTGGGTTATTCTTCAAAGAGAAAAGATGGTCCCGGGGATCTGGAATTGGCACAAGCATCCAGGAATGTGGACTTGGTACTGGGAGGACACTCCCATACTTTCCTGGAAGAACCAACTGTCGTTAAAAACAAGGAGGGCAAGGAGGTTATAGTGAACCAGACCGGTGCCCTTGGAGTATATGTAGGAAGGATAGATATCAATTTTTGATATCTATCCCTGGTTTTGGCATTCCTACTCTTTCTCTGTGTATTTGTAGCGTTTGATCTTTTGGGTAGCTGTTTTTTCGAATTGCTCCGGGTGGTCTACCACAGATGATATTTTGGAGAATTTGTTGACCCTTGCATTCACATAATCAGATACATCCTTTTTGATTTGTTCAATTTTCTCGTTGAATGTATTGATTATTTCTTCTTTTTTCTGGTCATAATTTTGGATAAGCTCCTCTTTCTTCTCTTCGTAGTTATGGACTAGCTCTTCTTTGACTTTTGAAAACTCCTCTACTTTCTCTTCGTAACTTTTTACCAACTGATCGCGTTTTTGGTAATATGCTGCAAGTGCCTCTTCCTTTGCCTCCTTGAGAGCTTTTAATTTCTCGGGATTGAGGTGTACTTTGGCAACCAATTTGCCTTTGCTTTGGGTGACTATTGATTCGGAGACCATGGAGTGTCCGTTTATTACCGTTTCAATCTCTTCTGGGTAAATATTCTCCCCGCTGGGACCTAATATCATGTTGGTCAAGCGACCTTTGATATAGAGTCGCCCATATTTGTCAATAACTCCCAAATCTTTTGTCCTGAACCATCCATCTTTGGTGAATGCTTGTTCGGTAGCTTCGGGGTTTTTGTAGTAGCCAACCATGACATTTGGCCCTTTCGCAACGATTTCTCCCTCTCCGGTTTCGGGGTTGGGGTTGTCAATACGGAGCTTGATTCCATAAACTGCCGGACCGGTACTTTGCCATTTTACGTTTTCGGGAATAGCTCCTGCAAGCAGAGGCGCTGTTTCTGTCAAACCATACCCAATCGCATAAGGGAATTTTGCTTCATACAGGAAACGTTCGACTTGGCCATCCAGTTTGGCACCGCCTATGCCAAAGAACCTTATCCTGCCACCAAATGTCTCTTTAAGTTTTTTCCCTGCTATCCTGTGAAGGAGTTTCCTGCCAGGAGTTGTAGAGTATATTGCTTTTACCATTTTCCCCGATGTGAACTTTGGCAGTACGGTATTCCTGTATATTTTCTCTATGATCATTGGAACACTCAGGATTGTCGTAGGGCGTACCTCTTTGAGAGCTTTCAGCAGAATAGTCGGGGTAGGGGCTTTTTCTATGTAATAAACAGAGGAACCGCTCACCATTGGCAAAAGCATACTCAAGCTGCTTTCCAGTGTGTGCGACAATGGCAGCAGTGATAGCCAAATATCCCATTCATAGCCTGGCCTTAACAACGAAGCTGAATAGAGGTGGGAGCATAGGTTGTAATGGGTGAGCATTACCCCTTTGGAGTTTCCTGTTGTACCTGATGTGTATATGATTGTAGCCAATTCCTCTTTTTTTGGAATGGAAGTCTCTTCTTTACCAGGGCTCAGCATGGAATGCAATACTTCAAAAGTATCCAGTTCTATAACAAGGTTCATTTTTGACCTGAGGTCTTCGGGAACTTTGTAATAGAGCCTTTTTGAAACGAACAGTATTTTGGATTCTGAATGTTCCAAAACATTGCGGACTTCGAATTCCGAAAAATCGGGCAGCAATGGTACCACAACCCGTCCTATGGTAGTGACGGAAAAATATGCAACAGGCCAATTGGGCATGTTTTGGCTAAGGATCGCTATCCTGTCGCCCGGGACCACTCCATAATCGAGGAGTAAAGCTGAAATTTCTTTTACTTTATTTCCAAATTCCTGATAGGTGTAAGAATTCCCAGAGATATATGAAAATGCTTTGTTGTCTTTATAGTTACTTGTGCTATAGTCAAATAAGTCTTTTAATGTGCTAAATTGCGGTATTTTCATTTTGTGTTTTAAAATCTACAGTGTAATATACGAGCAATAATCATTCCAAATCTTTGCCGGTGGTGAACAAGTGTGGATGCTTGCCTTCTATTCCTTTTGCCTTGTACCATGCCCTTATTTTCTTGAGGTCAGCTTGGGCGTCGTCTGAGATCTCAAATTTGACACCTCTGCCCACCTCTTTCCTTTTCCAATCGAAATATCCAAGATAAACCGGTATGTTTGCTGCTTTGGCTATTGTGTGGAACCCGGCTTTCCACCTTTCGGTAAGTTGGCGGGTACCTTCTGGTGCAATGGCAAGATGCAGTTGGTCCCTCTGCCGGAACTCCTCTATGATCTGAAGAGTCAGGGATGCTCCTTTTTTCTTGTCTACTGGTATTCCACCCATGGCCCTGACAAAAGGTCCCATAGGCCATTTGAAAAAGCTTTTCTTTACCATCACACTCGCAGTACGACCCATAGAGCTGTAGTAGAAAAAGGATATTATGAAATCCCATGCAGAGGTGTGCGGGACTCCCAGGATAATGCATTTTGGTTCTGGCACAGGAGGCTCCATGGCTTTCCAGCCTAGTATCCAAAGCATGAATTTGCTAAAGTATTTCATGGTTTACAAATAAAAAATGTAACAACAAAGATATTAAAAAAGCCAGCTAAATCACTTATTCAGCCGGCTTCTTGCAGTATCAAAACCAAATATTAAATAAAGAGAGACATGTTTGCCTCTTCACTTCTTTCCAGGTAGGTGGCAACTCCGGCAAAGTTAACTCCATCCATGAGTTCTTCTTCTTTGACACCCATCACATCCATGCTCATTGTACAAGCTATGAATTCTACTCCGTTGGCTTGAGCTTGTGCTATCAAGGACTCCAATGAATCTATGTTTTTATTTTTCATGATCATCTTCATCATTGCAGAACCCATACCCAGCATGTTCATTTTGGATAGTTTGAGTGCACTTGCTCCTTTTGGCAACATCATACCAAACATTTTTCCCATGAAATCTTTCTTGACTTTTACAGGGTCCTTTCTTTTGATAACATTAAGGCCCCAGAATGTAAAGAACATTGTAACTTTCTTGCCCATGGAGGCGGCTCCGTTTGCAATCACAAACGAGGCTAGTGCTTTGTCCATATCGTCACTGAACACAACAATGGTTTTGTTGTCTCCGCTTATTGCATTTGATCCTTTGAAGTGACAGGATGACGAAGCTTCTCCTTTTTCTATTTTGGCAGTGATGATGCCTTTACGGTTCTCAACAGAAATAAGTTTGGCTCCTGTGATGTTGCACCACGATGCTACATCCTTTCCAAAGGCCTGGTCTGTAGCCCTGATTTCCATCTGTTCTCCGATGGATATCTTGTCGTAGCTGCTCTTGAGCTGCATGATTGGTCCCGGGCACTGAAGCCCGGTAGCGTCTACCGACAATACTGTCTCCTTGTCTACCTCTACCAGTGAATCATCCGATCCAATTTGGCCTGCAAAGAATTGACCTACTGTTCCAAGCTCATTGGAGATGGAGTAGGTTTTGTACCCGCCGGAGAGGTTTACGACATTGGAGAACCCGTTTTGGGTAAGGATGCGGTATGCAATATAACCTCTTAGACCTACAGCACAGTAGACAATGATTCTCTTGTCCTTTGGAAGTTCTTCCAAATGATCCCTCAGGGAGTCCACAGGAATGTTCACCGAGCCTGGTATTGACCCAAGGCTGTTCTCTTCCTGAGTACGGACATCCAGTAAAAGATCATTTTCCGGATTGGCTTTGGAAATCTCCCTCCAGTGGATGATTTTCATCTTGCCTTTCAAAATGTTGTCTGCCACAAAACCAGCCATATTCACTGGATCCTTTGCAGAGGAGAATGGAGGTGCATAGGCGTGCTCAATTTCCATCAGGTCGTAAATTGTGCCTTTGGCTTTTACAATTTGTGCAAGCAGCTCGATCCTTTTGTCCACGCCGTCAAAACCTACAACCTGAGCTCCGTAAAGGCGACCATCTTTTGGAGAGAAGAGGATTTTTATCGAGAGTGGCAGGGCGTTGGGATAATATCCGGCATGTGAAGACGAATGGGTGAATGAGGCAATATAATCTATTCCTTCTTTCTTGAGCCATTTTCCACTTGCACCTGTAGAGGCTACCGTAAGGTCGAATACCTTGGCGATACCTGTGCCGATACTGCCGTTATATTTGAATTGGTTGCCGTAAACAATGTTGTCTGCTACAATCCTTCCTTGTTTGTTGGCAGGACCAGCCAAAGGAATCAATGCCGGAGTTCCCAGGACTGCATGTGTTACTTCTGCAGCATCGCCCAGCGCATAAATGTTGGGGTTGGAGGTTTGCATGAACTCGTTGGTCTTGATACCTCCGGTCTTGCCCAATTCCAGACCAGCTTCGCGAGCCAATTTTGTCTCCGGCCTTACACCAATGCTCCAAATGACCATCTCTGCAGAGAGAGTGTCACCGCTTTTAAGTACTACTTTCACATTACTCCCATCCTCTTCGAATTTGTCCACAGCATTGCTCAGGTGCAGATTTATACCTTTGGTCCTGAGTTCTGAGTGGATGATTGTTGCCATGGAGTAATCCAGGTGAGCCATAACCTGGTCTGCCATCTCCACCAAATCTACTTTGATGCCCAGGTCGTGAAGGTTCTCGGCCATTTCAAGTCCTATGAAACCACCACCGACAACTATTGCCTTCTCTACCTTTTTTACATTCACAAAGCGCTTGATTTTGTCTGTGTCAGGCACATTACGCAAGGTGAAAATGTTTGGGTGTTCAATCCCTTCGATTTTCGGTTTCAATGGTTCTGCCCCAGGTGAAAGGATAAGTTTGTCGTAATTTTCGTAATAGCGGCTACCCTTTTGAATATTGTAGATTTGTACGGTTTTCTTTTCCGTGTCAATCTTTTCTGCTTCTGACAGAGGACGGATGTCTATGTTAAAACGGCTCCTGAATCCCTCTACAGTTTGTACAAAAAGGTTTTCGCGGTTGTTTATGGTACCTCCTATGTAGTAAGGTAACCCGCAGTTTGCATAAGAGACATATTCCCCTCTTTCCAAGAGGATTATCTCTGCATTTTCATCGTTTCTCCTAAGTCTTGCGGCAACTGTTGCTCCACCTGCAACACCACCGATTATTAAATACTTCATTTGTATATTGGTTATATATGTTTTCCTAAGGCGAAAATTAACGCTGGTAATATTATGCAAAGGAAAATAAATAATTTAGAAAAACAAAATATTTTCCACAGGAAATTTGTTTTGTTAGAAATTAAGTTATAATTTTGCCCAATATTCAATAAAATGTAGAATGAAAATGAAATTTGTAAAAATATTTTTCCCGGCTTTTTTGATGCTTGCCATGGTTACAGCATGTGGAGCCGGCAACAGTAAGACCGGAGATAAATCTGACCAGGCACAGAGTAGTGCCAAGACCTACACTATTTCTCTTGATACAGATGGGTTCCTCAAGAAAGTTGCAGATTTTAAAAACAATCCGCAAGAGTGGAAATACCTTGGTGACAAGCCGGCAATCATTGACTTTTGGGCAGAGTGGTGCAGCTATTGCCGCAAATTGTCACCGGTATTGGAAGAGCTGGCCAAGGAGTATGAGGGACAAATTTATATTTACAAGGTCAATACCGACCAAGAGAGGGAAATTGCGACAGCTTTTGGTATAAGGGCATTGCCAACCTTATTGTTCATACCTCAAGGAGAGGACCCACAGGTGGCACAAGGAGCCTTGCCAAAGGAGGAGTTGCGCAAGATAATAGAAACAGTACTTTTAAATAAACCACAGGAATGAAAAAATTATGCGCCATAAGAGATGTGTGCAGGGCATTGGGTGAGTACGAACAGGATTTCCTGAATGTACACAGCATTTCTCTGAACGAGGGAATGGTATTATGCTCATTGAAAGAGAAACGGCTCTCTTCCGGAGAGATTGCAAAACAGATTAACCTGACATGTTCAAACACTTCTAAATTGATCCGGAATATAGAAGACAAAGGGTTAATAGAGAGGGTTATGGGAGAAGAAGACAGACGTCAGATGTATTTTTCACTCACTCAAAAAGGATTTGAGATGGTAAATGAAATTGAGAACGATAATATACCATTATCAGGTCCTTTGAAGAAACTTGTAAAATAATTTATTAAATTCGAAGATATGTTTATAGACAATAAGAGCAAATACGATTTTGCCACTACCGTAGATTTGATGCAAGACAAAGTGGTTGAGAACGGATGGAGTGTGCTTCATGTGCACACCCTAGACCAGGTATTAGGAAAAAAAGGCTTTGATGTATTGCCTGTAACAGTTCTGGAAGTTTGCAAGGCACCACTCTCTGCCCGTATATTAGGGACAGACAAACACAGGTCGGTCTCAGTCATGATGCCTTGCAGGATATCTATATACAAGACCAGTGAAGGTGAAGTTATAATATCCAGGATGGATGCCGCAAATATGGCAAAGAGTCTGCAAGGGGAAGGGGCAACTGTAATGGTGGAAGCATTTGAGCAGATGGAAAAGATTATTGAACCATTAGTTGATTGATTTTAACCACTCAAATAATTGGAAATGAAAAACTTTTTACTTTTTGGATCTCCCCTCAAAGATAGGGGGAATTCCTTAGCCGTCTTGCTTTTACGGGTTTTGGCCGGAGTATTGATGATGACCCATGGACTTCAGAAACTGCAAAATTTTGAAGCATTTTCCCAAGGGTTCATGGACCCTATCGGGTTGGGGCCAAAATTATCTTTGATATTGGTTATGGCTGCAGAGCTGGGTGCCTCTTTTTTCCTTTTGGTAGGTCTTTTGACCCGATTGTCACTTATGCCTTTGATGTTTGCTATGGGTGTGGCATTTTTCATTGCCCATGCAAATGACCCTTTCCAGCAAAAGGAGTTGGCTCTGTTTTACCTGGGTGTTTATGTGGTCCTGTTTATTTTGGGACCAGGAAAGTATTCCCTGGACAATTTGCTGTTTGGCAAATTCCGCAAAAGAAATTAATTGACAGAATGGCTCTTGATTAGAGCCATTCTTCGTTTAAAATATCTCCTTTCAATGACATTACCATTGCTTTGACCGGTATATTCCTGTTGGCATTTTCCCGGGCGGTTTTGGCTATATGGAGCAATCCCCCGCAGCATGGCACCTCCATCATCAAAACAGTAAGTGTGTTTATGTTTGAATTGTCAATCATTGAGGTTATTTTGTCTATGTAGCTTTGTGTGTTGGTGTCCAGTTTTGGACATGCTATTGCCAGAACTTTGTTCTTTAGGAATTCTGAGTGGAACGACCCGTGGCTGAAGGCAGAGCAGTCAGATGCAAGTAAAACATCTGCATTCCTGAAAAAACCTGCCTGGGGATTGAGAAGGTGTAACTGGACCGGCCATTGTTGAAGTTCTGATTTCTCTTTCCTGAAGTCCCTCTCTGCCGAACCGGGACATCCGCAAGCCTCTTTGGAGGCATTATTGCCAACCGCAATTTTTTTCAGGTCAATTTTCACATTGTTTTTAAGACACCAGTCAATACCTTGGTTGAACCATTCCATTTGGTCGTGGTCCCTAAGATGTTTCAAGTGTGCCAGTATGACGGCCTCTCCTTTGGGAGCAATCCTCTCCATGACCGCAACCTCGTTGTATGGCTCGGTCTCTTTCTCTATGAGTTCAATGGCACCTACAGGACAATCTCCTATACATGCTCCCAGACCATCACAGTAAAGATCACTTATCATTACTGCTTTTCCGTTTATCAGCTGGAGAGCACCTTCGTGGCAGCCCTCTACACAATTCCCGCAACCATTGCAAAGCTCTTCGTCAATTTTGATAACAGTCCTTTTCATATTTATTTAGAATTATTTCTTATTTTTATAGTACAAAATTAGATATTGTTATTTATCCGGAGTGTAACATTTGGTACAGTAGCAAAATTATTCGGTACAAAATTTGCTACTCATAAAATTTACAATTTAGAATATTTGAAATGAGATTTACCATAAGTGTGATTGCCTCTTTGATGTTTGTTTTTTCTTGCTCTACAGTTTACTTGGCTATGGATCCTGTAGAGGAGTTCGATCTGGAACGTTACATGGGTAAATGGTACGAGATTTACAGGTTACCAAACAAATTCGAAGAGGGGCTCACAGAGATAACCGCCAATTACCAACTTACAGAAGAAGGTGATGTCATTGTGACCAACGAGGGGCGTCTGATAGAAGATAAGAGCAGGATAAAACAGGCCAAGGGAAAAGCATGGGTGCCGGACAAGAATGAACCATCCAGGCTGAAGGTTAGTTTTTTCTGGCCTTTTGCCGGAGATTACTGGGTATTAAAAATTGATCCTGAATATAGTTATGCCCTTGTGGGTGATCCATCCGGGAAATACCTGTGGATCCTTGCCAGGGAAAACAGGCTGGATCCACAGATTGTAGAAGAACTAAAGGTATATGCATCAACCCTTGGGTTCGATGTCAAAAATTTGATTAGTGGTCAATTCGAGTAGGCTTTCGTCTGCCAGGTTTGGAATTGTCACCTCCAGAAGAGGAGTCCTCTCCATTTCCCTTTTTATTGCAAACATTGCACCTTTGTTCCTGGCCCAAGCCCTGCGGGAAATGCCGTTGTTCACATCCCAGTGAAGCATGCCCATGATTTTGTTTGCTGCTTCGGGAGTGCCGTCTATGACCATCCCGAAACCTCCGTTGATTACCTCTCCCCAACCGACACCACCACCATTGTGGATTGAAACCCATGTTGCTCCTCGGAAAGAGTCACCTATCACATTCTGGACAGCCATATCTGCAGTAAACTGAGAACCATCGTATATGTTTGAAGTTTCGCGGTAAGGAGAATCGGTACCAGAAACATCGTGGTGGTCTCTTCCAAGCACAATCGGTGCAGAGATTTTTCCATCCCTTATTGCATCGTTCATGGCAAGGGCTATTTTTGTACGGCCTTCGCAATCGGCGTAAAGGATCCTTGCCTGGGAACCAACGACCAGTTTGTTTGCTCCTGCCTGTTTGATCCAATGGATGTTGTCATCCATTTGTGTTTTGATTTCGCCGGGAGCATTTTCCATTATTCCTTCCAGAACACTTGCTGCAATTTTATCTGTGGTTTCCAGGTCTTTGGGGTCAGAAGAGGTGCAGACCCAACGGAATGGACCAAACCCGTAGTCAAAGAAAAGCGGACCCATTATATCCTGTACATATGACGGATACCTGAAAGTGCCATTGGCATTGCTGATATTGGCTCCTGCGCGGGATGCTTCAAGAAGGAAAGCGTTGCCATAGTCAAAAAAGTACATCCCTTTGGCAGATAATTTGTTTATTGCCTCTGCATGGCGTCTTAAGGATTGCTGTACCAGTTCTTTGAATTTTTCGGGCTCTTCTGCCATGAGCCTGTTTGATTCTTGGAAACTTACCCCTGCCGGATAGTATCCTCCGGCCCATGGATTATGGAGTGATGTTTGGTCGCTTCCCAAGTCTACCAGTATATCCTTTTCTATGAATTTTTCCCACAGGTCAACAATGTTCCCTTGATATGCAAGGGAGACAGCCTCCTTGGAATCTCGTGCTTTTACTGCCCTGTCGGTCAAAAGTTCCAGATCTGTGTAAACTTCGTCTACCCACCCTTGTGAATATCTTGTTTGTACTGCTTTTGGGTTTACTTCGGCAACAATACCAACAACTCCTGCAATAACAGCGGCTTTTGGCTGTGCTCCCGACATTCCGCCTAAGCCAGAGCTTACAAATATTTTTCCGGCAGTACTTTGTGTTTTTCCTTTCATCCTGGCTGCATTGAGGATGGTGATAGTTGTGCCGTGCACAATGCCCTGCGGCCCAATGTACATGAAAGAGCCAGCTGTCATTTGACCATATTGGGACACACCAAGGGCATTGAATTTTTCCCAATGATCCTTTGAGCTGTAGTTTGGAATTACCATTCCATTTGTAACCACCACCCTTGGGGCATCTTTGTGTGAAGGGAAGAGACCTGCCGGATGTCCGGAATTAAGGACTAGTGTTTGAAGATCTGTCATTTGTGCCAGGTATTTCATTGTAATCCTGTATTGGGCCCAATTTTGGAAAACGGCACCGTTGCCACCGTAGGTGATAAGTTCGTGTGGGTGTTGGGCAACTGCATAATCCAGGTTATTGCTTAGCATGAGCATAATAGCTGCTGCTTGTGTAGATTTGTGCGGAAAATCATAGATGGATCGTGCTGTTATTTTATAATCCGGACGGAAACGGTACATGTATATCCTGCCATACTCTTTCAATTCCTGAGCAAATTCCGGTGCAAGCTCTTTATGGAATTTTTGGGGAAAGTAACGTAGTGCGTTGTTGAGGGCAAGTTTTTTCTCTTCTTTTGACAGTATGTCTTTCCTTTTTGGTGCGTGGTTTATGTCAGGATCCCATTGAGCCTTTGCCGGAAGGAACTCGGGAATACCTTCTAGAATTTGTCTTTGAAATTCAGTCAGATGCATAAGTTTTTAATTTTTAGTAAAATACAAATCTAATAAAAATTGGCCAATATATTGTACAGTAAAAAAAATATGGCTACATTTGCGCCCTAACAAAAGGAGGTGTGTAGATAATGATTATAGTACCAATCAAAGAGGGTGAAAACATAGAAAGGGCTCTCAAAAAGTTCAAACGCAAGTTTGAAAAGACAGGTACCATCCGCGAGCTAAGAGGCAGGAAGACTTTTGTAAAGAAGTCAGTGAAAAGAAGGGACGAAGTTAAGAAGGCGGTATACGTACAATCTCTGCGACTTAACGAGGAATAAGCAAAATTTGTTTATAAACAATAAGGGCGGCTGCTATTGCAGTTCGCTCTTTTTTTTTGTAATTTGGTAGCAGATTATGGATACAAAAGAGTTATTCAGGAACTATCTTCAGGTGCAGAAAAGATACTCACCCAGGACACTAGAATTGTATATGAAAAGTGTCGAGGAGTTATATGGGTTTTTGTCTCCGCAGGAGGGGGAGCAGGCAGAGTCACTTTTGCAACCTAAACACATCAGGGCTTTCACAGCACAACTCTTGAAAACCGGCTACTCGCCTGTAACTGTCAATCTAAAGCTTTCTGCCATAAGTACCTACTGCAATTTGCTTGTTAAAAAAGGACTCCTTAAATCTAACCCTGTTAAAAAGATACACCGTCCCAAGAATGAAAAGAGACTCCCTGGCTTTTATACAGCAGATGCCATTGAGGGGTATTTCGATTATGAAAAGGATACTAAAGAGGTGGGGGAGGAGGTGTTCCCGGAAGATTTTTTAAAACTAAGGGACAGGATCCTGACAGAATTACTTTATTGTACGGGAATCAGAAGGGCAGAGGCTGCTTCATTGAAACTGTTCGATTTTGACAAGAAAAGAGGGGTTGTGAGAGTTACCGGTAAAGGGGATAAAAGCAGGGAAGTGCCTGTTCCGGATGATTTTTCAATGGCGTTGGCAGGCTACATAGGGTTGCAGAAGGATTTTTACAGTGACAATCCCGGAAAGTACCTTTTTTTAACTGACAGCGGGCAACCAATGTATCTCTCGTTTGTTAATAAAATAGTGAAGAGGGAGCTAAGCGGGAAAGCCGGTTTCAGTGGAAAGAAAAGTCCGCATATGCTCAGGCATTCACTGGCAACACACCTGCTGAACAACGGAGCAGATTTGAACAGCATAAAAGAGGTCCTGGGGCACTCCTCATTGGCAGCAACCCAGGTCTATACACATAACTCTTTTGAGAAATTGAAAAAAGTATTTTTAACCGCTCATCCAAGAGCAAAAAAAGGAGGTTAACATGGACATCAGGATTCAGTCACTCAAGTTTGACGCAGACACCAAATTGATAGATTTCATAGAAAAGAAACTGTCAAAACTTCCCAAGTACAACGAAGAAATCCAAAATGTGGAGGTAACTCTGAGTCTCTTGCCGGACGTAGATAACAAGAATGTCAAAATCAAAATTGCAATCCCCGGTCAAAGTGACCAGGTTGTGGAAAGGAATGCCCACACTTTTGAGGATGCAGTGGTAGATTGCGTTGGGGTGTTGAAAGATTTACTGGTAAAAGTCAAGGAAAAGAAAAGAGATAAATAATTGATGTTTTGGCAGGTTTTACTGCCAAAACATGCTTGTGAACTCCTCTTCGGTTATATTGTTGAAATAATCGGAGAGGTTTATCTTTTTTATGGCAGCAGCGATATGTTCATGGGTATGTGGTGTGCCTTTTAGTAATTTTTCCAACTGAGCAGTCTCTTTGACAAAAAAGTAGCTTCCGTAAAACCTGATATCTTCTATGATGCCTTTTTTTACCTCCATGTACAGTTCCAGTATTCCCCATTGGAACCTTGTGGTCTTGGAGTATCCGTATGCAGGTGAAGAGCCGTAATTCCAGGACTCCTTACTGTATTTTTCCATGGTAAGCTTGGCAATTGCCGCCAAGTCTTCGGGAGTGTAATGGTAACGGGTATATTTGTTGTTGCTCTGTTCTGTGATGAATTTTTCCATATAGGTTATGAACTCCTCAATATTCATTGGTGAATTGAGATGTTCGCTGATGTTTGTCACCCTGGCCCTGTTAGATTGAACTGCTTTACCTTTGAAATGTTCCGGACGGTTGGCAAGGGCTTCTGACAAATTTGCCATAGAGGCAGAAAACAGGAGGGTGCCGTGTTGTAATATCCTCTCTTTGTATACGGCTACTGCATTGCCAGAGAACTTTTTATCGTCAATAACCAAGTCGTTCCTGCCTTTAAGGCTAGCCTCTATCCCAATAGCATTCAATGCATCAATCACAGGACGGGTAAAACGTGCAAACATATCCGAGGTATCTTCCCCTGGGATCTTGTTGTCTATGAAAGTGAAGTTTACATTGCCAAGATCGTGGAAAACTGCTCCGCCACCGGAGAGCCTTCTTACAACCGTGATATTGTTGTTTTTGACATAATCCAGGTTGATCTCTGCAAATGCGTTTTGGTGCAGGCCTATGATAATTGAGGGATTGTTGCGCCACAGACGGAAAACGGGCATTTTGAAATTTTTGAAGAGGTACTCCTCTGCTGCCAGGTTCCACTGAGGGTCGGTTGTGTTGTCTAAAATATAATACATATTTTAAGATTTCAAGGATTTGATTGATTGTAAAAATTTGAAAATTACATAACCTGTGATAATTCCGAAGAGTGCACCACAGATCACATCTGACGGGAAATGACGTCCCAGGTATATCCTGCTGTATGAAACAGCTGTAGCCCAAGTAAATATTGATATCCCGTACCATCTTTTCCGGAACAGAAGCGTGGTTATTGTTGCTAGACCAAATACATTGGAGGCATGGGAAGAGATAAAGCCAAAGCGGCCACCTTTTCCATCCAGCAGACGTAGCATGCCTTCCAAAACGGGATCGTGTCCGGGCCTTGGTCTCATGAAATAGTCCTTAATTGCAGAGCTTCCCATGTCTGTGATCGCAAATACCAGTATTGCAGCAAATATAACGGAAAATGCATATTTGTAATTGGAACCCCGGTAACCGTATTTGTACACTATAAACCCGGCTATAGCAATGTAAAGCGGAATCCAGGGATAGGGGGCACTAAGTGTCATCATCAACCAGTCAAGGAAAGGAGAATGAAGGGAGTTGACAAAAAGCAGTAACGAATAATCTGTTTCCAATAGCCACTCCATATATTTTTGGTTTTAGTTATTGAGGCTTTCCCAAAGCATGTCCTTGAGTTTGTCAAGCCCTTTTGCAGAGTACGAAGATATGAAAATATGCGGGATTTTTTTTGGAAGTCCCTTTTTTACCAAGCCTTCCAACTCTGTATCCAGAAGGTCCGATTTGGTGATTGCAAGTATCCTCTCTTTGTCCAGAAGCTCGGGATTGTACATTTCCAGCTCCTTCAAAAGGATTTTATACTCTTTTGCAATATCCTTGGAATCTGCAGGAATCATAAAAAGTAGCATTGAGTTTCTTTCGATGTGCCTGAGGAATCTCAACCCAAGGCCACGACCTTCGTGTGCACCTTCGATTATGCCGGGAATGTCTGCCATTACAAAGGATCTGTTGTCCCTGTACTCTACTATTCCAAGATTTGGTTCCAAAGTAGTGAAGGGATAGTCTGCAATCTTAGGTTTGGCTGCCGAGAGTTTGGACAACAATGTAGATTTGCCGGCATTGGGAAACCCAACCAGTCCAACATCTGCAAGTATCTTGAGTTCCAGTATGAACCAGTCTTCTGCACCCTCTTCTCCGGGTTGTGCATACCGGGGTGTTTGGTTTGTGGCACTTTTGAAGAAGTTGTTGCCTTTTCCTCCCCTTCCCCCTTGTACCAAGATTTGTTCTTCTCCATCGGTAGTGATCTCGAAAACAATTTCCCTTGTTTCTGCCACCCTGGCAACTGTTCCCAATGGAACGTCCAGTATTATATCTTTGCCATCGGCTCCGTGGCGTAGTGCGCCGCTTCCTGCTCCTCCGTGCTCTGCGCGGATGTGCTTCCTGTACCTTAAGTGGATGAGTGTCCAATATTGGGCATTTCCCCTTAGGATAACATGTCCGCCCCTGCCACCGTCACCTCCGTCGGGACCTCCCTTGGGAATGTATTTTTCCCTGCGCAGATGCATGGATCCTTTGCCCCCGTTGCCAGAAGCACAGAAGATTTTCACGTAATCTACGAAATTGGAATTATTGCTCATTCTTATATTTTGTCAATTATCTTGCAAATATTATTGAAAATCTCTTCTACAGAGAGCTCACCCCTTACAGGGTAGTATTTGCCCCTCTCTTTGTAGTAGGCTATAAGTGGTTCTGTTTTTGAATGGTATGTTTTGATCCTTCTGAGGATTGTCTCTATTGAAGAGTCATCTTCCCGTCCTTCAATCCTGGCCCTTTTTTGGATTCTCTCTACAATCAGTTCGTCTGCCACCTCCAGAGATAACACTGCATTGATCTCTTTGTTGCCATAATCGGTAAGAATTTTATCAAAGGCAGAGGCCTGGGAGATGGTTCTGGGGAATCCGTCAAAAATAAACCCTTTGGTGCCTTGTGGTGCTCTGCATATTTGCTTGTCAATGATCTCCAGGATCAACTGGTCTTCTACAAACTTCCCTTTGTCAATAACCTCTTTGGCTATTTGTCCTATTTTGGTGCCATTTGCAATTTCATCCCTCAGGAGTTGACCTGTGGATATATGTATAAAATTATACTTCTCTGTCAACAAAAGAGATTGGGTGCCCTTACCAGCACCCGGAGGACCAAATAAAATATAATATTTCATTACTAACTATTAGGTGTATCAAGAACGTAAATATCCTTGTATTGCCTTCCAAGCTCATCGTAATCCAATCCATACCCCACGATGAAATCATTTGGTATTTCAATGGCAGTGTAATCTACCGGCAAATCCTTGTGGTAGGATTCTGGTTTAAGTAACAATGTGCATATTTTTACAGATGCAGCCTCCTTGTCTTGGAGGATTTTGTGCAACTCTACAATTGTGTTGCCGGTATCCACGATATCTTCCAGAACTATTACATCCCTTCCTTTGACAGGGGTTGTGATCCCAAGCAGCTCTTTGATCTCTCCTGTGGTGGAGGTCCCGCTATAGGAAGAAAGTTTGATGAATGATATCTCGCATTGGAAATCAATATGTTTAAGCAGGTCTGCTGCAAACATGAAAGAGCCGTTCAGTACTGCAAGAAAGAGAGGGGCCCCTTTTCCTTTGTAGTCCCTGTTGAGTTTCTGCGCAACAGCCTTTATACCCTCTTCAATTTTACTGAAAGGGATAAAAATACGAAACTCTTTGTCATGTAGATTAATGCGCTCCATACTTAAAATATTTGTGAGGGCGAAATTAATCATTATTTTTGTCCTAAACCAATTTTGAATAAAAAACAATGAATCCGCTAGTTAGTATTATAATGGGAAGCACATCCGATATGCCTGTAATGAAACAGGCTGCGGAATTCCTGAATGAAATGGAAATTCCATTTGAAATCAATGCACTCTCTGCCCACAGGGTCCCTATGCAGGTTGCTGATTTCGCAAAAGAGGCCCATAAAAGAGGGGTCAAAGTAATAATTGCAGGTGCCGGAGGTGCTGCACACCTTCCCGGAGTAATAGCAGCTTTTACTCCTCTTCCTGTAATTGGTGTGCCTGTAAAGTCTTCAATTTCCATGGATGGATGGGATTCTGTGCTGTCAATCCTGCAGATGCCTGCCGGGATACCGGTGGCTACAGTTGCTCTTGACAATTCAAAGAATGCAGCTATCCTGGCCTTGCAAATTTTGGCAACATCCGACAGTGTGCTTATGGAAAAAATGGTGGAATTCAAGAGTGAACTTGCTAAAAAAATTGTAAAGGCAAACCAGGAGTTGTCGCAAATCAAGTATCCGTTCAAGACCAATTGACGGTTTGTTCTGGAATAAATAATTAATTTGAAATGAGGGGAAGATATGTGCAGAAGGATTTTATGGCTATTGCTGTGTTCATGCAGCATGGCAGGGCATATGCATATGGTATATGCACAAAACAAGGCAGGGGCAGGGATGCATCCTGCCATTTTGTTATTCATCCAGGGCATCACAGAGGATGACATTGATGGCACCGGTTTGGGAGAGGGTTACTTGGAAGAGCTTTTGCCTTACCTGGAATCTTTGAGCATTAAGGGAGAGGTTTTGAGCAAGGAGGGTATAAAACGTCTTGCACAAAATGGATTGCTGGATCCTTTTGAAGAGGCCTCGCTTTACAGTTATATTGGGAAATATGGCAATCCAATGTCCCTTGCAGAGTTTTTACTGGTCCCTGGAATTGAACGGAAGAAGCTTTTCCTTTTATCACCTTTCATTAGATTTGAAACTGGGAGTGAAATAGTCCCAAGGAGGGTCCATACAGATCTCTTGTTGCGAAGCACTGTAGATATTGGAAAACCATTTTTGTTTTATTCAAAAGCATTGGCACAGATACCCGGGAAAGCCTCGTTTATAGCTGTGGCCGAGAAGGATCCGGGAGAACATGGACTGGATTATTTTTCTGCGGGAGCCTCGTACTGTGGCGAGGGATTCATAAGAAACTTGGTTGTGGGTTCATACACAGCAAGGGAGGGCCAAGGGTTGGTTTTGTGGAATGGGTTTTCCCTGAACTCTTTGACCGATCCGTCTGCAGTAGTGAAAAGAGAGTATGACCCTACTGTTTATGGCTCTGCAGATGAAAACCGATCGTTCAAAGGATTGGCTACCACCTTTGGAAAAGGGAAGTGGGTATTTGACCTTATGTTCTCTAGCAGAGGTTTGGACGCTCGCATTACTCCGGATGGGTATACTTCCCTTTTGGTTACAGGTATCCATGACAGCCCAGTCACAATAGAGAGGAAAAAGAGTTTGGACAGGAATATGGTTGCTGCAACCTCCAATTACGAAGCAGGCTCGTTGAAGCTGGGTTTGGTGTTTGTGGGGGTTTCTCAATCTTTGCCTTATGCAGGCAAAGATACATTTGAACTTGAGACCAATAAAATTGCAGGGAATAAAAGAGGGAACCTCTCATTGCATTGGAAGAAAGTGTATGGAAAGCTTTTATGGTATGGAGAGGGTGCATTGGATATATGCAAAAGGGGTGCTTTGGTCACTGGAATCTCTGCAAGGAGCAAACAGGGAAGTCTTGTTTCTTTGGTGGTGGATTACAAGCAGAAAGGTTTTTCCAATCCATTGACAACACATAAACAACAAAGCAGGGAGGGTTTGCCAGCTTTGAACGTGAGTGCTACCACCAAACTTTCAAAGCATATGGATATTTCTATATGGACCCTTCTTGCCCTTGACTATCATAAGATTGCTTGCAAGCTCCAGTTGAACGATTGTTTGCCGGGGGATGTTTCTTGGTTTACCTCAGTCACAAAAGAACGGCTTGTTTCAAGGATGGACTATAAGATGAATCCGTCGCAGAACTTGTTGCTTCAAACAAGAGGCCAGGTTTCGGCTGCAGGACCTTTTGGCAACCATTCTTACGGGTATAACCTTCAACAAGATGTGGTGTTTAAAATCAAACGTTTGGCAATGGATGTGAGTGCTCGTTTTGGTTGGTTTAGTGCGGACGAATGGCAGAACAGGCTATACAGCTACGAAAGGGATATCTTGTACCAGTTCAGGAGTGCTTTGTATTATGGCCGTGGATTCAGATGGTACCTTAACTTGAAGGCAAATATCTCACGAAACCTCGACTTTTGGTTCAAATATGGCTCATTTTATTATACAATGGATAAAAAAAACGGGTCCGACCAAAGTCAAGACCCATTTGTCAGTGAACTGAAATTCCAGATGAGGATCAGGTTTTGACTATATTGGTTTGATACGTATTTTTTTGCCCGGCATGATCTTGCTGTTCTTGTTGAACCCGTTCAGTTGCATTATCTGATTGAGACTTACACCCTTGAATTTCCTTGAAATATCCCAGAGGTTGTCTCCACGTTTTACAGTGTACATTACATACCCACCGGATTTTGTTGTAGCAGGTTCTGACCCGCTGTATGAAGCAGAAGGAGGATTGGATGTGTATATCCTAAGGCGTTGGCCTGGCCTGATGATTGTCCTCACTCCGTTCCATGCCTGGATATCCCGTACCCTCACACTGTATTTAATAGCGATATGGCTGAGTGTTTCACCTCTTTTTACCACATGTGTAACGGAACTTCTTGCAGAGGTTGCCGCAGCTTTGCTTTCGTTAAACACGATAGGATTGAAGAATATGCTGTCTTTGTAGGTGTAAATATCCTTTTCGTTGTCTATGAATGAGTTGGTATAGGTGTATGGGAGTCTTAATATATTGCCTTTTTCGTTTCCAGGGATAACCTCCTTTATGTATTGTGGGTTGTGGTCGCCGATTACATCTTTGGGTATTCCCAGCAGTTCTGAAATTTGTCCGAAATGGAGTGGTTTCCTTATCATGAAGGTATCTACATGGGCAGGCACTTCCACCGCCCTTGGACTTATCCGGTGTTCCTTGTAGTAGTTTAAAGTATACAATGCTGCTACAAAAGATGGAACATACCCTCTGGTTTCCCTTGGTAAATATGGATAAACTTTCCAAAACTCCCTTGAGCCAGCTCTCCTTATCGCCTTGTTCACATTGCCTGGGCCGCAGTTGTACGAGGCTATCGCAAGCAACCAATCCCCGAAAATGGAATATGAATCCTTCATGTATTTTGCTGCTGCATGACCGGAAGCAATAGGGTCAAGACGTTCGTCCACATAAGAGTCTATCCGCAAATTGTATTGAAGTGCGGTCCTGTACATGAATTGCCACATTCCCTTTGCATTTGCCCTGGATACGGCTTTTGGATTTAGTGCAGATTCAATAATGGCCATTATCTTCAGTTCCTTGGGAAGGTCGTACTGGTCCAGTATCTCCTCGAATTGTGGAAGATAGTATCCCGACAAACCCAAAATAGCATCTATTTTGTTGGGAATCCTTTGGGTGTAGTAGATGATATGGTTTTTTACAATGTTGTTGTATGGCAGCGGGATAAACGAGTTGATGGATTTCAGCCTTTGGATGTATACAGAATCCGGGATATCAGAGGTGAGGGTCTCGCTGTCCAGGTCTATCACAGATCCATCGTCCAAAGTTAATGAGTTTTGCAGGTACCACACACTCAGCAAACTGTCTGTGGAAACAGTTGGTTCTATAAAGTCTTCACTGTCAAAAAAATTAAGACCCCCGGGGTTTATGGAGTCGTTCACGGTAACAGTATCTATGATTGGGATTGCACTTAATTCCAGTTCTTGCCTGAGAGAATCAATTG
Organism: Bacteroidales bacterium; assembly: GCA_028707695.1. Classification (GTDB taxonomy): domain Bacteria; phylum Bacteroidota; class Bacteroidia; order Bacteroidales; family UBA932; genus Bact-08. The sequence continues at coordinate 45,412 of JAQWAL010000001.1, read as the reverse complement.
TCCTTTGCAGGGTACTTATCTCTTTTTTCAGCTCTTTTTTGGACTCCCCGCTTCCTTTGAAAATCTGTTTGAAAATCTGTCCCTCCGCTTGGTTGGAACAAAAAAGCGTTGTAAGCGATAACAAAGTAGCAATGATAGTTTTTTTCATCCTTCTGTTTTGTAATTTATGATTAGAATTTAATATTTAACCTGAAACCGACCGCAGGGTTCATATTGTATGCAAAATTCGGGTTTAAAGGCATAACCACACCGGGAGCAAAAGATGCCGACAAATCGTCGCTGACATCAAAATCCTGTAAATGCGCAAATACATTGGCGTCAATAATATTCAATGCATAAACCAAAACTCCCGCAAGGATGGAATAATCCCTGAGCCTTCTGTAAGAGTCCATGTAATATTTCATGGTCTCTGGATTGATGTTTTGGTAATCTGAATTTTCGGGGTCGCTGGAGAGGTAATACAAGTTTTTGTATCTTTTGAATTGAGTGTTGTTGGAGGATATGAAATATCCGGTAACAATGAATCCTCCATAAAAAATGGGGATTTTCCAGTAATCTCCATTGTAAACCTGACCCAGGCCGGGGAGCATGGCAGAGTATAGAGAAGCCCTTGCCGGAAGTACTTTCTTGTGGTATTTGAAATTTGCCACACCATCCATGACAGAGCCCCAGTATGAGAGGGCGGCCCCAATATAGAAAAGGTCACGGTTTTGGCGGTATTTGTCCTGGCCGGTATCCAGCCATTTGAGATTGTTGTTGTAGCCTGCATACATGAATCCTCCTATGGATGCATACACAACGGGTATTTTCCAATACTGTTTGTTGTAAAGTTGTGCAGAGCCTGGCAACAGGAAGGAGCCCCCCCACATCCGCGATATGTTCATGCTGTCTTTTCCTGCCAAGCTGTTGAAATATCTTTTCAAAGAGTATGGTTCCCGGGTACTCCCTTGGTATAGGGAGTCCTCTTCTTGTTGTTGCTGGGTGTTTTGGGAACCCGGAGGCCCAATTTGCCTCATTTGCCCCTGGATTTGGGAAAACGAAACCTGGCTCCACAACAAAAAGATAGTTCCAAGTACTACTGTTTTGAAAATTTTCATGGGGCAGTTACAGGTTTGTCTTTTCAATAGCCTTGATAAAATCCATCACTTCATCATCGCCATTGAAACGGATTGTGATGGATCCTGTTCCCTTTTTCTCGTCACGTTTGAGACTTATGTTGTTGTTGAAATATTTTCCCAGGAATTCAAGCAGTTTGAAATAGGATTCGTCAAGTTCCTGCGAATACTCTTCTGATTTTGATTTTGAAGCAGGTTCTGTGATTTTCCTGATTTTTTCTTCTATTTGCCTTACAGAAAGGTCATTCTCAATAATAGAGTTGCAAAGTTTAAGCTGTTTGCGAGGTGAATCCAAAGCCAACAAGGCACGTGCATGCCCCATGGAAATTTTCTTTGCCCTTAGGGCAAGCTGGATTTCGGCAGGCAGTTTAAGCAGCCTAAGGTAATTTGTTATTGTAGCTCTTTTTTTGCCAACCCTCTCGGCCATCTCTTCCTGTGTGAGGTCGCACTCCTCTATAAGACGTTGGAAACTTAGGGCAACCTCAATGGAATCAAGGTTTTCCCGTTGTATATTCTCTACTATGGCCATCTCCAGCATACCCTGGTCATCTGCCGTACGGATATATGCGGGAATATGTGTGAGCCCGGCCAGAGTTGCCGCCCTGAAGCGCCTTTCTCCGCTGATTATTTGATACTTGTCGTTCTCTGCAAGCCTGACTGTAATGGGCTGTATAAGCCCCAGAACCTTTATTGATTCTGCTAGTTCTTCCAGTAAATCATTGTCGAAACTGCTTCTTGGTTGAAAGGGATTTGCCTCTATCATTTCCATTGGTATCTCCGAAATGGAAGCAGGAGTGAATTCACCCTCAGGCCTGATGCGGTTAAGGTTCAAATTGTCGACATCCGATATAAGGGCTCCAAGCCCTCTTCCCAAGGCAGATCTTTTCATGTTACTGGTTTTTAGTTATTATCTCTTTGGCGAGGTTAAGGTAATTGTTTGCTCCCGTAGACAATGCATCGTGCAATATCACAGGTTTCCCGTGGGAAGGAGCCTCTGTGAGCCTTACATTCCTTTGTATGACGGTTTTGAAAACCATATCGGAAAAGTGGTTACGGACTTCGTCCACTACCAGGTTTGAGTGGCGTGTCCTTCCATCGAACATGGTGAGCAGGAAGCCCTCTATCTTAAGTGCAGTATTCAACCTGTTTTGGACCAATTTGATTGTATTCAAAAGCTTGCCAAGTCCTTCAAGTGCAAAATACTCACACTGTACCGGAATCAACACCGAGTCTGCTGCAGACAATGAGTTGATTGTGATTATTCCCAAAGAGGGGGAACAGTCAATGATTATATAGTCGAACTGATCTTTTACAAGTTCCAGTTGTTTTTTCAAAACCAGTTCCCGTTCGGGGATATTCAGCATTTCTATCTCAGCACCCACCAGGTTTATATGGGAGGGGGCCAGTTTAAGACCGCTTATTTCTGTGTCAAGAAGGATGTCATTCAGTGACTTGGACCCTATCAATGTCTCGTAAAGGGTGAGTTTTGAGGTAGAGTCAGGGTCAAAGTTGAGTCCCGAAGTAGAGTTTGCCTGTGGGTCGGCATCTACCAGAAGCACCTTTTTTTCCAAAACCGACAGAGATGCCGAAAGGTTTATGGCTGTGGTGGTTTTGCCTACGCCCCCTTTTTGATTGGCTATTGCTATTATTTTTCCCATTGTATTTTGTAGAATATTATCCGGTCTATCATGCAAATTTACGAAATTCTTTCGAATTTCGGTTGCATTACAAAGGATCGGGATCAAAAGTAATTGTGGCTCCTTTTCCGTAGCCTTTTACAAGTAATTCCATCCCTGCAAAAATTGTGCTCTTAACAATGGAACTATTGTTTGTCCGTTCAAGTTTAATCCAGAAGTTGGTAATGTATTCCCTTTTTACCCAATCAACAGGCGGAGGAACCGGACCCGTGAAATTGTCCGCACCCCATTTGGGTAGCATTTGTGCAACCATTTTTGCAAAGCTGTCCAATTTTTCTTTGTTACGGTGTTTGACAATGATTTTCAGATAACGGACATATGGGGGATATTTGAAAAGTTTCCTCTCTTCCATCTCCTGGGCTGTGCCATCTTTGCCTTTTGCAAAAAGGGTGTATATCCTGTTTTGAGGTTGTGCCGTTTGCACCATAATGTGACCCTGCTTGTCCCTTCTGCCACCTCTTCCTGCAAGTTGGACAAGCATTTGCATTGCCTTTTCACCAGCCCTGAAATCTTCGGAAGAGAGCATGCTGTCTGCCTGCACAAGGACTATCAGGCTAAGTTTGTCAAAATCGAAACCTTTGCTAACCATTTGGGTGCCCACAAGGATGTCTGTGTTTCCGCAGGCAAACTCTTTCAGGATCTTCTCTTCGCGGCTCTTGCTGGATGTTGTTTCTGCATCTAACCTGCCAATCACTGCATTGGGAAATATGTGGCGTAGTTCTTCTTCTATCATTTCTGTTCCACATCCCCTCTCTTTGAGGCCGGGTTTGCCACATGAAGTACAAATAGTAGCAAACCTTTTGCTGTACTGGCAATAATGACATTCCAGGGTCCCTTTGTTTTTATGGTAGTTGAGGGATACATTGCAGTTTGAGCAAGAAGGGATATCACCACAGTACATGCATTGTACCATAGGAGAGTAGGACCTTCTGTTACGGAAAACCAGCACCTGTTCCTTGTTGTTGAGCTTCTCTTCAATTGCTTTGAGCACCTTCTTTGAAAAAAGAGTTGTCATGGAACCATTCCTCTTTTCCCTCAATGTGTCTATGATCTCCACGCTGCTTGGTTTTGCAGAGTGGTACTGTTTTTCCAGCAAGGCAAGCCCATACCTGCCAGCCTGGTAGTTATATAGCGATTCCAGGGAAGGGGTTGCAGAGCCCAGGATAACTCCGGCATCGAAAATCTTTGCAAGCATAAGTGCGCTGTCCCTCCCGTTGTACCTGGGTGCAGGTTCATTCTGTTTGTAACTGCTGTCGTGCTCTTCGTCAACTATCACCAAACCCAGGTTTTGGAACGGCAAAAAAACGGAGGAGCGCAAACCCAGCACTATCACAGGGGAATCCTCGTTTCTGAGAGCTTCGCGGGTCCTGTTGCGTGCTCCCGCAGATATTTTGGAGTGGAATATATGTAGCTTGTCCCGGAACTGTTTTTCAAGACGGTTTGTCAATTGCCTGCTAAGGGCTACTTCCGGTACCATGTACAGGACACTCTTTCCCTGTGACAATGTTTCTTGTGCCAGGTGCATGTAGAGTTCTGTCTTTCCGGAGCCTGTGACCCCTTTTACCAGGGTTGGGATCTTTTTGGATATGTTTTCTGTGCATATCCGAAAAGCAGCCTGTTGTTCGGCGGAAAGGATTATCTCCTGTGTATTGCCATTGCTTTTTTCTTTAATGTTTTTGGAAGATCTCTTTTTCCTGATGGTTCCTTCATGCGGGTTGTTCATGAAGTTGCCGGAAGCTGCCTTGAGCACCTCTCCTTTTGTACACATATAGTATTTGGAGACCCAATCTATGAAAGTGAATTGGTTTTGGGTCATTGGCTTGATGTCCAGTACCTGCTCAAACTCTTTGATCTCTCCTTTGAAACCTGGATGCCGGGTGGTTGTGCCTGTTACCACTCCAACCACATCCCTCCCTGCAATGTTGGCTTTGATGTAGCTGCCTCTGCTCACTTTATTGTGGAGATGAGCAGGTACAATATAGCTGACCTCCATCTGGAGTTTCAGAGGGAGGATAACATTTGCATAGAGGGTTTCCATTATCAAAGGCTCTTAATGTATTGGGCGGTTTTTTCCAACTGCCATGTAGGTGTTGATGTGGCGCCGCAAATCCCCACTTTTTCACCCGGATTGAACCACTCCGAAAGGATATCTGACTCCCTTTCTATTTTGTAGGACCTGGGGTTGGTGCTTTTGCAGGTTTCGAAAAGCACCTTGCCGTTGGAACTCTCCTTTCCGCTTACAAACAGTATAACATCGTTCGATGCGGAGAATTCCCTGAGGTTGGGATGCCTGGAGGAAACCTGCTTGCAAATTGTGTTGTGGGTTGTGAGTTTGTCGGAAGGTAACCCTGCCTCCTTTGCCTTTTTTTTAATTTCGGCCACAATCTCGGAAAATGCAGATGGGTCTTTGGTGGTTTGGGAAAAGATAGTTATAGGATGAGTGTAGTCTATAACTTCAAGGTCTTGCTTGTTTTCTACAACAATAGCATCTCCGTTTACCTGTCCCAGCAATCCGTTGACCTCTGCGTGGTTTTTCTTTCCGAAAATCACGATGGTCCCGTTTTCTGGTTTTATCTCTTCGTACCCTTTTTTCAACCTCTCCTGGAGTTTCAAAACAACAGGGCAAGTGCAATCAATAACCTTAAGGTTGTTTTTTTTTGCAGTTTCGTATGTAGAGGGAGGTTCGCCGTGTGCGCGTATGAGGAGTGTAGTGTTTTTTGATTGTTCAAGCTCTATGTGCCCTATCACTTCAATCCCGATGGAGTGCAGCCTTTCTACCTCCAGTTTGTTGTGTACTATTGAACCGAGTGATTTAAGCTGGTTATTATCTTTCAAATAGGTTTCTGCTTGTTTGATTGCCCTTATAACACCATAGCAGAATCCCGATTTTTGATCTACGACGGGGACAAGCCCCATTTTTCCTTTAATATCTTTTCTATCCATAGCATTTGATCGTTTTGTGTCATATTGCTGTTATCCAGCAAAATTGCATCCGGAGCCCTTTTTAAAGGAGCTGTTTCCCTGGTTTCGTCCATCTTGTCCCTTTCGGTGACATTCTCAAGAACCTCTTGGTAATCTGCCACCCCGCCTTTTGCCAAAATCTCGTTGTATCTTCTGCGGGCCCTTATTGAAGCATCTGCAGTCATGAATATCTTGAGGTCGGCATCGGGAAAAACGACAGTCCCTATATCCCTTCCATCCATTACAACACCTCTTTTTGTCCCATATTCCTTAAGGATGGAATCTACAAAATCCCTTACAAATGGCTGGGAAGCAACCTCGCTTACCTTTTGGGCAATTTCCAGCGAACGTATCTCCTTCTCTATGTTCTCTCCGTTAAGATGCAGCTCCCCCGACCCGTCGGGTGCTGTTTTGAGGAATTCGAAAGAGACATTTTGAAGGATGTCCGAAAGTTTTTCAATGTCGTGCCTGCTCTCCATATTGCTTGCATTGTTCCTTGCCGCCACCAAGGTAACCCCGCGGTAAAGGGCTCCGGTATCTACATAAATGAGTCCGTAACTTTTGGATATTGCCTTGGCAAAAGTACTTTTGCCTGTAGAAGAGTGGCCGTCTATTGCTATTATGATATCTCTTTTGTCCATACTTGTATAAAGGACAAACATACATAAAAAAGGATTATCTTTGTAAAAAAATAGTTGATGAGAATTGCGGTTTTTGACCTGGGTACAAATGTATTTAATCTGTTAATTGCCCAGGTGTCAAAGAATAAGTGTGATATAAAAAAGGTTTCGAAAATTGGCTCACATATAGGGGAGGGGGGCTTCCAAAGGGGTTCACTTACAGAAAATGCCCTTAACTCTTCCATGGATGCTTTGGCCAAACTTACAAATGAAATTGAGGCTTTTGGAGGCGTACAGCACATCAAGGCATTTGCCACCTCTGCAGTGAGGGATTCTTCCAACGGGCAGTTATTGGTGCAAATGGTAAAGGATAAGTTTGGATTTGATTTGGACATCATTTCAGGTGATCGTGAGGCTGAGTTGATTTACAAAGGAATAAGGGAGTCTATACTGCTGTACAAAGAGAAGGTTCTTATGGTAGATGTGGGGGGTGGAAGCAATGAACTGATTATTGCAGACAAGGACAAGATTTACTGGAAGCAGAGTTTTCCTTTGGGAGTGATAAGGATGAAGGAGCTTCTGGCTCCGTCCGATCCTATTGCAAAAGAAGAGATTGTCAAATATATTGAACATCTGGACTTTGTCCTGGAACCTTTTTACAAAGAGATTGAAAAGCACTCTCCCAAATTGATGATTGGTTCTTCGGGATCTTTTGACACCTTGAGGGAGCTTATAGATCCGGAAGATGACTTTTCAATTCCTGCAAAGGAGCTGCCATTGGACAAGTTCCATGCATTACACGGCAAACTGCTTTCCTCTACAAAACAAGAGCGTTTTGCAATGGCCGGGATGTCTCCGTTAAGGGCAGAGTATATGGTTCTGGGAAGTATTTTCGTGGACCACGTTATAGGCAGGTCGGGTATAACAGAGTTGTACCAATCTTCTTACTCGCTCAAAGAGGGATATATGTCGGAGTTTGCCGCTACCATTCAAACAAAAGAATAACAAACAAAATGATATTATGAAACTTTTGATAATTGACGACGAGAAGTCTATTAGGAACACACTGAAAGAGATCCTGGAGTTTGAAGGCCATGATGTGACATTGGCGGCAGATGGGGTGGAGGGGCTTGAAAAGGCCACGTCGGATAATTACGATGTAATTTTTTCTGATATCAAGATGCCCAACATGGATGGGATGGAGTTGCTGGACAAACTGGGGGAATTAAACGTGGATTCGTCCGTGATAATGATATCGGGGCATGGTTCAATTGACTCTGCCGTGGAGTGTATAAAGAAAGGTGCATTCGATTTCATTCAAAAACCATTGGACCTTAACCGTATCCTGATAACCTTGAGGAATGCGACTGACAGGACCAACCTTGTGAAAGAGACCAAGATATTAAAGAAAAAGGTTTCCAGGATACCAGAGATAGTTGGTGTTTCACCTGTTATAGGCAGGATAAAGGAGATGATAGAAAGGGTGGCACCAACCGATGCCAGGGTATTGATAACCGGGTCGAATGGTACAGGAAAAGAGTTGGTGGCAAGATGGTTGCATGAAAAAAGCCAACGTAATACAATGCCATTCATAGAGGTAAACTGTGCCGCAATCCCAGGGGAGTTGATTGAAAGTGAGTTGTTCGGTCATGAAAAGGGAGCTTTTACATCTGCAGTCAAGCAGCATAAAGGTAAATTTGAGCAGGCAGACGGAGGGACACTGTTCCTGGACGAGATTGGCGATATGAGCCTGGCTGCACAAGCCAAGGTGCTAAGGGTATTGCAGGAGAACAAAATCAGCAGGGTAGGCAGCGACAAGGATATCAATGTCAATGTGAGGGTTGTTGCAGCTACAAACAAGAACCTCTCCCAGGAGATAGAGAAGGGATCCTTCAGGGAAGACCTTTACCACAGGTTAAGTGTGATAGTGATACATGTTCCTCCTTTGTGCGAGAGGAAAGAGGATATTCCTTTGCTCACAAAACATTTTTTGGACCAGATTTCCAATGAAAACGGGATGCCTCCAAGGGAGATTGAGCCCGAAGCAATAGAGGAGCTTGCCGGATATAAATGGACAGGAAACATAAGGGAGTTGAGGAATGTTGTAGAAAGGCTTATGATCTTGAGCAATAATGTTATAACCAAAGACGATGTGTTGGCTTATGCCAAGCCGGTGTTTCGTTGATAAATAGCCTTGCCAAGGCTACTCTTTTTCTATTCTCAATTGCTGTATGAAATTGCCGTCCTTTTGCGTTTTTACAAAAAGGGTGACACGGAATTTGCTTCCGCCGGCATTAAGGGTGCCAATTGCATATTTCATGGGTGCCTTTCCCGATTTATATGCAACACTGAAGTTCTTGGGAGAGTATTCGTTGAAAAACTCCTTCATGATTTGTTTTGCTTGTTGTTTGCTGCAAACTATGGCGTTGCCCAGAATGTCAATTTCCAGGTTTGGGGCAAACCAGGCAGAAAGCCTTTCGGCATCACCATTTTGGATATACTTTGTGATTGGTACAAAGACATCCTGATCTTGATCCTGGGACGCATATAAAGCAGGGAATGCCTTGACCAACAATAAAAAAACAAGTAAAATACGTTTCATAATCACACTTTTCTCCTTCATGTAAATTAGAAGAAGCAAAAACTAAGCCATTGGTTCAAAAGATAAAATTAACATAAATTCTGGACAAATCTCAAATTAATAGTAATTTTGCGAGAGACCAATGTTTGGATTAATTGAAAATAGAACTACTTCTTACCGGCAAAACCGATTCCGGATATCTTCCGGAGGGTATAAAGCTGTATGAAAACCGGCTTAAGCACTATTGTACTTATTCCAGGAAAGAGATTCCGGAATTGAAAAAGGCATCGGCCCTTACTGAGAGCCAAATCAAAGATAAGGAGGGTGAGCTGATTCTCAAGAATATTTCCGATTCCGATTGGTTGGTATTATTGGATGCCAAGGGAGAAGGGTTGACATCGGAGGAGTTTTCATCAAAGATCCAGGGATTCATGCTAAAGGGTGTCAAAAGGGTGGTGTTTGCAGTAGGAGGTGCCTACGGTTTTTCCAACCAAGTGTATGACAGGAGCAATCAAATGATTTCCCTCTCTCCAATGACATTCTCCCACCAGATGGTAAGGTTGGTTTTTGTAGAACAGCTTTACAGGGCTTTTACAATAATTAAGGGAGAACCTTACCACCACAAGTAAAATTACAGGATGATAGAAGCAACATTCAAAGAGATTATAAAGAGAAGGACAACCATATTGTGGGTTGCAGCCTTGGTATTTACATTGGCATCTTTCATGGAGTTCTCTTCTGCAGTTTCACTGGACAGGGAGGTCTCCAGGCTGGAAGACGTGATTCACAAAAGGCAATTGGTTCTGGAGCAATATGCCCAGCAAACACTGGATTTGCCGGATGATGAATTTGTACATTTTGAAGAGTTTCCGGAGGATATGGTTCTGTACCGTTATTTCAATGATACGATACACTCCTGGATAAACCAGTTTCCCATTGCAAATGACGATATAGATTTCTTCCCTTTCGGGTACCGTATAAACCATTTGAACAGCAGGGTAGTCACCAACACCCCCCTGGCATACCTGAGTTTGTCCGAACAATATGTCAACCTTGGTTCTGCCTGGTATGTGGTGAATGTTTACATCAAAGAGAACCAGACTGTCATTGCAGCTCTGCTTATACAAACAGACTATCCCACAGAGAATGCGGTATTGAGCAACAAAATAAATCCAAACCTCTCTTTGAGGAGACAATTGTCCATTGTGCCGGTTACCTACGACGAGTCTTACATAATCCACGGAAAAAACGGAGGGGTACTTTTTTCTGTACTTAAAAACCTTCCCTCCACAGCAGAGGAGACAGGGGTACTGTTAAGGTGGTTTGCGATTTTATTTGTGATGCTTGCCCTGTTTGCAAACTTGAGGAAAAACAGGCGGGTCTGGGATTTCTTTTTGCTTTTGGCGGGTATGGTGCTGGTAAGGTTTGTGGCAATGTACCAGGCAAAGGAGCTTCAGGGTGAACTTGAGATTTTCTCTCCAAACCTATATGCCGATTACGGACTGTTCAGTTCGTTGGGAGATTTGCTCATAAACAACATGATGATTGTGTTGTTGGTGGCATCCCTGTTTATGATAAGGATATCACTTGCAAGACTGGTTCTGGATTCTTCCAGGTGGTTCAAATTAGGGATGGGATTGCTCTTTTTGGCAATTCCTTTGGCAATAGTCCCTTATATCCACTACAGCATCCATTCCCTTATAATGAACTCCAATATTACAATGGAGCCCTTCCGTATTAGTGAGATAGATATTTATACCCTGCTTGTTTATGTGAGTTACTCGCTTTTGTTCATGGCCTTGGTGTTGTCGTTGCAGTTGTTAAGACCCTTCTTTGGAAGGAAACGTGTAAAGTCCTTCATGAAAAGGAAGCCTCTCATGATTTATATTACTGCAATATCGTTGTATACACTTGCTATTGTCAGTTACTACGGATTCCAGAAGGAGTATGACAGGAACAGGGTTTGGACTACAAAAATGTCTGTTGAGAGGGATCTTAACCTGGAGTTGCAATTAAGGGGTTTTGAAAAATTCATAGAGAATGACCCTATTATATATAACTGGATCACTGTCAGCACAGATATAGATATTGTGAACAACACTTTGGAGATTGTCCACAACAGGCTTGCAGAGGCCTATTTCTGGAATATCCTGCAACGCTACGACATGAGGCTGGTCCCATGTTTGGAAAACACTTTTATCATAAACGATGTTTCAAGCCAGGAGTCGCAATTGTGTAATACCCATTACCAAAATGAGATAATGAGATATGGCTCCCCTTTGGGAGAGAGGTCTCGTTTTTTCTTCATGAACAACTACAATGGCAAGATAAGTTATTTGGGAGTATTTCCATACTACAGGGCCGGGAGGGAGTTTCGTTTGTATATAGAGCTGGATAGTAAGTTTTTAAGGGAGTCAGTAGGCTTTCCGGACCTATTGATAGACCATAAAAAAATTGAGGGATTCAATATCCCGGGCGGCTATTCATATGGCAAATACCTTAACAACAGACTAGTATCATATGGGGGAAGTTTTAATTACCCTATCAATAACGAAAATGAGTATGAGTCTGGGTACCAGATGGAAAGGGGAGAAGGTTATATCCACTTCGTGAACAAGGTTTCAGAAGAGAACATTATTGTGATGTCACGGCCCGAAAGGACAATTTTCCCATACTTGGTATCCTTCTCTTACCTTATGCTGCTCTATTCTCTGGTTATACTAGGCATGCTCCGGATAAGGAAAATCAACCTGTTGTACAATGTTCCCAAAAACTCCTTTAGATGGAAGATAATGGTGTTGATAATATCGTCCCTGGTGTTTGCTCTTTTGGCCATTGGTGCTGGAAGCATATGGTTTTCTGTGAGGTACTTCAATGAAAACATCCGCTCACAGATGGAAGAGAAGATGAATTCCGTGCAAAGTTCCCTTAGTTACTACAGCAAGTTTGCAACTCGTTTCAACGACCCGCAATTCAACACCCTCAGGTTGCTGGAAGAGATGAACAGGTTGTCGGGAACAGCCCAGGTGGATATAAATGTTTACAGGGCAGATGGATTGCTGCTAAGGACCACCAGAAATGAGATTTTTGACAGGTTTCTTTTGGGTGCAAGGATGAATCCGGATGCATTCAGGGAGATTGTGCACAACAACAAGAAACAGTTTGTAAACAGGGAAAAGATTGGGGATTTGATGTACTATTCATTGTATGCGCCTCTTTTTAATGTAGATGGCAAATTGATTGCAATTGTCAATATTCCTTATTTTTCCAGGCAGAGTGATTTCAGGGAAGATGCATCTTCTATAATTGCCGCAATAATAAACATATACATACTGTTGTTGATAGGTGCTGTCTTTGTAGGGATAGCCCTTTCCAATTCAATCTCCCGCCCGTTGATAGAGATAAGCCGAAAAATGCAGCTTTTGGATATTTCCGAAAAACCAGAACATATCAATTACAACAACAGGGATGAACTGGGTATATTGGTTGCCGCATATAACAAGATGGTAGACGATGTGAATGAGAGCACACAAAGGCTGGCCCAGGGAGAGAGGGAGCAGGCCTGGAGGGAGATGGCAAGGCAAATAGCCCACGAGATAAAGAACCCGCTTACCCCCATGCGTTTGAGCATACAACATATGATGAGGTTGAAGCAACAGGATGTGCCGGATTGGACAGACAGGTTTGATGCCCTTGCAAAATCGTTGATAGAGCAGATAGATATATTGTCGGAAGCTGCCGGTGAGTTTTCCAGTTTTTCCAGGTTCTATTCAGAGGAGCAGTCCCGCTTCGATTTGAACACATTGATCAGGGAGCAGATAATTTTGTTCAATACCAGGGATAATGTCTCCTTGATGTTCGAAAGCAATATCAAGGATGCATTTGTGCTGGCACGCAAGACACAACTCACAAGGGTTTTCGTGAACCTTATTTCAAATGCGGTCCAGGCTGTCGAGAACCTTGAAGATGGAAGGATAATTGTTTCAATTGACCGGGAGGAGCCTTTTTACAGGATAGCAGTTGAGGACAATGGTACAGGTGTGCCGGATAGTTTGACCCACAGGCTGTTCAAACCTAATTTCACCACCAAGTCCGGAGGTACGGGACTGGGACTGGCCATTTGCAGGAGCATCATGGAGCAGAGCCAGGGAACGGTTCATTACGAAAAATCACAAAGGCTGGAAGGAGCTGCCTTTGTGGTAAGGATTCCGGGAAAAAGATATTTCTAGCTTACTTTTGGCGCATGAACAATTGGATTGGAACTCCATGGAAATCGAAATTTTCCCTGAGCCTGTTTTCCAAGTATCTTTTGTAATCGTCCCTGACATATTGCGGAAGGTTGCAAAAGAATGCAAAAGAGGGAGAAGGGGTTGGCAACTGGGTGACAAACTTGATTTTTATATACTTCCCTTTGATGGCTGGTGGCGGGTATTTTTCTATTTCGGGTAACATCACATCGTTCAGTTTGGATGTTGGTACCCTTTTGGTCTTGTTTTGATAGACCTTTGCTGCCTCGTTGAGAACATCAAGTATCCTTTGTTTATTGATTACCGAAGTGAAGATGATTGGAATATCCACGAATGGAGCAATCCTTTGCTTGATAGTAGCCGTGAATTCCTTCATTGTGTTGGATTCCTTGTTTTCTATGGTGTCCCACTTGTTGACCACAATAACGCATCCTTTACGGTTGCGGATTATCAGGTTGAATATGGACATGTCCTGATGTTCTATACCTTCCTGTGCATCTATCATCAGGATACATACATCGGAATATTCTATTGCCCTGACAGACCTCATGACAGAATAGAATTCAAGGTCTTCCTTTACCCTGTTCTTTTTCCTTAGGCCTGCAGTATCCACAAGCATGAATTCATGCCCGAACTTGTTATAGTAAGATGAGATTGAATCACGGGTAGTTCCTGCAACCGGGGTGACAATATTCCTGTCCTGGCCAAGCAGTGCATTGGTCAAAGATGATTTGCCGACATTGGGCTTACCTACTATTGCTATATGTGGCAGGTCCCTTTTTTCTTCTTCGGGAGCATCCTCCGGAAGAAGTTCCAGTAGTTTGTCAAGAAGGTCCCCGGTCCCGCTCCCGTTTGCAGAAGCAATAGGCCATGGTTCTCCCAGGCCAAAAGCGTGGAATTGGTGAATATCAAACATCCTGTCCGAGGTGTCCACTTTGTTGGCTACCAACAGGACCGGTTTTTTTGTTTTGCGTAAAACCTCTGCAATTACAGAATCATAATCTGTTATGCCAGTGTGTACATCGCACATGAACATTATAAGGTCTGCCTCTTCTATTGCCAGCAAGACCTGTTTGCGGATCTCTTCTTCAAAGACATCATCGGAATTAACGGCATAACCACCTGTGTCAATAACAGAAAACTCCTTGCCATTCCATTCACAACGTCCGTAGTGGCGGTCTCGAGTGACACCTGCAATTTGGTCAACAATGGCTTGCCTCATTCCTACAAGGCGGTTGAAAAGGGTGGACTTACCCACATTGGGACGTCCCACTATAGCTACAATACTCATAAGCGGCAAAGATAATCAAATATTGGTAATTTATTCTCCGCTGCAACAACACGAGCATGAGGAGCATCCCTCTGTGCTCTCTGTTTGCACAGCCCCTTTGCGATTTTTACTCCATAAGATTTTTTCTTCGGACTTGGCACACATGAGCCCTTTTTTGCGCATCTCTTTGTTGTGTCCGATTTCTGTATCGGGGAATTTACCCTCTTTTCGGAAAATGATATTGAAAGAGAGCAGGAACACACATAATGCGACAAAAGCTATTGTTATTAAGATCAGTTGCATGGTTAAAAACATTTGAAACATTTACTTTCCGGAACCAGAGGGTGTTGGCCAAGTTGTAATATTTGTGGTAACTGGTGTACCTTGAAAGATGAACCCTTTACGAGTTTCACAACACGGTCTACCAAAATCCTTTCATAACCTTCCTGTACCAGTGATTCCGGATCTTTTCCCTCTTCTGTCAATGCATGCAAAACAGGGTCCAAAATTGAGTATTCGGGCAACGAGTCACTATCTTTTTGATTGTCACGTAATTCTGCAGAGGGTTCTTTTGTAAGGGTAGATTGGGGGATTACCTTTTTTATGCTGTTTATGTAGTTTGCAACTGAATAGACTTGCGTTTTGTAAAGGTCGGCAATGACCATTATAGCACCGGAGAGGTCCCCGTACAAGGTGCCGTACCCCATTGCCAGTTCACTTTTGTTGGAAGTGTTTATGAGCAAAGCACCGGTGTTGTTTGTGTAGGCCATCAGCAAACTGCCTCTGATTCTTGCTTGGAGGTTTTCTGATGTGATGCCTTTTACATCACCGCAAAAGAGCTCTTCCAATTCCCTCATGAATTTGTTGTAAATTCCCTCTATAGGGACAACACTGTGTTCTATCCCAAGGTTGCTGGCAAGTTCAACTGCATCTGTGACCGAGTGAAGCGTAGAGAAAGGAGATGGCATAAGGATGGCATGTACATTGTCTTTGCCAAGGGCTTCTGCAGCGATTGCGGCAACCACGGCAGAGTCAATACCTCCGGATAGTCCCAGTACAGCTTTTTCCTTACCTTGTTCCTTGAAAAAGCGCGCCAGCCCTTTTACCAGCCTGGCATAAACTATATCTGAATTGAAGTCGGGCATATCCTAAAAAATAAAGCTGGAACTGATAGATTGGTAATTGTATACTTTGTCTATGACATCTGCAAAGATATCTGCCACAGAAAGGATTTTTATCTTGGACATATCTTTGTCCGGATTTGGTTTGAGAGGGATGGTGTCCGATATGATTACCTCCTTGAGCTCAGATTTGTTGATTCTTTCAAATGCAGGACCGGACAAAACAGCATGTGTTGCAAGTGCCCTTACGCTCAGGGCTCCTTTGTCCATGAGCATATCGGCTGCTTTGGTAATTGTGCCGGCAGTATCAATCATATCGTCAATAATGACAATGTTCCTTCCCTCCACATCTCCGATTGCCGTCATGGAGCCTACCACGTTTGCTTTTTCCCTGGATTTATGGCAAATGATGAGCGGGCAACCCAATATCCTGGAGTAGGCATTTGCCCTTTTTGCACCACCCATGTCGGGAGCGGCTATGGAGAGGTTTTCCAGTTTGAGGTCCCTCAGGTAGGGCAGGAAGATGGAGCTGGCATATATGTGGTCTACCGGGAAATCGAAGAACCCTTGGATTTGGTCTGCGTGAAGGTCTGCAGTCATGACCCTGTCACAGCCTGCTGCTGCCAGCAGGTTTGCAACCATCTTTGCACCTATGGGAACCCTGGGGCGGTCTTTCCTGTCCTGCCTTGCCCATCCAAAGTACGGGATAACGGCAATCACCTTGTATGCACTTGCCCTGCGTGCAGCATCTATCATCAGTAACAGTTCAAAGATGTTTTCTACAGGAGGGATAGTGCTTTGGACAATGAAGACAGTTGCACCCCTTACACTCTCTTCGAATGCAGGCTGGAATTCTCCGTCGCTGAAAACTGTAACGCTGGATTTTCCTAAATCTAGTTTCAATGATGCTGCAATCTTTTCTGCCAGATAACGGGAACTCCTGCAGGAAAAGATTTTTATCTTGTGTTGATGGTCCATGACTACTATTTTATGTTGTTTATTGAGTTTTCTATATAATCCAGGATCTCGTCCCTACCTTTGCCGGTTTCGGCAGAGCTTGCAAAGATTGGAGGGAGTTCTTCCCAGTAAAGACCTAATGTATTGTTGTTTAGTTCAATCTGTTTCCCCAGTGAGTTGGTGCCCATCTTGTCACATTTTGTGTAGATGATGGAGAAAGGCACACCGGCCTCTCCAAGGCTGTTTATGAACTCCATGTCAATTTTTTGAATCTCATGCCGGGAGTCCAGCAGTACAAAAAGGTTGACAAGCTCTGCAGAACCATTGATGTAATGTCTGATGATTGTAGCAAGTTCTTCCCTTGCTTTTTGCGAAATCTTGGCATATCCGTACCCGGGCAAATCTACCAGGTACCATGATTTGTTTATCATGAAGTGGTTGATAAGCCGTGTCTTGCCTGGCTTGGAAGAGGTGTGGGCCAGCTTTCCCATGCCACACAACATATTTATGAGTGAGGATTTGCCAACATTGGACCTTCCTATGAATGCAAACTCCGGCAATTTTTCTTTGGGCCTGTCATCCAATTTTTTACTACTTCCCGAGAATATTGCTTCTTTGATTTTCATAACTTATAATATGTGGCAAAGGTACAATATTATTGTGTATATTTGTAAGGGAAGCTGTTAAAATAGATAAAATGTCCAACAGGGAAATAGTAGGGCTCTTTGAGCTACAGAGCAAATTGAAAGGAGTAGTGGAAAGCTCTTTGCCAGCAAGGATTTGGTTGCGTGCAGAGACCGGGGAGGTGAAATTGCACTCTGCAGGCCATTGTTACCTGGATCTTATTGAGAAAGCGGATAACGGGGGTGTCAGGGCCAAGGTCCAGGCAATTGTATGGGCTTCCACATTCCGGATGTTAAGCCCTTTTTTTGAAACCACAACCGGGAGGCCTCTGGAGAGGGGGCTCAAGATTTTGGTGAACGTTACTGTGCAATATTCGCAACTATATGGACTCTCTTTGGTTGTGAATGATATAGACCCCTCTTTTACAATAGGTGACCAGGAGGCCAAAAGGCAGCAAACAATAGCCAGACTCAAAAAAGAGGGGATGATGGAGATGAACGGGCAGTTGGAGATACCGTTATTGCCAAGACGCATTGCAGTGGTTTCGTCGGAGAATGCTGCAGGCTACCGTGACTTTATGATGCACCTTCACCAGAACGAGTTTGGTTTTTTGTTTGAATCTGTACTTTTCCCTGCTCCCATGCAAGGAGATACGGCTCCTGCAGGAATTATCAACGCCCTTGAAAAGATAGCTGAACATTTGGACTCTTATGACTTGGTGATGATCCTGAGGGGTGGAGGCGCAGCACAGGACCTGGTTTGCTTTGACCATTACGAGTTGTGTGTGAACATTGCCCAGTTTCCACTCCCTGTTGTCACAGGTATTGGCCATGATCATGACTATCATATAGCAGACATGGTGGCACATACATCGGTAAAGACACCTACGGCTGCCGCCGATTTTATGCTGGATATTTTTGCAGCAGAGGAACAGCAGGTGGCATTTTTGTCAAGGAAGCTGTTCATTGCTTTACAGGGCAGGATTGAATCGGAGAACGGAAAACTTGACAAACATTGGTTGAAGATTGCAAATGCGCTTAAAAACAGGGCTTCGCAAGAAGAACACAGGATTGAACTTCTGGAGTCCAGGTTGGTCTCTGCAAATCCCGCCTCTTCTTTGGAAAAAGGTTTTGCCATTGTTTACAAAGGTAACGGCAGGTTGCTTTCTGCCAAAGAGGCAAAGGTGGGGGATTCTCTCTCTGTTTTGCTTAAGGATGGCAGGTTGGAATGTGAAATTGTGAAAAAAATTAAAATTTGATTTGAGATGGAAAACAAAGATAAGATGACCTACAAGGAGGCTCTTGGAAAGCTGGAGGAGTTGATAATGAAGATAGAGGACCCGTCTACCCAGTTGGAAGATATTACCGGAGAGGTGAAAAAGGCATTGGAACTGATAAAGTTCTGCCGCGAAACAATACGGGGGTTCAAGGATGAAAGTGCAGGATTAATGCAGTAGCATATGGATGAACTTGAACTATGGAAAAATGATCCTTGGCTGGAGCCATGGAAAAAACAGATTTGGGAAAGGTATTCCTATTCGGTTTTGCGCAAATTGCAAATTGCCGGATACGGAAATACCCTTGAATCGCAGGTAAATGGCTATTTATGGTATGGTTGCCACAGCAATGGCAAAGGGGGATATGTTTTTAGGGAGTGGGCTCCCAATGCAACTGCATTATACTTGATTGGACAGTTCAATGGGTGGAAAAAAGAGGGGAAGTTCCGTTTTTCTGCGTCCGGAAATGGAAATTGGGAGTTGGAACTGGAAGAGGGAGTGGTATCCCATGGCCATTTGTACAAATGGCTGGTTTGTTGGGACGGCGGAGAGGGAGAGAGGATTCCTGCCTATGCCGTAAGGACGGTGCAAGACCCTGATACCAAGCTTTTTTGTGCCCAGGTGTGGGATCCTGAGCCATATGTCTGGAAAAATGAAAACCCGGGAAGAGTTGAGAGGCCTTTGGTTTATGAGGCCCACACAGGGATGAGTTCGGAAAAACCAGAGGTGGCCACATTTGACCATTTCCGCAAAAATATACTCAAACATATAGCTTCACTTGGATACAACACTATACAGTTGATGGCTATCCAGGAGCACCCATATTATGGGTCATTCGGATATCAGGTCTCTGGTTTTTTTGCTGTAAGTTCAAGGTTTGGAACCCCGGAAGAGTTCAAGCAGCTGGTGGATGATGCACATGGCCTGGGTTTGGCCGTGGTTATGGACATTGTGCATTCACACTCTGTTTCCAACCAATTGGAGGGTCTCTCTTGCATGGATGGCAGTGAAAACCTCTATTTCCATTCAGGGGAGAGGGGTGTGCACCCTTCTTGGAAATCAAGGTGTTTTGATTACGGAAAGGATGAGGTATTGAGGTTTTTGTTGTCCAATTGCAAATACTGGCTGAGTGAGTACAGGCTGGATGGGTTCCGTTTTGACGGGATAACCAGCATGGTTTACCTGGACCACGGGCTGGAAAAGGATTTCAACGGATATGAATGTTACTTTGACGGCAACCAGGACAAGGATGCCATTGCCTATCTTACCCTGGCCAATATCCTTGCAAAAGAGGTCAATCCAAATTCAATCTCCATTGCAGAAGATGTGAGCGGTATGCCCGGGCTTGCAGCACCTTTTGATTGGGGTGGTGTTGGCTTTGATTACCGCCTTAGCATGGGGGTGGCAGACCTGTGGATAAAATGGATCAAGGAAAGAAGGGATGAGGATTGGAACATGGAGGAGCTCTTCTATGAATTGACCAGGAAGAGGGAAGATGAAAAAACCGTTAGTTATGCAGAGTGTCATGATCAGGCTATGGTTGGAGACAAAACCATCATGTTCAGGTTACTGGACAGCGAGATGTATACCTCCATGAGCAAAGAAACCAACTCCTTGACCGTGGACAGGGCTGTGGCCCTGCACAAAATGATAAGGCTCATTACAATTTCCACTGCCGGGGATGGGTACCTGAATTTCATGGGTAACGAATTTGGCCACCCGGAATGGATAGACTTCCCAAGGGAGGGCAATGACTGGTCTTACCATTATGCACGGAGGCAATGGTCATTGGCTGAAAATGCAGATTTGAAATATGGGTGGCTTATGGAATTTGACAGGGCAATGGTCTCTTTGGCAAAGGACAAGGGTTTTTTTAACTCTGTCCCACAGATATTTTATGTCCATAACGAAAGGCAATTGCTGGTTTTTGGCAGGGGTGACCTTGTGTTTGCATTCAACTTTAGCCCTGTCTATTCATATCCCGACCTTGAAGTGGAGGTGCAGCCCGGAAGCTACAAACTGGTTCTGGATTCAGATAATCCAACTTTTGGAGGATTTGGAAGGAATGCTCCGGGAAATATGCATTTCAGCAAGTATTCAGATGGAAAGCATACAATATTGCTGTACCTTCCAAGCAGAAGCTCAATAGTTCTGGAAAAGGAGTCGCTTAACAAATAATTAACATTAAATTTCGTAACTTGCATAACAAATCTTTACAGAATGGCATACTTGGAGTTTAACAAAAAAGAGCTTGTGAACCTGGAATATTCCCTCAAAAGGGAGTACCTCTCTACAAACCATGCCGGGGGGTACCTAAACACCACAATTGCAGGTTGCAATACAAGAAAATACCATGGGCTGCTTGTTTTGCCCATTGAGAATTTCAATGACGACAAGCATGTATTGCTCTCTTCGCTGGACGAAACCCTGATCCAGCACGGGAAGGAGTTTAATCTTGGAATACATTGTTATGGAGAGGTTTATGAACCAAGAGGGCATAAATACATTACAAGCCTGGAAGTTGACAAGGTGGTAGCCGTTACATATACAGTGGGGGGGATGGTTTTCAGGAAAGTTATGATGCTCTGTAACAGGGAAGAGCATATGTTCATTTCCTATACATTGCTGGATGCGCATTCGCCAACCACATTGAGATTGAAACCATTCCTTGCATTCAGGCATATCCACGCCTTGTCCAAGGCAAATCCGGAAGCAGATACAAAATCTACCCAAATAAAGAACGGCAGGAGTTTCTGCATGTATCCAGGGTTTCCCCGGTTACATTTGCAATTGAATGTCAACAGTGAATATGTTTCCAATCCCGATTGGTACTACAATATCGAATATAAAGAGGAGAGTCGCAGGGTGTACGAGTCAAGGGAAGATTTGTTTGTGCCCGGTTTTTTTGAGATGCCAATAAAGAAAGGGCAGACAATCTTTTTTTCTGCCTCGTTGAAAGAGGAAAACCCCTCTGGATTCAAGAGCAAATTTGAGAGGAACCTGTCGGCAAAGAATCACAGGGATAGCTTCCTGAGCTGTCTGAAGATTTCTGCAGACCAGTTCCTGACCCATCGTGCCGGAAAAACAACCGTCTATGCCGGTTACCCTTGGTTGGAGCACAATCTGAGGGATACTTTGGTTTTCCTTCCGGGGCTCACACTTTGTGCAAACCGTGATGTGAAAAGCTTCAATTCAGCTTTGGAGCAGTTGACAACTGCACATAAGGAACAGCTGGTTTACAACAGCAGCAAGGTGGATGTCCCTTTATGGCTTTTCTGGACCATCCAGCAATATGCAAAATATACCGGAGAAGATTTGAAAACATGGAAAAAATACCGCAACCTGCTCAAAGAGATTCTTTTTTCCTACAAACAGGGGCAAAGGGGGAATGTATCCATGCACGAAAACGGTTTGTTGTGGGCAGAGCAGAGGAATGTTGCCCTTACATGGATGGATGCCTATGCCTACGGCACCCCTATTACCGAAAGGGCTGGTTACCAGGTAGAGGTAAATGCTTTATGGTATAATGCCATCTCATATTGTGTTGAAATGTCGGGTATCTCCGGGGACAACGCTTTTGTTGCCGAGTGGACACAGGTATTGGAAAAACTCAGGAAAAACTTTACCAGGGCCTTCAAGGTAGAGGAACAGGAGTACCTTGCAGACTATGTCGGGCCGGAAGGACAGAACAAATCGGTAAGGCCCAACCAGCTTTTTGCCTGTTCCTTTGATTATTCCCCTTTGAACGACGAGGAAAAAGCCGGGGTTTTGCATACAATCAAAAAAGAGTTGCTTACAACCAGGGGCATTCGTACCCTCTCCCCCAAGAATCCTCTTTACAAAGGTGAGTATGACGGGGACCAGTTGAGCAGGGATACAGCTTACCACCAGGGGACAGCCAGGGTATGGTTGCTCTCTTTTTACATTGATGCCATGTTCCGTTTGCATGGTAAAGCCTTCTTGTCAAAAGCCAAGGCCTTGGTTGAGGCCTTTGAAGAGGAGGTTTCTCTACATTGCATAGGCTCTGTATCTGAGGTTTTTGACGGGGACCCCCCTCACCAGCCTCATGGTGCGACATCTTATTCCGGTTCGGTAGCAGCGTTGTTGAGGTCAATAAGGTTGATTGAAAATTACATGGAGGATAAAGCATGAGAGTACTGATGTTCGGTTGGGAATTCCCTCCACACATTTCGGGTGGTCTTGGAACCGCCTGTTACGGACTTACAAAGGGCCTTGCCAACAATGGCGTAGAAGTTCTGTTTGTGATGCCCTCTGCATCGGGAGATGAAGACCAAAGTGCAGTAGGAATAATTGACGCCAGTGATGTTGAAGTGACTGAGACTTGCAAGGATGTAAGGGATTTCCTTGAAAAGGTAGATTTCATAAGGATTGGTTCAAATATGGTTCCTTACATTGGACCTGAAAGTTTCTCTGAGCTTGTGGAGCAAAACAGGTTGGGGCAGATAGAGGATTACAGGATGACACATGGCCAAAAATACAAATTCTCGGGCAAATACGGGTCCAACCTTATGGAAGAGGTTGCCAGGTATGCTCTGGTTGCTGCTGAAATTGCCCTGAGGCATGAATTTGATATCATACACGCCCACGACTGGCTCACTTATATGGCAGGGATAGCTGCAAAAAGGGTGAGTGGTAAACCGCTTGTTGTTCATATGCATGCCACTGAATTTGACAGAAGTGGCACAAACATCAACACAGAGGTCTATGATATTGAAAAAAGGGGTATGAAGGAGGCAGACAAAGTCATAGCTGTGAGCAACCTTACCAGGAATATCGTGATCAACAAATACGGGATTGATCCTGCCAAGGTTGTGACAGTTCACAATGCCGTGGATTTCCAGGGTTTCCAAAGTTTGAAGGTAGAGAGGGGCGTTCCTGAAAAGATTGTCACCTTCCTGGGAAGGATTACCTACCAGAAAGGTCCTGAATATTTTATTGAGGCTGCCAACAAGGTACTCAAAAGATATCCCGGAGTCAGGTTTGTAATGGCTGGCAGCGGGGACCTTTTGAACAGGTCCATACGCAGGGTGGCCAAGCTGGGGATAGCAGACAAATTCCATTTTACGGGCTTTTTGAAAGGAATGGAGGTAAAGGAGATGTTTGCCTATTCAGACGTTTATGTAATGCCTTCTGTATCTGAACCATTTGGGATTTCCCCACTTGAGGCGATGAGGGCAAATGTGCCAACAATCATCTCTAAGCAAAGTGGTGTGGCAGAGGTTTTGAAACATGCAATAAAAGTGGATTTCTGGGATATAGATGCCATGGCGGATGCAATTTACGGATTGCTCAACTATCCGGCCCTGCCACAAATGGCAGTGAAAAATGGACTGGAAGAGGTGAACTCCCTAAAATGGGATGGAGCAGCTTCACAGGTAAGGGATATCTATTCCGGATTAATTTAAATAAAGGTTTTATGGAAAGGTCAATATGTTTTTATTTTCAGGTTCACCAACCCCACAGATTGAGGTTGTACCGTTTTTTTGATATAGGCAGGGAAGATTATTATTACGATGATTTTGCCAACAAGACAATTTTGAAAAGGGTTGCAGAAAAATGCTACCTGCCAGCCAATGAGCTTATGCTTGAACTCATTAAAAGGTACAAAGGCAGCTTTAAAGTTACCTATTCAATATCCGGTACTGTATTGGAGCAGTTCAAGGAGTACGCGCCTGAAGTGATTGAGAGTTTCAGGGAGCTTGCAAAAACGGGATCTGTGGAGTTCCTTGCCGAGACATATGCCCATTCCCTTAGTTCATTGACCTCTGCCAAGGAGTTCAAAGAGCAGGTGTTGATGCACTCCAATGCCATTGAATCTTTGTTTGGGGTAAAACCTAAGGTTTTCCGTAACACCGAACTTATATATTCCGATGTTGTGGGGGCTGCTGTTGCAGAGATGGGCTACACGGCAATGCTTACAGAGGGGGCAAAGCATATCCTTGGTTGGAAGAGTCCGAACTATCTGTACACAAATGCCATAAATCCAAGACTCAAGTTAATGCTAAAGAATTTCCGGTTAAGTGACGACATAGCTTTCAGGTTTTCTGACAGAAGTTGGGAAAACTGGCCGCTGACATCTGACAAATATGCAGCATGGTTGGCCAATATCCTTTCCAAAGAAGAGATTGTGAACCTGTTCATGGATTATGAAACGTTTGGAGAACACCAGGGGGCCTCAACCGGCATTTTCGAATTCATGCGTAATTTACCCGGAATGATACTTTCCAGGGGAGATATCAAGTTTGACACACCTTCCGGAATATGTGACAGACATCAACCCGTTGCCCCGTTGCATGTCCCTTTTCCAATATCATGGGCAGATGAAGAGAGGGATACAAGTGCATGGTTGGGCAATGAACTCCAAAACGAAGCATTTGCCAAGTTGTACGCTTTGGAAGATGATGTCAAAAACACAAATGATCCAAAGCTACTTTCCGATTTCAGGAGATTGCAACAGAGTGACCATTTCTATTACATGTGCACCAAGTTTTTCTCCGATGGTGCAGTGCACAAATATTTTAACCCTTACGATACCCCTTACGAAGCATTTATCAACTATATGAATGTTTTGAGTGATTTTAACCTAAGGATCCAGGGTGGAACAATTCTTGCAGAAGATAACAGCTCTGCAAACAAAAGGAGCACAAAAAGAGTCAGGAAATAAAGATGGTAAAAATAAATATCAAGAATCCCGACTACCTCTTTGAGGTAAGTTGGGAAGTTTGCAATAA
Source organism: Bacteroidales bacterium (assembly GCA_028707695.1). Lineage (GTDB taxonomy): Bacteria > Bacteroidota > Bacteroidia > Bacteroidales > UBA932 > Bact-08. The sequence continues at coordinate 20,191 of JAQWAL010000001.1, read as the reverse complement.
AGTGGGTGGAATTCACACTGTAATTGCAACAAAGGCGTTGAACCTATCAAAGGAGTTGAAAAACAATCATATCCTTATTGGTCCGGACGTATGGAGGGAAACTGGTCAGAATCCGGAGTTTATAGAGGAGCCTAACCTGTTGAGGGCATGGAGGGCTAAAGCTTTGGAAGAGGGTTTGCGGATTCGTGTGGGCAGGTGGAATGTTTCCGGAACTCCCATTGCAATACTTGTCGATTTCAGTTCCTATATATCTATGAAAGACAAGGTTTTTGCCCAATTTTGGGAGACTTACAAACTGGATTCCTTGTCCGGTGGATGGGATTATGTAGAGAGTGCGCTTTTTGGTTATGTGACCGGTAAGGTCATTGAGAGCTTTGTGAAATTCAATATGGCCCCGCATATGAAGGCAGCTGCACAATTCCATGAGTGGATGACAGGAGCAGGAGTATTGTACCTCAAGGGTACAGGATTGCCTGTATCTACAATATTCACGACACATGCAACGGTTTTGGGACGGTCTATTGCCGGAAATTCACTTCCGTTGTACGATAACATGCAGGGTTATGATCCTGCAGCGACAGCCAGCCAATTCAATGTGACAGCCAAGCATTCCCTTGAAAAATGTGCTGCGGCCAATGCAGATGTTTTCACTACTGTCTCCGAAATAACTGCTTCTGAATGCAGCCATTTTTTGGGAAGGAAACCAGATTTGGTGACACCAAACGGATTCGAAAACAGCTTCACTCCCCAAGCCGGTCAATACGAGGTTTGTATGGATACTGCCAGGGCAAGAATGAGGGAGGTTGCCTCTGTTATGACCGGAGGTGAGATAGCAAATGATGCTCTCATGATTGCAATAAGCGGCAGGTATGAATTCAAAAACAAAGGTATAGATGTTTTTTTGGATGCTTTGGCCAATGTAAATAACTCCAGGGATCTTAAACGGGAAATCGTGGCCTGGATTTTTGTACCCGGGGCTCACAACGGACCAGTGAAGAGTCTGGACAACTCATGGGTTTCACATAAATTAAGTGAACCTGAATGGGACCCGGTTGTTAAAAGAAGGGATGAGCTTTTTTTGCACAATAAAAAGAGCGACAAGGTAAAGGTTTTGTTTGTGCCCTCTTATTTGAACGGGAACGATGGCATATTCAACCTGAGTTATTACCAATTGTTGTGTGGACTGGACCTCACACTCTTTCCTTCGTATTACGAGCCATGGGGCTATACTCCGTTGGAGAGTCTTGCATTTGGCGTTCCAACCGTCACTACCACCGTGGCCGGATTCGGATTATGGGTCAGGGAGCACTCCAAAGGATATGGGAAAGAGATTGGAATTGTCCAAAGGACAGACAATAATTACAACCAAGTTGTCTTGGATGTGTCCGGAAAAATATTGGACATTGCCGGTTTGGGCAAGGATGAGTTGCTTGTACTAAGGCAAAAAGCCAGGGACCTTGCAAAAATTGCACTCTGGGACAACCAAATTAAATATTATAGGGAAGCATACGCTATGTCAATGGAAAAAATTACAGATACCAAAGGGACTATTCCTCAAGGTTCTGATGACAAAGATCATATCAGTTACCGTAAGGATGTTGCAAACAGGCCTAACTGGAGCAAGATAATAGTGACCAAAAGGATACCCAAAAGGCTGGAACATCTGGAGACCATTTCCAGGAATCTTTGGTGGTGCTGGAACCAGGAGGCAACAGAATTGTTCAAAATGGTGGACAAAGAGTTGTGGCGCGAAAGTGAAGGGAATCCGATATTGATGCTGGATACCCTGTCTTTGAAAAGGTACCAGGAGTTGGAAAACGATCAGAAGTTCCTCAGGAAACTGGATTCTGTCCATGACCATTTTTTGGATTACATGAATGGAAAAGCCAACGAAAAGGGACCCGGCATTGCATATTTCAGCATGGAGTATGGCCTTGACAAATCCCTTAAGATCTACTCAGGAGGTTTGGGAGTTTTGGCAGGAGACTACCTTAAGGAGGCCAGTGATATGATGCTTCCCATGACTGCCGTGGGCCTTCTATACAAATACGGCTATTTTACTCAGAAGTTATCCTCTTCGGGAGACCAGATCTCTACTTATGAACCCCAGGATTTCCGCCGGATTCCGGTTACACCTGTCAGGGATGATGCCGGTAACTGGGTTACAGTGAATGTTGCCCTGCCTGGCAGGAACATGTCTGCCCGTTTGTGGAAAACAGAGGTTGGCCGTACAGAATTGATTTTGCTGGATACGGACTTTGAAGACAACCAGCCAGAGGACCGTGCAGTTACACACCATCTTTACGGTGGAGACTGGGAAAACAGGCTCAAGCAAGAGATGCTGCTCGGCATTGGAGGTGTTAGGGCATTGAGGGCCCTGGGCAAGAAAGCAGACGTTTACCACCTGAACGAGGGACATGCTGCATTCATTGGACTGGAGAGACTCAAGGAGTACATTACCGACCAGAACCTCTCTTTTGCAGAGGCAATGGAGGTTGTCAGGGGCTCTTCTTTATATACCACCCATACTCCTGTGCCTGCAGGTCATGATGCTTTTGACGAGGATTTCATGAGGAAGTATTTTGCACACTACCCCGCCAGATTGAAGATATCATGGGAGGTATTGATGTCACTTGGTAAAATAGATCCCTTTGACAACGGGGAGAAATTTTCCATGAGCAACCTTGCAGCCAACCTTTCACAGGAGGTCAACGGGGTGAGTATGCTTCATGGTAAGGTGAGCAGGGAGATACTCTCGGGATTGTGGCCAGGCTACCTTCCGGATGAATTGCATGTGAGCCATGTGACAAACGGGGTGCATTACCCTACATGGACAGCACCTGAGTGGAAAGAGATCCACGCAGAGGTGTTTGGAGAAGATTTCCAAAGCCATCATTATGACAAGGAGTGTTTCAAAGGTATATTCGAAGTGGAGGACAGCACCATCTGGTATGTTCGCAATAAGTTGAGATCAAGGCTTATAAAAACAATCAAAAACTCTCTTTCCAACCCTGCTTCAACTGCACATTACACTCCACAACAGGTAGTCCACATAAAGGAGAGTTTGAGGGACGATGTGCTGACAATAGGATTTGCCAGGAGATTTGCCACATACAAACGCGCACACCTGCTTTTCACAGACCTTGAGAGGCTGGACAAGATTGTAAACAATCCCGAAAAACCTGTCCAATTTATATTTGCGGGTAAAGCCCATCCGGCAGACAAGGCTGGCCAGGATTTGATCCGCAGGATTGTGGAGATTTCTGTGATGCCACAATTTACCGGAAGGATTTTGTTTGTGCCGGGCTACGATATGACTTTGGCAAAACATATGGTGCAAGGTGCGGATGTATGGATGAATACCCCTACCAGGCCATTGGAGGCATCCGGAACCAGTGGTGAGAAGGCTGCCATGAATGGTGTCATGCATTTTTCTGTGCTGGACGGTTGGTGGGTCGAGGGATACCAAGAGGGAGCCGGTTGGGCCCTCTCCCAGGATAAGGCCTATGATAACCAACAATACCAAAACGAACTGGATGCAGCCAATATATACAACATCCTTGAAAGTGACATAATTCCGCTATTCTATAAGAAATCTGCAGGGAACAACTCGTTGCCTGTAGATTGGATAGATTATATCAGGAACACGATTGCCTATGTTGCATCCAATTTCACCACCAACAGGATGATGACCGACTATATAGAGCGGTTTTACAATAAACTTGCACAAAGACATGCAATGGTTATTGCAGAAGATTATAAATTTGCAAGGGAAATGGCCCTATGGAAAAAGAGGGTCAGGAAGGAGTGGCCTTTGATAGAGGTTCTGGAATATACCAAGCCTGACTATTCCAAGACGGATATTGTTCTTGGAGAAAAATATGTTTCAAGGGTTGTGCTCTCAATAGGTGATTTGGACCCTGACGACATTGGAGTGGAAATGCTCATTGCAGAGAATGGCACTGACAATATCAGGAACATCTCTGCCAGGTATGAGTTTTCATTGGAAAGCTTTGACAAGGGGGTCGCTGAATATAAATGTGAAATAATGGTGGACAGTGCCGGAGCATTCAATATGGCCGGGCGTATTTACCCAAAGAATGAAGGGCTTCCACACAGGCAAGATTTTGATTTGGTAAGATGGTTGTAGCAGCTACAGGTTTTTTTGACGGAGTACACCGTGGACACAGGGCAGTTTTGGATACTGTCATAGATATTGCTGCCAAGCAGGGAAAGATTCCTGCTGTGGTAACATTTTGGCCTCACCCAAGGGCAGTTTTGCAACAAGATGCCGCCAAGTTCAGGCTGCTCACAACTTTGGAAGAGAAAAAAAGATTGTTGGGCAACCTCGGGATAGAACAGGTGCATGTGTTGCCTTTCAATAAAGAGTTTGCAGCCCAGACCACCCAGCAGTTCTTCCAAAAATATCTTGTGGGGATGTTTGGTGTATCCACTCTGGTTGCGGGTTACGATCACAGGGTGGGGAATGATTTGGACCAGACCCAGCAGCAGATGTTTGAAATTGCCAGGAGTTTGGGGATAGAACCTGTAAGGGTAGGGGAGTTCGAAAACACCAAAGACCATGTTGTAATAAGTTCTACAAAAATAAGGGAAGCTCTTTGCGGAGGTGATATTCCCTTTGCCACAAGCATGCTGGGCTACAGGTATGGATTGGAAGGTGCTGTGGTAGAGGGTAAAAAGATTGGAAGAACCATGGGATTCCCCACAGCCAACATAAAACTTTACGAACCTCTCAAATTGCTGCCTGCAAATGGTGTGTATGCTGTTTGGGTAGAGGTACAGAATAAGATATACAAAGGGATTACCAATATCGGAACAAGGCCGACTGTCTCCCTGGGCAATGAAAAGAGCATAGAGACACATATCCTGGGGTTCGACGAGGATATTTACGGATTGCCATTGAAATTGGAGTTTGTAGAGAGGCTTCGTGCAGAGGAAAAGTTTGCTTCCCTGGATCAACTCAAATCCCAATTGGAAATTGATAGTGGGAGTGCAAATGCAATTTTGACGGGCCAATCAGTCAAATTGAGGTAAAACCGATAATTATTTTTAACTTGCCCTTTGTAACCATACAATCTAAATACTCCAAAAATGGATACTATTCTTTACATAGTGATTGCAATTGCAATTATGGCCTTCCAGGTTTACAACGAGAAGAAGAAAAAAGAGAGCCAGAACACCTCTCCTGCCAGAAGGGGGATGCCCCAGGTGCAGCAAGATGAAGAGAGTGAACTCTCTGCATTTGAAAAACTCTTTGGACTTGAAATCCCTGACTCTGGCAGGGCTACGGTAGCTCAGGAGATCTTGCCCGACGAATTTGAATCGGAAGAGGTATTGAATGAAGGAGGGGGTATGGGCAAGCCTGCAAAAATTGAGGAGAAGCAAACCATACAGTCTGTGATTGACGGACAGGCAAAAGCAACAAAATTGGCAGGGGAAGATTTATACTCAAGTTCTGAAATTTCCGGAGACAAATTCAATAACCAGGAAGACGAGGCATTGGCAATAAAGCAGGAGTTCAATCCAAAATTATTTATACTTTATTCCGAAATAGCAAAACCCAAATTTCTGGATTAGTTTTTATTAATTAATAAAATTATTATCTTTGTACTGAAGAGTCCTGTATTGCAGGATTCTTTTTAATTTTCTAGTATTATGTCAAAAATTCATTATTTAACTGCAGAGGGTTTGGAAAAACTAAAAGCAGAACATCAAAATTTGGTTTCAGTTGAGCGTCCTGCAATCTCCAAGCAGATTGCCGAAGCAAGGGATAAGGGCGATCTTTCGGAAAATGCAGAGTATGATGCTGCTAAAGAGGCGCAAGGATTGCTCGAGCTCAAGATAGCCAAACTTGAAGAGATGATAGCAAATGCTCGAATAATTGATGAGTCCAAAATCAACACTACCCATGTTCAAATAATGAATAAGGTCAAGCTTAAGAATTTGACAAACAATACGGTAGTGGAGTACACCCTGGTGGGGGAAACAGAAGCCAATTTGAGGGAGGGTAAGCTTGCCGCAGCCACTCCTATTGGAAAAGCTTTGATTGGGAAGAAGAAGGGTGATGTTGTGGATGTACAGGTACCATCTGGTTTGTTGAGGTTTGAAATCCTTGAAATATCCAAATAGATGTCTTCGGTTTTTTCTAAAATAGCAGCAGGTGAGATTCCATCATGGAAGGTTGCAGAGAGTGAACATTTCTTTGCGTTCCTGGATATAAATCCCGTAAAGAGGGGGCATACATTGGTTATCCCCAAAAAGGAGACAGACTATATCTTTGATTTGGATAGTGAGAATTTCTCATCTCTTTTTGCTTTTGCACAAAAGGTGGCAAAAGGAATCAAGGAGGCAATACCTTGCAAAAGGGTAGGGATTGCAGTTTTGGGTATGGAGGTTCCGCATGCGCATATTCATTTGATTCCTCTGGACAAAGAGAGTGACATGGATCTTTTCAGTCCAAAATTGAAATTGGATGCCACTGAAATGATGCAGATTGCAGAATCAATAAGTTCAAAAATCATAATTTAAACTAAATGAAAAAAAATTTTGTGGCCGTACTTGCTGCCTTGGCCTTGTTTTCGTGTGGTAAGAAACAGGTAGCCAGGATAGATGGCAAGATAGAGGGGGCGGCAAATGGTGCTCTTGTTCTTAAAGTGTTGGATGTGAGCAAGCAAAGCATTGTGGATACATTGAAGTATGACAAAGACGGACGTTTTTCTGCCAATGTGAAACTAAGGGGGGAGTCTCCCGATTTCTACTACCTCTACTACAACGATAACAAAGTGGGTTCTTTTGTTTTGGTGCCAGGTGACAAGGTCAAGACCATATGTGATACAACCGGGAAAAAACATGAAGTGTCGGGATCCGATGAGTCAAGGTTGCTGGTTTCTCTGGAAAAGAGATTGTCTGCAACCAAGTATTCTTTTGACTCATTGATGGCGCTTTCGGAAAAGGCATTGTCAAGTGGTGATGAAAAAAAGGCAGAGGAGCTTAATTACGAGTTGGGCAGTCTTTATGTAAAGGCTAAGCAGGGTGCCATCAAACATTTGTACACCAATCCCAATTCAATCACCAACATGATCCTTATATACCACTCCTTCTCTCCCCAAATACCTCTTTTTGCAGATTCCAAGGATCTCCTTCTTTTCAAAAGGGTGTACGACTCTTTGTCTGTGAAATTCCCTGAATCGGTATATTTGGAGAGGCTCAAGGAAGAGATAGCAAACAGGGAGAACATAGAGATGTTCAACTCCAAAATAGCGGATGTCCCGGAGACAGGGTTCCCGGAAATATCCTTGCCAGATAACAAGTCACAGTTGCAAAAGCTCTCTGATTTGTCGGGTAAGGTTGTGATTCTCAGTTTCTGGACGGTAACAGAGACTTCACAAAGGATGCTCAACCAGGAGTACCTGGATTTGTACAGGAAATACAATAGCCAGGGTCTCGAAATCTTCCAGGTTTCGGTAGATACCGACAAGACTGCATGGGCAACGGCTGTGAAGGAACAAAAGCTTCCTTGGATAAGTGTTTGTGACGGACAAGGTCCAAATTCGGCACCATTGGCTGTTTACAATGTAACCCAGATTCCGGTCAATTTCTTGATTGACAAGAGTGGGACAATAGTGGCTAGGGATGTTTACGGAGACAAACTTGAGAGCACAATAGCAAAGCTGGTCAGAGAGTAGGTCTCAGGATATCCTTTTTGGGTTTGCCTGCAATAAAATCTTTGAGGTAGAATGGTTGGAAATAGGCCAGGTCCTCAAAGGTTTTTTTTATGTATTTGTCGTATGCCATTTTGGCCATCCCATGTGCAAGAAGCTCTATCTCTATGAATTTTGCATTTGGACTTAAAAGCAATGAGGAGACCTTTGGTGAACCATCCCCGCAAAACAGAAGGGTTTTGTTTGCCAGTAAGGAGTCGAAACTATCTTGGGTCACAACAAGAGGCTCCACTTGGGAAATAATCTTGCCTTTGCCCGAAAAACAGGCAGTGTAGACCTCCATCCTGCGCGCATCTATCATTGGTACAATAATGACATTATCGGCTCCCAGGTTGTCAATAAGCTCTTTTACCTTGTCGTTTTCCAAAGCAATTGAGGCAATAGTGTCCAGAGTGCCAACGGAAATAAGTGGCTTTGAAAGGGCATAGCAGAGTCCTTTTGCAAACGAGAGCCCTACACGCAGACCTGTGTATGATCCGGGCCCCTCGCTTACGGCAACTGCATCAAGTTCGTTTGTTTTGACATTGGAATCTTTTAAAAGCCCGGATGTGAGCACAGACAATACAGAGGTGTGGGAACGGGGTTCCCGGGAAACTTTTTGTGCTATGACTTTACCGTTGGAACTAAGAGCAACCGAACAGAGTTCGGTTGCCGTTTCTACAAGAAGTATGAGGTCTCTTTTATTTTCCACTTTCTTCCTTTTCTTTTATTTTTACTGGTTTTCCATCTTTCAGCGTTTTGCTGATGGCTGTGAATGGAGCAGTTACAATTGTTTCTCCCTCTTTGAGACCGGTGAGCACCTCAATGAAACCAAGGTCCTGTATGCCGGTGGTTATTTGCCTAAGTTCTACAGTGTTGTCCTCTTTTATAACAAATACTTGCTCTGCAATGAATCCGGTTCCCAAGGCGGTTTTGACCGAGTCCGACAAAAGGTCGGAACGGGTTGTTATGGATTGCAACGGTATGGCTATTACGTTTTCTTTGCGGTTGGTCTGCACAGATACAGAAGCCGACATGCCTGGACGGAAAGGTGTTTTGCCTTGCTCCAGGAGGTCGTTGTATGACTCAGGCAGGATATATACTTTGACTTCGAAGTTTGTCACCTGGTCTACTGCAGATCCGATGTTTTTTGCAGAATTGGCAATTTGGGTGACAATGCCGGTGAATTTGCGCCCCGGGTATGCATCCACATCAATTGTAGCTGTGTCGCCCTGGGCAATCCTAATGATGTCGTTTTCGTTGACATCTACCAGCACTTCCATGTATTGGAAATTTGCTATGCGCAGCATTTCAGTACCAGCCATCTGGCTTGTCCCTACAACCCTTTCGCCTTTTTCTACACTCATTTTGGATATGATGCCATCCATTGGGGCGTAGATAATTGTCTTTGTAAGGTTTTCCTGAGCCTCCTTGAGTGCAGCCTCAGAACTCTTGACATTGAATTCCGCAGCCTTTATTTGGGCTTTGGCAACCTGGTATTGAGAAAGGGCGTTCTCGTAATCCGAAGCCGATATTGCTTTTTGTTCGTATAAAGATTTGTTGCGAAGGTAGGTTTGTTCTATCTGTTGGAACTGGGCAAGTTGCTGGGAAAGTTGTGCCTTTACTGAGTTGAGTGAGGCCTCTGCCCTCTCCCTCATGGAGATATAGACATCTTGCTTGATTTTGATAATAAGGTCACCTCTTTTTATTACGTCGCCCTCCTGGTAATTAAGTTCTACAATCTCACCCGAAACGTCCGGGCTTATCTTGACTTCTGTCACCGGCTGGATTTTCCCGTTGGCAGGAATAACCTCTACTATTGTCCTTGAAGCTGTTTGCTGAGCCTCTACCTCTACGGCGTTTTTGCTGTTCTTGTTGCCTATCACTGCCAGAATGACAATCAAAACTATGGCAGCGGCAATAATCCACTTTATTGATTTTTTCATTTTTGTCGGTATTAAATTGAGATTGGAACGCCTTTGTAAAAGTCCAGTATCTTGAGTTGGAACAAATATTGGTATTTTGCCTGGTACATCTCTGACTGAGCCCTGAAGAGGTTGGTCTTGGCTACAACATAATCGGTTGCATTCAAAACTCCTACATCAAATTTTTGCTGCACGTAACGGAAAGACTCTTCCATTGCAACAACATTTTGTTCGGATGCTTTGAACCTCTCAAAATAAGAAATTGCGTCGTTGGAAGCTTGCTGGATCTCTTTGTAGAGCAATTGCAGCCTGTATTTGTGGTCTATCTCTGCATTCCTGACTCCCAGCTGTGCATTCTTGACATTGGTACGTGCCATGTAGTTGTTGAATATAGGGATGTTGAGCCCGAAACCAAGCGATGGGTTGCGGTTCTCGTTGAATTGGTCAAAAAAAGCTTGTTCCCTGCTGTCTGAGTAGTATGTCCCGTAACCGGCAGAAAAAGAGATGGATGGATATAGCCTTCCTTTGGCAATTGAAAGTTGCAACTTTGAGTTTTCAAGGTTTAACTGTGCAATCTTGATTTGAGGGAGCTGTATGGAAGAACGGTATAACTCTTCGGGTGATTCTCCGTTGTATTCCCGGATAAGGAAATCTGTCTGGACCTGTTGGATGTCGAAACCGGAATCACTTTCCAAATCCAGGAGTTGCCTTAGGGTTAGCAGAGATGACCTGAGTTGGTTGCGGGCGTTTACAACTTGCACTTTTTCAGATGCAATCTGGGCCTCTATCTCAAGTTGTGAGCTGTATGCAAGGCTCCCTGCATTTACCAGTATTTTTGTTCTTTCTGCCTGTTGTTGCGCGCTTTCCAGACTGGCAAGGGAGGCCTCGAGGATTTCCCTTGATAAAAGGATTTGAAGGAAAGAGCGGGCAATTTCCACCGAAATGTCGTTGCGAAGTTTTTCCACTTCACTTTTGGCAATTTCTACCAAGATGCCTTTGCTTTTGATGTCGTTGGATTTTGTGAAGCCCTCGAAAACGTTGACAGAAGCCCTTGCACTTGCACTGGTGCTTTGGGATAGCTTGTTTTCTATGATTTCCAGGTCCTGCACATTTACCGAACGCCCCCAGTTCATGGAGTGGCTTAGTGATGCACTCACTGTGGGGATGTAGTTTAGCTTGGCCTGCCCAAGGTTGTTTTGACTTTGCTCAACCGATAGTTCCTGCTGTTTAAGCTGGAGGTTGTTTTCCCAGGCATACCTTATGCACTCCTCCAATGTCCAACTCTTTTGTGCTGACAAAAGTGCCGGAAAGGAGATGAGTATCAATAACGGGAGGATGTAATATTTTTTCATACCCGACAAAGTTATATTTTTTTCCATTACAAACTCCCGTCAAAGAAATAATTTCACCAGGAATTTATTTGTAAATGACCTGGGTATTAGCTTGCATCTCATACAAGTTCTCACTCAAAAACTTGAGCATCCTTGCCAGTTTCCTTAGTGAAAAGCCGAAACCTTTTCCCATTGCTTTTGCAATTTCATAGTCCCAACCCTCGGAACCACCTCTTATAGAGATCATTTGTTCTTGCCCGAGTGGAACCAGCATAATTTTTTTCAAATCATTTTCCATTACGCAGCCTCCCATCCTTCTACAAATCCTTCTTTGAATTTTGGCCAATACTTTTCGGCTTTCTTCACAGCCTCTCCAAGTATGCTGAGCAATTGCCACAACTCCCTGAGGGACATGCCCCCGTTTTGCAGCATCTCCCTCTCCTCAAGGGGAACCAGCCCCCATTCTGCTTTTGAATGCTCTTTCATGATTATTTGGTTTTTATTTTTTCCTGCAGAGATATGGTGTGCAGGAACCACCAGGAGTGTGCACCCTCCGTTTATATGATTTTTCAAGTCAATATGTTGCAACTGTAGTTATCCATGTCTATTATGTAATCGGCAATCTCAACCATTTTTTGATCGTGAGATACTATCAGGATGGCACATCCTGATCCTTTCAGTTTAAGGAGAGAGTCCCTGATGAGGGATTCAGATTTGTTGTCAAGTGATGCCGTAGCTTCATCCATAAGCAATACCGGGGCCTTTTTCATGAGTGCCCTTGCAAATGCTATCCTTTGCTGTTCTCCGCGCGACAGAAGGGCTCCGCCTTCTCCCGGATGTGTAGAGAACCCGAACGGGAGCCTCATGGCCATTTTGTCAAGTTCAAGCTCTTTGACTATGGATGTGAAATAATTACAATCCAACTCCCGGCCATTGCCGGGAATAATGCACTCCATGATTGAGTCCCCCCATAGCTGCGGGTTTTGCGGAACAAGTGCAATGTTTTTCCTGTAATCGACAAGTGAACATTTGCCGGCTAGGTTGCAGGCAACCTCTCCCTCTAATGGTTCCAGGTGTTTCATGAGCAATGAGACCACGGTACTTTTGCCGCAGCCGCTTTTGCCTTTTATCAAAAGCACTTTGCCTTTGTGCATGGAAAATGAGAGGTTACGGAACAGTAGCCTGCGTCCCGGATATCCGAACGAGATATTCCTGGCTTCAATCATATGTTCACTTTTTTTGCAATCGCTTTGGTTTTCCTTGTGGACAGACATTATGTCATGTAGCCGGTATGAGGCAGTCAATCCTTCCCTGAGGGCTGTGAATGAAGAGGCAAGTTGTTGCATTGGAGCTGTAAACAGGGCTGCCAAGGCATAAAACGATACCATCTCCCCTGCAGTGATCTTTCCAGATACAACAGCACTTCCCCCTGTCCATAACACTGTAACGGTAAGCAGTCTGGTGGCAAGTTCGGAAGAACTTCCAGCAATTATGGCTATTCGTCCGTTTGCTACCATTTCTGTTTTCAACTCCCGGAATTTGGATGATGCCTTGGACAAAGAGTAGTTTTCCATTCCAAAATTCCTTATGGTTGCCATGGATTTGAGGCTTTCAATTATATACCCCTGGAATGAAGCTCCCTTTTCCATAAGTCTTTTGAAGAGAGGTTTCCTGGCCCTGTCATGGAGTATGAAAACAGCTGCGTAGAGAGGTATGAAAAGGGTACAAACCAATGCCAGGCCAGGGTTCATGCCAAATAGCAATATGAATGAGATAACCAATGTTAGCAGGGATATCACTGCATCCGGAAGAGTCTCTGCAATGAAATTGCGTATTCTGTATATGTCTGAGATCCTGGAAGTGAGTTCGCCTGTTTTGAAAGTACTGTAAAAGGGCAGTGGAATACTGCACAAATGACTCAGGTATGAACCGGTCAGTTTTTCCTCTGTATTTACAGCGTGTTTGAGTAACAGGTAGGAGCGGATGGCTGAGAGGAAAATTGAAACCACTGTGATGACAATCAAAATTGCCGACATTGAAACAAGGCGTTTCTGGTTACCATCGGGTATCACAGAGTCAATAAGCTCTTTGATGAACAGAGCTACGGCTACCATGGAGAGGGTCCCGAATATTGATATGACGGTAGATACAGGATAAATTTTCCATCCTTGTTGTGCATTGGTCAATAGGTTTTTGACATGTGGGGCAAGTGTGAATGGAGGGATTTTGCCCGATTGCGGAAATGTGAACAGTAACAAGACACCTGTCCATTCCATGCAGATTTGTTCCAGGCTCTGTTTGTGTATTTGACCGTCTGCAGGGTCCATGACCTTGAAGTATTTTCCTGAAGATTGCGTCAGTACCACATAATGGAGCCTGCCTTCCTTTTTTTTCATGTGGAGTATGGCGGGCTTTGGAATAAGTGACAGAGAATCCTTTGTTCCTTTGAAAGCCTCTGCGCCTATACCTATGGATTTGGATGCCTCTACCAACCCTTTCACAGATGTACCTGACTGGTCTGTGCCACTCATGTGCCGCAAAACCGCAACCGAACATCTTATTCCTCCGTGGGCTGCAACAGAGGCCAATGCTGCGGCACCGCAATCACTGATATCATTTTGCCTGACTTTGACGGAAATTCTTTTTCGCAACATAACCCACCCTCCAATTCTTGAAACAACCAAAATTCATATAAGAAAGGAACGGGAAATCTACCTCTGCATTTTCTCTCGTGCTTGTAAGAGAAGCTCTTCCCTTCTGCCCCGTTCCCGAAAGCTAAACTATTGCAAAAAATTGTCAATCCAATTCAATATTGGAAAAACGGTCAAGAATTTACTCAACTTGCAGAAGTTGCCTATTTTAAAAAAGATTTATCTTTTGAAGGTATGGGAAAAGGGATGGAGCCATGGATTCCAAGAGAGGGTAAAGTGCAGATTGTTTGATTATATGCTTTGGAAGAAAGGGATAAAGGGCATCCAGAGAGTTCAAGAGATAGATGGCGACACTGAAAATGAATGCATATTTGAGAATTGCGAATATCACTCCCAAAAGCCGGTCCAGCCACCCCAACATGACAAATTTTATGATTCCGGAGAGAGCTTTTCCAATGAGGTTGACAACAATCACAACAGCGATGAAAATTATGGCAAACGAGATGATTCCTATAAGTTCACTATCGCTCTTGAACCAAATCTTTATTCCCTCTGCAAGCAAAGCCGAGAAGTGCCAGCCAGCCCAAGCTCCAAGTATTAGTGCCACAAGCGATGCCACCTGCCTTACCAATCCGCTCATAATGCCGCCAATAATGGCCGGGACAAAACAGATGAGCAGGAAAACGTCTACACTGTTGAGGGTATTGCCCATAATCAATTTTTTTCAAAAGTAATGAATAATCGTATCTTTGCAAATTCAAAAAAAACACAAGATGAAATTTGCCGAATATAAAAACTTAGACCTCGTAGAGATAAACAACTCTGTATTGAGAAAGTGGAACAAAGAAAATTGTTTTACAAAAACTATTTCGCAAAGGGAAGGTGCTCCCAGGTTCATCTTTCACGAGGGTCCGCCTTCGGCAAATGGAATGCCTGGTATACATCATGTTATGGCCAGGGCAATAAAGGATGTCTTTTGCCGTTACAAAACCCAGAAGGGGTTCCTTGTGCAAAGGAAGGCAGGTTGGGACACACATGGTCTTCCTGTGGAACTTGGGGTTGAGAAGATGCTTGGAATTACCAAGGAAGATATTGGCAAATCTATCTCTGTGGCAGAGTACAACAATGCTTGCCGCAAAGAGGTCATGAAATATACCAAGGAGTGGGAGGGACTCACCGAGCAGATGGGTTACTGGGTGGATATGAACGATCCTTACATAACCTATGACAACAGGTATATAGAGACCTTGTGGCACCTTTTGAAAGTGATCTATGACAAGGGATATTTGTACAAAGGATACTCCATACAACCTTTTTCTCCGGCAGCGGGTACGGGACTCAGTACGCATGAGCTGAACCAGCCAGGGTGTTACCGTGATGTGAAGGATACCACATGTATTGCACAGTTCAAGGTTGTTGACAACGAAAACTCTGCAAAACTAACAAAAGGAGACAGGCTTCCCCTGTTCATGCTTGCCTGGACCACCACACCATGGACTTTGCCATCGAACACAGCCCTTTGCGTAGGACCAAACATTGATTATGCTAAGGTGGAATCGTTCAACCCCTATTCGGGAGAGAGGGCGTTGTACCTGGTTGCACGGGAGCTGGTTCCATCTATATTCAACTCCAAGGGGGCAGAGCTGCCGATGGATGATTTCAAGGCAGGGGACAAGGTTGTTCCTTACAGGTTGGTGGGAGATGTTGTAAAAGGCTCCGATTTGGTGGGGATAAGCTACCAGCAGTTGATTCCTTGGGTAAATCCCGGTGAAGGGGCATTCAGGGTGATACCCGGTGATTTTGTGACTACTTCGGATGGTACAGGTATAGTGCATATTGCTCCCACTTTCGGGGCAGATGACCAGAGGGTGGCAAGCAGGAATTCGGTTCCGGCGTTGGTCATCAAGGATGCAGAGGGAAACATGCAGGCGCTTGTGGACCGCACCGGCAAATTCTACAGGCTGGAAGAGATGGATCCTGTGTTTGTGGAGGAGTCTGTGGATGCCAAGCTATACGGTGAGTATGCCGGCAGGTTTGTAAAAAACAGCTACGACCCTAATTTGAAGGAGGATGATGCAACATTGGATGTGGATTTGGCTGTGATGCTAAAACAGCAGGGGCTGGCTTTCAAAATTGAAAAACATGTCCACTCATATCCACACTGTTGGAGGACCGACAAGCCTGTTCTCTATTATCCATTGGACTCATGGTTTATCAAAACCACAGCGGTGCAAAAGAGGATGATAGAACTCAACAATACTATCAATTGGAAACCGGAATCTACCGGAAGCGGACGTTTTGGAAAGTGGCTGGAGAACCTGCAGGACTGGAACCTTTCCAGGAGCCGTTATTGGGGTACGCCTCTTCCTGTATGGAGGGCAGAAGACGGGTCGCAGGAGATTTGCATTGGCTCTGCACATGAGTTGTACCAAGAGGTTGAAAAATCGGTAAAAGCCGGGTTGATGAAATCCAACCCACTCAAAGAGAATGGATTTGTACCAGGCGATTTTTCCTTGGAAAACTACAACAAGATAGATTTGCACAGGCCTTATGTAGATGATATTGTGCTGGTTGCTGATAATGGATGCAAAATGATGAGGGAGAGTGATTTGATAGATGTTTGGTTTGATTCCGGCGCCATGCCTTTTGCCCAGGAGGGTCTTGAAAATCTTAATTCAGATGCTTTTGGAAGGGCGGCCGATTTCATTGCAGAGGGTGTGGACCAGACTCGTGGATGGTTTTTCACGTTGCATGCAATTGCTACCATGGTGAAAGATGATGTGGCATTCAAAACCGTAATATCCAATGGTTTGGTGCTTGACAAAGAGGGGAACAAGATGAGCAAGCGTTTGGGCAATGCAGTGGATCCGTTCAAGACACTTGGTGAATATGGTGCTGACGCTTTGAGGTGGTACATGCTCACAAATGCCCAGCCATGGGACAACCTGAAGTTTGATGTGGGAGGTGTTGACGAGGTTAAACGTAAGTTTTTCGGGACCCTTTACAATACATACTCCTTCTTTGCACTTTATGCGAATGTTGACAATTTTGACAATAGTGCAGGGCAAATTCCTGTGGAACAAAGGCCAGAAATTGACAGATGGATCATTTCCCTGCTCAATACCTTGGTAAAGGAGGTTGGCGATGCGTATGAAAATTACGATGTTACCTCTGCAGGCAGGAAAATACAGGATTTTGTGAACGACAACCTTAGCAACTGGTATGTAAGGCTGAACAGAAAGCGATTCTGGGGAGGTGAGATGAACGATGACAAACTGAGTGCATACCAGACGCTATATACTTGCCTTGAAAGGATTGCCATTATATCTGCACCTATTGCTCCGTTCTTTATGGAGCGACTCTTTCTGGACCTTAATAATGTAACCGGTTTTTACAGCCAAGAGAGTGTTCACCTTGTAGAGATGCCTGTGGCAGATGAAAGAGCAGTGGACAAGGCGTTGGAAGAGAGGATGGAACTGGCTCAGCGCTCTTCTTCTATGGTGTTGGCACTGAGAAGGAAGGTAAATATCAAGGTAAGGCAGCCTCTTGCCCGTATTTTGGTTCCGGTGCTGGACAACAAGATAAGGGAGCAATTTGAGCAGGTTCGCCAATTGGTTTTGGGAGAGGTGAATGTGAAGGATGTGGAGTACATTGAAGATACACGTGGTCTTATAACCAAGAAAATCAAGCCGAATTTCAAGGTTTTGGGCAAAAAGTACGGGAAACAGATGAAGGAGATTTCTGCTGCTTTTGCTGCAATTTCCCAGGACCAGATTACCGAAATAGAGACCGGGGAGCTTTTCAGGATGGAATTGCCCGGTGGTATTGTGGAGATAACACCTGCCGATGTGGAGATTACATCGGAGGATATGCCGGGATGGTTGGTGGCTTCCGAAGGTAAGCTGACAGTAGCCCTTGATATTACCATTACGGATTCCCTGCGTAGGGAGGGTGTTGCAAGGGAGCTGGTAAACAGAATCCAGAACCTAAGGAAAGACTCTGGTTTTGAGGTGACTGACAAGATAATGATAACTTTGGAATCGAGACAGGAGATAGAAGATGCACTGTGTGAATATAAAGATTATATTTGCAGCCAAACATTGGCCAAGGGGTTGACAGCTGTTCCCGGTTTTGCAGAGGGTGAGCAGATTGAGTGGGAAGAGGGAACCTTGACGATTGCGGTGGAAAAAATTTGAGAACATGGATAAGGAGAGTTTGAAATTCATGCAACAGGCCCTTGAAGTTGCATCCGGGAATGCTTCTTCCCAAGGGGGAGGCCCATTTGGGGCTGTGGTTGTGAAAGATGGCAAAGTGATCAGCTCTGCCGGCAATTCGGTCACACCCGATAACGATCCTACTGCACATGCAGAGGTGAATGCGATTAGGGAGGCATGCCGCAAGCTGGGTACTTTTGACTTGAGCGGCTGTACTTTGTACACTTCATGTGAACCATGCCCGATGTGTTTGTCTGCCTCTTATTGGGCAAGGCTGGATAAAATCTATTTTGCCGCAGACCGCAACGATGCTGCAAAAGCCGGCTTTAGCGATGCCTTTATCTACGACCAGTTTGCTCTGCCTGCACAGATGCGTTCATTGCCTGCAGAGAGGATCATGGAACAGGAGGGGATTGAACCGTTCGATTTGTGGATCCGGAACGAAAACAAGCAACCTTACTAACAACTAGTTCTATATATACGATTAATTATTATCTTTACCCTTTCTTTAAAAACAAGAGATATGACAACCAAAGAGAACAAGGCAGCTGAAGCCAGGGAGAAAGTTCGCTATAGCGACGAGGAGCTTCAAATGTTCAAGGAGCTTATCCTGAACAAGCTTGAGGATGCGAAAAGAGAATACCAGCAGTTGAAATCTGCTGTGACACATAGTACAAGCAACGATACAGAGGATACTTCCCCTACATTCAAAGTGCTGGAAGAGGGTGCTTCTGCTCTGTCGAAAGAGGAGGCCGGGCAACTGGCACAAAGGCAGTACAAATTCATTCAAAACCTTGAAGCTGCCTTGATACGTATCGAGAACAAGAGTTATGGCATTTGCCGTGAAACCGGTAAACTGATACCAAAGGAGAGGCTGTTGCTGGTACCTCATGCAACCCTTTCCGTTGAGGCCAAAAACAAAAGGGACTAATTAGATGCAGCTCTCCAGGGGAAAGAAAATCACCATTCTGGTTTTATTGATTCTTTTTGTAGACCAGCTTGTCAAGATATGGATCAAGACCAATATGACCATTGGCGAGAACATTCCTGTTTTCGGGGATTGGTTCAAGATCTATTTCATAGAAAACAACGGGATGGCTTTCGGGATGCAGTTTGGCGGGAGTCTGGGCAAAATGTTGCTCACTCTTTTCAGGATTGTATTGATTGGGTTTATAATCTATTATATAAACAAACTGATCAAAAAGGATGCACCCATGGGTGTGGTTTACGGAGTGGGGCTTATATTGGTAGGTGCAGTGGGGAATGTTGTGGACAGTATGTTTTATGGCATGATTTTCAGTGAGTCTACCTTTACCGAGGTAGCTACACTTTTTCCCCGGGGGGGCGGATATTCCTCTTTCCTTCATGGGAAAGTTGTGGATATGCTTTACTTTCCGTTGATAGAGACAACCTTGCCTGAGTGGGTGCCATTCAAAGGGGGAGATGATTTTGTCTTTTTCAGGCCAATCTTCAATATTGCAGATTCATGCATTACAATAGGAGTAGCCTATTTGCTGCTGTTCCAAAGAAGGTTCTTCTCTCGTGAAGATGCCTTTTGATTTTGCATTTCAACCATAAAGAAAAAGCCGTCTTTTTGGGACGGCTTTTTTATTTGAGTGTAAAATTATTTTAATTTTTCCATTAATTTTTGACGGGAAAAGTGGATCCTGCTTTTAACAGTTCCAAGGTGCAGCCCAAGTTCGTCTGCAATCTCCTGGTATTTGAAACCCTTGTCATGCATTTGGAAAGGAACCCTGAATTCTGGCTCCAAAGAGTTTACAACTTTTGTCAGTTCCCTGAATCCAAAATCGGCCTCAGGACCTAAATCGGCAGGTTTGTTGTTGATTACGAACTCATGCACATCTTCACTGAAGAGAGACTGCCTTTTTGTCCGCCTGCGGTAGTCGTTTATGAAGGTGTTCTTCATAATAGTGTATACCCACGCCTTGATGTTGGTATGCTCGTTGAACTTGTCCTGGTTGTTGAATGCTTTGAAAAATGTCTCCTGAACAAGGTCTTTGGCATCGTCCCTGTTGGAAGTGAGACTATAGGCATATCTTGAAAGGTTTGATTCAAGTTCTAATATTTCTGTTTCGAAACTTTTACTTTTCATATGGTTAGGTTTTGAGGTAAGGTTCTATAAATATAATAAAAAAAATTCAAATACTATGCCACGAATTGATAGATATTTTTTTGCACGAATAGAAAAAATCAATATCTTTGCAGCCCGATCCACGAAACCATTGACCAGGAGAGGTGGCAGAGTGGTCGAATGCGGCGGTCTTGAAAACCGTTGAACTGAAAGGTTCCGGGGGTTCGAATCCCTCCCTCTCCGCAAAAGAAAAAACA
>JAQWAL010000031.1 GCA_028707695.1 Bacteroidales bacterium | reverse complement strand
GCACCCGAAAGCATAACCTCCGGCAAATCATAATCACGATCAAGGTCAGTTAGCTTATAGACAATTAAAAGAGGGTTCTCATTTATGCAACAGCAAGTAGTTGAACAACTCAACAACACTGTTTTTGTTTGCAAATGAGAATTCATTTTGCTTCACATATGAGTTCACTTCTCCTTTTTTCCCGGGGAATAGCCTGTTAAAGTTTTTCTTGGTTGCAGGATACATTTTATTATCCTTGAGCAAAAAAAGCAATTCGTCGTAATCATATTGCAAAAGGCTCGATCCCTTGAAATTGTCAAGCTTCTTGCCGTCCTCTACACCAGACACTTTGGAAACCGATGAGACATGCGACACTCCTCCGTAGGCACCCTCAAGCATCTCCTTTCCTATTACCATTTTCCTGAGTAAAGCAAGCGAAATTCCATTATTCACATTCAAACTAGCCCTTTCCTTCAGTAACCTTGCCCTCAGTAGCTTTGACTATACCTCCCTGAGCATAAAGGGAAAAGGGAAAACAAACAGAACGGCCAACCACAAGAAATTTTTCATAACAATCCAATTTAGAATTTCGAAGGCTGAATTTAGCCATTTTCCTTTCAAAAAATGAAAATAATTTGTAATTTTGGCCAAGAGTAAATAACATGCACAATTACTATCAAATAACAAAAGAATTCGAGATAGAGACAGAGCCTGCATGGTTCCTGGACGGAACATGCAGCAAAACCCTGGGGCTCATGATTGAGTGATTTACAAACATCTCCGCAGACTGATATCTGGCGGAGTGTTGTTTTTTTACAATATTCCCACAACAGCAAACGAAAACAAACAACAACAATAAACAATATAAAACTATAACACAAAAGCTATGGCAAAAGAAAAAAAATTCATTACCTGTGACGGTAATTACGCCGCAGCACATGTTGCATACATGTTTAGCGAACTTGCAGCCATTTATCCCATAACTCCATCCTCAACCATGGCGGAGTATGTAGATGAGTGGTCTGCTTTTGGCAAAAAAAACCTCTTTGGAGAGAGGGTTCAGGTAGTTGAAATGCAAAGTGAGGGAGGTGCTGCCGGTGCGCTGCATGGAGCTCTTCAATCTGGAGTACTGGCAACTACATTCACAGCATCACAAGGATTGCTACTCATGATTCCCAATATGTATAAGATTGCAGGTGAACTTCTACCAACCGTTTTCCATGTTTCTGCAAGGACACTTGCCGCCCAGGCTCTTTCAATATTCGGGGACCATTCCGATGTCATGGCTGCAAGGCAAACAGGATTTGCAATGTTGGCCTCAAGCGGAGTCCAGGAAGCTTTGGACATGGGTGCTGTGTCTCATTTGTCCACACTCAAATCCAGGGTTCCTTTCGTGCACTTCTTTGACGGCTTCCGCACATCACATGAGATACAAAAGATTGAAGACCTGGATCAGGACCAGATCCGCAAAATGCTAAGTGACAAGTCACTCTCTGCATTCCGCAATAGGGCTCTCAATCCTAACAAACCTGTAACACGAGGTACAGCCCAAAACCCCGATGTGTTCTTCCAGGCTAGGGAAGCTTCAAACCCTTACTACGATGCAGTTCCCGATATCGTTGCCCGTTATATGGGAGAAATCAGCGAGCTTACCGGCCGCCACTACCTTCCATTTGATTATTATGGCGACCCCGAGGCAGAGAATATTGTGATTGCAATGGGTTCCGTATGTGACACAATCAGGGAAGTGGTAGATATGCAAATGGCAAACGGAGAAAAAGTCGGGCTGCTTACAGTCAGGCTCTACAGGCCATTCTCTGCAAAATATTTCTTCCGTGTACTTCCAAAGACAGTCAAAAGAATCGCTGTCCTGGACAGGACAAAAGAACCGGGTGCAGTAGGTGAACCACTGTATGTGGATGTAAAGACAACAATTGCAGAGAGGGGCGGAAAGATGCCTCTCATCGTTGGCGGACGTTACGGACTCTCTTCTAAGGACACGACTCCTGCACAAATGGTTGCGGTGTTCGAAAACCTCAAGATGAAAGAGCCAAAGAACGGCTTTACAGTAGGTATAGTAGATGACATCAGTTTCAAATCACTTCCTGTCAAAGAGGATGTTTCTGTTTCCAAAAAAGGAGTATCGGAATGCAAGTTCTACGGCCTTGGCTCCGATGGTACTGTTGGCGCAAACAAAAACACCATCAAGATCATTGGCGAAACCACTCCAAAATACGTGCAAGCTTACTTCGACTACGACTCCAAGAAGTCTGGCGGGTATACCTGTTCGCACCTTCGATTCGGGGACACTCCTATAACCTCACCGTATTTGGTTTCACATCCCGATTTCGTGGCATGCCATGTTACACCATACCTTACAAAATACAATGTACTCAAAGGCATCAAAAAAGGGGGCACTTTCCTCCTTAACACATTATGGACCAAAGAAGAGACCCTTGAAAAACTTCCTGATTTTGTAAAAGCCACAATAGCAAAGAAAGAACTCAAATTCTACATCATCAATGCAACAATGATTGCAGAGGAAATCGGACTTGGAAACAGGACCAACACAATCCTCCAATCTGCATTCTTCAAGATTGCCAACATTATCCCATACGAGCAGGCAGTAAGCGAAATGAAACACGCAGCCGAAAAATCTTACGGGAGAAAAGGAGAGAAAGTACTTACAATGAACTACCAGGCAATTGACCGTGGTTCGGAAGTTGTAGAGGTTGAAGTTCCATGCGAATGGAAAAACATCACTTCAAAATTCCGTCCTTCCACATTTGACAGGCTTGCACCGGACTGGGTAAGGAACGTGGCAGACGTTGTAAACTCACAAGAGGGTAACGACCTTCCTGTAAGTGCATTCCTTAACCTGGAAGACGGCACTATCCCTTCTGGAACAGCTGCATACGAAAAAAGAGGAATCGCAACACATGTTCCTGAGTGGCAGCAAGAGAACTGTATCCAATGTAACCAATGTGCCTATGTGTGCCCTCACGCTGCAATCCGTCCGTTCCTTATGACAGAAGAGGAGCAGAAGAATGCTCCTGAAGGAGTTAAAAGGGTTCCTGGTAACAAACCATTCAACGAATACAGCTTTACAATACAAGTTACCCCTATGGATTGTACCGGTTGCGGAAACTGTGCCGATGTTTGTCCTGCAAAAGAAAAGGCTTTGGTAATGAAACCATTTGAAACCCAAGTCCACGAGCAGCCAAACTTTGACCACATGCACTCGGTTGTCGGATACAAAGACAATGTACAACCGAAGGACAAAGGAGTCAAACACTCGCAGTTTGCCCAGCCTCTGTTTGAGTTTTCAGGAGCTTGCGCTGGTTGCGGAGAGACACCTTACATCAAGGCCATAACCCAGCTTTACGGAGAGAAAATGATGATTGCAAATGCAACAGGTTGTTCATCAATCTTTGGTGGTTCATTCCCGGCTTCTCCATACACAACCAACAAAGATGGCAAAGGTCCTTCATGGGCAAACTCTTTGTTCGAAGATAATGCAGAATACGGTCTTGGAATGCACATGGGGTCGGAAAGGGTTCGCGACCGCGTTGCGAAACTAATGGCAGACGGGATAGAAAGCGATTGCTGTACTGCAGAAATGAAAGTTTTGTTTGGCGAGTGGCTCCAAAACAGGAGCAGCTTCGAAAAGACAAAAGAGGTTTCCGACAAACTTGTACCTCTCATCTCTGACTGCAACTGTGATATCTGCAAAGAACTAACCGTTCTTAAAGACTATTTTGTTACCCGTTCCCAATGGATTTTCGGGGGAGACGGATGGGCATACGACATCGGATACGGCGGACTCGACCACGTACTGGCATCGGGCAGCAACGTAAACGTTTTGGTACTTGATACCGAGGTTTACTCCAACACCGGTGGACAATCATCCAAATCTACCCCGGTTGGAGCTGTTGCCAAATTTGCAACTTCAGGAAAGAAAATCCGCAAGAAAGACCTTGGAATGATGGCCATGAGTTATGGATATGTATACGTAGCACAAGTAGCTATGGGTGCAAACCAAAACCAACTCTTTAAAGTACTCAAAGAGGCAGAGGAGTATGACGGACCATCTTTGATAATTGCATATGCACCATGTATCAGCCATGGTCTCAAGAGCGGAATGGGAGCTTCCCAAAGGGAAGAGAAAATGGCTGTTGAATGCGGATACTGGCAGCTTTACCGCTTCAACCCTACCCTTGAAGCACAAGGCAAAAATCCATTCGTATTGGACAGCAAAGAACCTGACTGGAGCAAGTTCCAAAACTTCCTCAACGGAGAGGTTCGCTACACATCCCTAAGGGCAACCTTCCCTCAAGAGGCAGAGGAACTGTTCAAACTCACCGAGGAGTTTGCCAAATGGCGCTACAACTCATACAAGAGACTTGCAGCAACAGAATAATCATAACTGAACCCGGGAGATCCCGGTTAACGAAAAAGAGGGCGACTAAAAAGACTTTTTTGGTTTCCCTCTTGTTTTTTAGAATTTGAATGTTTGTATTATGAGGAAGTATCTGTTCTTATCGGTTTTATTCCTTGGGTTAAATTCCTGTAAAAATGAGATTAACAAAGGCGACCAAGTTTTGGGTTATACTATAATTGATGTAGGCAGCGATATTGGAAAAGGAAGAATTGTAGATCTTTCGGAAATAGCTTCTGATATTACTTACATCCCACTTGAAACCACCAGTGATTCTTTTTGTGGTGGGTATCCAGTAGTCATTTATGAGAATGATCGAATTTATGTAAGAGGTGCTGGAGTTATAAAAGTATTTGACAAAAGTGGAAAGTATCTTTTTACATTTGATAGAATAGGCCGGGGGCCCGAAGAGTACCCACATGGTGCTCCTTGGATAGAAAAGGGAACAGGTAATTTTTATATTGAATCATTTAAAGGAAGGAGTAAAGTTGTAAAAACTTATTATAGAGATGGTACTTTCAAGAAAGATATTATAATGCCCTATGGTCAAGATATGTTCTTACGATTACGTAGGTATTTAACTAATTGTTACGTATGTAATCTTATCCCATGGATAGCAAAAGATGAGAAAGAGTATTTTGCAATTCTGTTTGATTCACTAAGCAATGTAAGGGGATATATACCACCACCCCCTATAGACACCCGTCTGATATCTAATAATAAAAAACATGTTTCCCTGCCTGAGGGTGTGAAATTGCTAATTCCTTCAGATAAATATAATATTGGCAGCATATTGCAATATTTCAAAGATTCAATAAGAGTGTATACCTCATATGGAGATACTATCTATTCTTACAGGGATAGTAATATATTATTTCCAAGATATGTTATGGACTATGGTAAATATACTCCTTCAAAGATATATATTAATCAAGAAGGAACAAATTGGGATAAACAAATAACTTTAGATAACGGGTTCTATTACGAGACAGATAAATTCCTATTGCTTAATTACAGGCTCAGAGATTATGCGCATGAACCCTTTCGCGGCAAAAGATCTTATTTGCATCTTAATGATCAAGTTATAACAGAATCATATGGCTATTACAATAAAATTACCAAAAGATTTTCTTTACTAAACCATCCTTTAAAAAACAGACCTGGCTTTCGTGAAGATATACATCAAGGCCCTCCATTTGTGCCTGTGTATTTATCTGATGATAATTTTATGCTTGCTCCATATTACCCTCATGATCTTATAGATTATGCATCCAATAATAGAGTGTCACAACAATTACAAAAAGTTATTAACGTACTGACAGAGAATGATAATATAGTTATCGCTCTTGTGAAGCTAAAATAAACTCTCCTTAATATTATCGACTACAAAGAAAACTATTTCTCCAGTGTTTCAAGCACTAGGGAAGTTATCTTCCTTTCACGTTCCATCGCTTTGTCCATGATTTGTTGTGCATCTTTCACAAGCATCGCTGCTTTCTCTCGGTCCTTTAGGTCAGAGGAATTTATCCGGACATTCATATAACCACCAAATACAGCTGCCCTCAAGGCGAGTGCCCCCACTCCGGCGTCCGAAACAGAATTGGGATTACCCTCTTTTACCATTGCTTCTGCCAAATCAAATGCACTGTAGGCAACCTGCATGGTTCTAAGCGGGATTTCGGTTGCATAAAGAGTAGCCTCCTGGATTGCTTTGCTGCGGGCATCTTTCTCTGCCTCACTCCCCTTTGGCAAACCGAATGCATCCAATATTCTTTTGAAGGAATTGGTATCTTCATCTACCAGGTAGAGCATCTCTTCTATGATCTTTTGACCCTTCTCTGCCCACTCTGCAAAATATTGCCATCTGTCGTCCCATCCGGGTTTGTGCGAAGAGAGGTTTGCCACCATTGTACCCAAGGCTGCTCCCAATGAACCCATAAGTGCCGACACCGATCCTCCGCCCGGAGCAGTGGACTCGCTTGCAGTCTCAAGGGCAAACCCTCTGCAGGTCAAATCTGCCAATTTTTTCACGCTATCGCTCTCTATAAGGTATTCAATAACCTTCTCTTTTGCATCGAACGGTTTTAAGTCGTCCAACCCCATGGATTTTACGGCAATCTTGATTATCTCCTCTTCTGCTATTCCGGCAGACCGTTGCTGTTTTGCAAGGAAGTATTTGCCGGCATCTATCAACACTTTTTTAGGTACCAGCCCTACAATCTCACTTCCTGTTACCCTTACACCCCGTGCAGCTGCCTTTGCCGTCACCTCGTCAAATGCAATATGTACCGGTGTTGTATTTATATCAGTCACATTCATGGACACTTGAGCAATCCCGTACTCTTCTATATACCAACCTATTGCTTTGCATCCTTTAAGGGTTCCCGGTGTCCATACATCATTCCCGTTTGCATCTTTCACAACCTTTCCGGTAATAGGGTTGCCTTCCCTTTTCTTGCGTCCCTTTTCCCTTACATCAAATGCAATTGCATTTGCCCTGCGGGTAGAGGTAGTGTTCAGGTTGTAATTGATGGCAATCAAAAAATCCCTTGCACCAATGGCTGTTGCTCCGGTTTGGGCAACATGGGCATCAAAAAGAGATGGTCCAAAATCGGGTTTCCACTCTGCATTTCCAAGCTTCTTTGCCAACCCCTCGTACTCACCTTGCCTGCAATTTGCAAGGTTTTTACGCTCTGGCGAAAATGCTGCATTTTCGTAGCAGTAAACAGGGATACCCAACTCATCACCAACCCTTTTTGCCAATGCTCTTGCATATTCCACGCACTCTTCCATTGTAACCCCGGCTATCGGGATCAAAGGGCACACATCGGTAGCTCCCATACGTGGATGTTCTCCGGTGTGGCGTTTCATATCAATCACCTCAGATGCTTTTTTTATAGCAAGGAAAGCTGCTTGGCTCACACATTGTGGCTCACCCACAAACGTTACAACAGTCCTGTTTGTGGCAGCACCCGGGTCTACATTCAAAAGTTTCACTCCCTCTACGGATTCAATGACATCGGTTATCTGTTTTATAACCTGCAAATTCCTTCCCTCGCTAAAGTTTGGGACACACTCGATAATCTTTTTATTCATTATATATATTCGTTTATTTATTCATCAGTTCCACCCCTTGGGGCAACATGGACTTTAGTTTTGGAATATCTATCTCAAAATAGTGATATGCAAAAAGCTGTTTGGGCATTACCATCTTAACCGCCTTCGCAAACATCTGGTCACTCATGGTATATGGCAGGTTTTTGGGCATGAAAGCCAAATCGATACCTGTCAGGCTTCCCATCTCCGGAATATCTTCGGTATCTCCGGCAATATATACCCTGTAACCTCCAAAATCCAGTATATACCCGTTGCCTTCACCCCGTGGGTGGAACGGGTTCCCATCCTCATTCTTATTGACAATATTATAGGCATAAACTGCCTCAATATCTATGCCCATGTAATTAAAGCTCTCTCCCTGCACCAGCACATTGGACTGTGGTAATTGTTGCTTGCATCCTTTATTGGAGACAATCACAGTGTCATTTCGTAAGATATGCATCAATGCCTCTTTGTCCAGATGGTCATAGTGATGGTGGGTCAGCAACACCAAATCTGCCTTAGGTTGCAATGAGTAATCGGCAACTTCGCTATATGGGTCCACAAAAATATTCTTCCCGTCCCATCTTATCATAAGTGACGCATGTCCAAGCATTGTTATCTCAATCTCTCCCAAAGGTGTTTTGAATCTGTTCATGGCAATCAAATTTTTAAATTAATCAATTGGTCTATAAGTTACAACATTCCAATAACCTTTCCGTTCATAACAAGCGTATCTACCAAAGGCGTTGTAAATGCATAAGGAATAAATTCATATGAAGGAATCTCCTTTGTAATCAAAAGGTTTGCCTTTTTACCAACGGCAATGCTACCATGCGACTCCCCTAGGTTCATTGCAAATGCGCCATTTATAGTTGCAGCATTGATTGCCTCCTCGGGAGTAAGCTTCATCTTTAGGCAGGCAAGTGCCATCATGAATTTCATATCACCCGAAGGAGAAGAGCCGGGGTTGTAATTTGTGGCAATTGCTATTGGCAGTCCGTAGTTTATCATATCCCTTGCCGGGGCATACTCCATCTCCAGAAAAAAAGTAGAGCCTGGCAACAAAGTTGCTATTGTCCCACTCTTTTTCAACGCTTCAAACTCCTCTTTTGCAGTAAACTCCAGATGGTCGGCAGATATTGCACCATATTTGGCTGCCACCTGCACACCCCCCGAAAAACTCATCTGGTTTGCATGAATCTTGGGTCTTAAACCATATTTGATACCTGCATTGAAAATCCTGTCGGTATCCTCAACCGAAAAGAACCCCTCTTCGGTAAAGACATCTATGTAATCGGCAAGCTCTTCGGCAGCTATAACCGGAATCATCTCATTTATTATCTCATTCACATATTCTTCCCTGCGTCCTTTATACCTTTCCGGTACAGCATGGGCACCCAGGAACGTCCTTTTCACAATCAGAGGTGTCTCCTCTCCAATCCTTTTCGCTACACGCAGCATCTTGATTTCGTCCTCCGGGGTAAGACCATAACCACTTTTTATTTCCACGGCTCCCGTTCCAAATGACATTATCTCCCAAGCCCTGTGTACACTCTGCCTGTAAAGTTCCTCCTCGGATGTATTATGGAGCAAATTTGCAGAATTCAAAATCCCGCCACCCCTGGCAGCAATCTCCTGGTAACTTAATCCCCGTAGTTTGTCGGAGTATTCCATCTCACGGCTTCCGGCATAGACCAAATGGGTGTGTGAATCACAGAATGCAGGCATCACAATCTTGCCGGCGGCATCTAATGTTTCCAACCCTCTTGGTTTCGTATTATCCGACACCCTTTCCATATATTTGTCAAGCCTGTCCATTGGCCCGAAAGCCTTGATAACTCCATCTTCCGTTATCAAAAAAGCGTTGTCAATTGTGTCCAAAACAGAGAGCTGAGAACCTCTTTTAGGTTGTTCCACAGGCTCTTGCTCATATTGGATTAATTTCTTTATATTCTTGATTAACAACATTTTCATAACTGGTTAAATTAACGGTGACTCATCCCTCAAAAACTTAATTGAATTGTTTATATGCAAATACATAACTTGGTCCTCCTCTATGAAAGGAACATACTCCCTGTATTTGACCATAAGTGATTCAAGTTTTGCAGAGGTTTTGGCAGGCCTGCGGAACTCCATAGCTTGGGTGGCATTCATAAGCTCTATTGCAAGGATCTTTTCCAGGTTATCAACCACCCTCAAACACTTGGTAGCAGAGTTTGCCCCCATGCTCACATGGTCTTCCTGCCCCTGTGACGAATCAATCGTGTCTATACATGCCGGAGCTGCAAGCTGTTTGTTCTGACTCACAACAGATGCCTGGGCATACTGGGGAATCATGAACCCTGAATTGAGACCGGGATGTGCCACCAAAAAAGAGGGTAAGCCCCGTTTACCGGAAATCAACTGGTATGTCCTCCTTTCCGAAATACTGCCTAACTCTGCAAGTGCAATTGACAAGAAATCCAGCGCCAACGCAAGCGGTTGTCCGTGGAAATTCCCTGCAGAGATAATTTGGTCTTCATCGGGTAATATGGTAGGGTTGTCAGTTGCACTGTTCAGCTCTGTCTCAAAAACCTTTATTGCATATTCAATAGCATCCTTTGAGGCACCATGCACCTGAGGTACACACCGAAAAGAGTACGGGTCCTGCACATGTGCTTTTTCCCTTGAAACAAGCTCACTCCCTTCCAAAAGAGTCCTGATGTTTGTTGCAGTATCAATCTGCCCCTTGTGTGGTCTCACATCATGTACACCTTTTGTAAATGGTTCCGGCCTTCCGTCAAAAGCATCAATCGAGAGAGCAGCTATAGTGTCGGCATATGCAGAAAGTTTTTTAGCTTTCAATACATTCCATACACTGTATGCCAACATGAACTGGGTACCATTCAATAGTGCCAATCCCTCTTTTGATGCCAAAGTCAGTGGTTCCCAATCAAAAAGAGCAAGTACCTTGGAAGCATCTTCCTTTTTGCCATTAAAATATACCTCTCCTTTGCCAATCAACGGCAAAGACATGTTCGCAAGGGGAGCAAGGTCACCCGAAGCACCCAAGGAACCTTGGTTGTAAACAACAGGATATACTCCATTGTTGAACATCTGCACAAGCCTCTCTACCGTCTCTATCCTTACTCCGGAATATCCATAAGCCAAAGATTTAATTTTCAGCACCATCATCAGTTTTACTATCTCTAATGGAACCTCCTCTCCAAGGCCACAAGCGTGTGACATTACCAGATTGGTCTGTAACTGCGATAATTCTCCCTCTTCTATTGACACATTGCACAATGAACCAAAACCAGTTGTAATGCCGTAAACCGGTTTTTGTGAATTGGCAATTGTCTGGTCCAGGTACTCCCTGCATCTTACAATCCTCTCTTTTGACTCCTGTGAAATAACAATCGAGCAATCGCTATCCACAACCATCAAAAAGTCGTCAATGGCATTGTCCTTTGAACTTATATGAAAATACTCCATTTTACTTAAATATTTTTAAATTTTTCTCAATTTTAATACAAATATAAATATTTAGGGCTCTCCAAACAATTAAATGAAGTTAAAAAAAGAGCTGCCCCTAATGAGGCAGCTCTTGAATGAAACCAAAGTTCACAAACTACTAATATCCCGGATTTTGTTGTTCTCCAATAGGAGGGTTTGCATCAATCTCGTCCTGAGGAATCGGTAATATCGTTTTATAGAATGACCTGTCAATTGTTTTTTCCCTGTGAGGTATTGAAACAACCGGATCAATAAAGTCATCATTGAATTCAATTTCCCATCCAAGGCGAAGCATATCCCAATACCTGTGACCCTCTGCAAAGAGCTCCTTGCTCTTTTCGTCCATAATCATTTCCAATGAAACAGTGGCTGCAGTTGCCGGAACCAGGCCGGGAGCCCTTTTCCTTATCTCGTTCAGGTAATTGGCAGCTTTTGTCATATCTGGGGAGCTTTTCCTTAGCGCAGCCTCTGCAGCTATAAGGTAAATCTCAGACAACCTTATAACTTTGATGTTTGTTGCAGATGCAGCACCGCCTTTATCTCCTTTCATCTCGTGGCCACCAACGTATTTCATGCAGGAGCCGAACCTTTCGCTTCCGGCTTCACTGGTCTCATCTTCGTCCATGATAGCCCATCTGATGTCGCTTGCATCCTCTCCAAGCCTGTCAAGGTAATAATCACTTGCCATGAACCATCCGCTAGCTCCGGTTACTTTCCTTAGCTTAAGAAGGTAGTAACCCAAGGAAGAAGATCCAAGGTTTGCTTCGTTTTCGTACATAGCCAGTTCAAAGATTGACTCAGAACCAAATTCGTTTGCCCATGAGTTTTCCCATTTGTCGTTTGTATACAAATCATATGCACCATCATTGATGATTGTCTCGGCAGCAGTAAGTGCAGCACCAAAATTGTCCATATGCAAATATACCCTTGACTGGATTGCCAAATTTGCATAATAATTCAGGAATCCTTTCCTGTTGCTTTTGGACAATAGTGGTTCGCCAGCCTGAAGGTCTGTTACTATCTGTTGGTAAACTGCATCTACTGTGGCACGTAACGGTTGGTCCTTTGCATCCAAAGGTTCAAGGATAAGCGGAACTCCGTAAGCTGTTTTATCCATATTGTAAGGCTTTCCGTAAAGTCTTACCAAATCGAAATAAATCAGCGCCCTTGCAGTCAAAGCCTGTCCTTTGTATTCAGAGAGCAAATCAGAACCATTACCCTCATCTTCCATTACCTGGATGTTTTTAATCAAGGTATTCAACTGTAAGATACAGTGGTACATCTGAGCCCAAAAACTACCATAGTTACCGGAGGTCTGGGAGTGGTTGAAAGTGTAAAGACCATCATATCCGCGTCCTTGGGAACGGATTGCGAAATCGCCACCCTTGGTATCACCATAAAGGATAAAGTTCCTTCCATAATAACTGGACGATGCCATATTACGCATGATACCGTTTATTATAACCTTTGCATCGTTTGCAGTGGTTATGGACGTACCGGAATCGGCAGAGTTACTTGGCTTCACGTCCAGGAAATCTTCGCATGACCATGTAAGCAACACAATGCCAATAATTGCAAATATTATTTTAAATTTTTTCATTGTTGCATCTTTTTAAATTAGAAAGTTAATTCAATACCGAAAGTATATGTCTTTCCGATAGGAATTTCCCATCCTTTGGAACCATATTCGTTTACTTCTGGATCGTAGGTATCATGCTTGGCCCAAGTCCACAAGTTCATTCCTGTGAAATATACCCTTGCATTTGAAATAGCCAGTTTGCTTACAATGTTCTTAGGTATGGTATAACCGACATTCACAGATTTGAGCCTTATGTAATCTGCAGGATGCATGTGACGGCTGCTTCTTTGCAACGCATCTGTCAAGTCAACTGCAACACGCATAGGAAGGCTGGCAGTCTTGTTCTCAGGTGTCCACCTGTTGTCGTACTGTTCCTGTGACATTATCCTCTCCCAATAGTAACCATCCTCTGCAACGTCCCTTGAGAAAGCATCATATGTGTTTCCACCAATCTTGTAGATGAATCCAAGACCAACAGAAAGACCTTTCCAATCCAGGTTGGTATTGATACCGCCAAACAGGGTTGGATGCACATCACCCAAAATAATCTCATCCACCTTGTTGTGGTCATAAGTTGCAGGACGTCCGTCAACCATAAGGTCAGGAGTTTCGTCGTTGTTCAGGAACCATAGGTTCTTACCTGTCTCGTCTTCTACCCCAGCCCACTCTTTACCATAGATGGCCAATGTAGATTCGCCCTCTTTGTAAATGAACTTGGTCCTTGAGTCACCACCGGTTGGTTCCCACCAGATAATGTTTTGTCCTCCGTAAAGTTTTGTCACTGTAGAGCTGGTGTGTGAAGCTGTTATCCCGGCACTCCAGGTAAGGTCTTGTGTTTTGATGATATCACCATATAGTTCAATCTCAATACCTTTGTTGTTTATTTCCCCAATGTTCTGAAGGGTAGAGTAGAATCCTGTAACCCTTGAAATTGGAACATCCTGAAGCAAATCCTTGGAATCCCTGTTGAAATATTCTATGGTACCTGTAATCCTTTGATCCATCAAACCGAATTCCAAAGCTATGTTTGATGTATAACTTGTTTCCCAGGAGAGGGATGCATCAGCAACTGTACTTATTGCACCACCAGGCAGTTCCATATATTTGTTCCTGTATGTTGTAAGTGACCTCCATCCATAATTGCTGGATGGCAATGTACCATTCACACCATAAGAAGCCCTTAGCCTCAGGCTGCTGATAATATCGGCATTTGCCATGAATGGTTCCCTGTCAATCCTCCATGATCCTGCAACGGACCAGAAGTTACCCCAACGGGTGTCAGGACCCAACCTTGAAGATCCGTCACGACGGAACGAACCGGAAACATAATATTTGTTATCGTAGTTGTACTCTGCACGTGAAAGGAAAGAGAGCATGGTGCTTCCCCAATAGTAGGCATTTGCATCCAGAACCCCTGCTGTATTTACTGTTGTAAGTGCTGTGGTAGGCAGGTCAGAGCCCTCTGCCCTTACATAATCAACCTTGTTCTCCTCTGCTTCCCAGCCAACCAGTATACCTATATTGTGTTTGTCGGCAAAATCCTTGTTGAAATTCAAAGTAGAAGAAGAGACCAGTTTGTTTACAATAGTATTCATCTCTATAACACGTCCGTTGGAACTTGATCCATTGTAGTGAACAGGGCTGTAATACAGATGGTCACGTGTATTGGAGTTGTCGTAGGACAATATAGATTTGAATGTCAAATCTGGGGTGAATTTGATTGAAACCGACTCGCTTGCAGACAACCTGAGCGTTTTCGAGTAGTTGTCCCACTGCTCATCGTAATAGAGGGGGTTGTAGGCATAACTACCATACCTGGCAGTATAAGGCTCACCGGTTTGGTAATCTGTTGGCCAATACATACCCCACATAAGATTCCTCACTTGCAGGAACGGGTTACCGCCAAGGTTCCTGGTATCGTTGAAGCCTGTCTTGTTGCTGTTGGCAATATTTATATTGGTTGCGAATTCAGCAATCTTGCCAACCTTTTGTGTAAGGTTCACACGTCCGGTAATCCTGTCAAAATCGTTGGTTGTAACACGTCCGTTCTCTTTTGTATATGCAATGGATGTGTAGTAGTTGGTTGTTTCAGAAGCACCACTTACTGAAAGGTCGTAAGTCTGGTAAACCGCAGTTCGGAACAGAGCATCTTCCCAATCGAAATACTGGCCTGCCCTGTCACCTCCCACTGTAAGGGAGTTTATGGAATGGTCCGGTGCAGAGAAAGTGTAGCCATGCTTGTTGAAACGTTTGTTCAACTGAGCAAGGGCCCTTTCACTTGAAACCTGTGGAGTCCTGCCTTCGTAATATATACCGGCATTGTAGAAGTTTTCGTAATACATCTCAATCTGCTGGTCGGTATTTGCAGGGTCCCAGTTGTTATAGGCCCAGTCAGGAGTGATACCAACAGAAGATTTGAAATTCACAACAGGTTTGCCTTGTTTTCCTTTTTTGGTAGTAACAAGGATAACACCATTTGCTGCACGTGAACCATACAATGCAGATGCAGCCGCATCTTTCAACACGGTGATTGCCTCAATATCATTAGGATTGATTGTACTCATCACATTGTTACTGGTATACAGGTAATCGCTCATTTGACCTGAGCTTCCGGATACTGCAGGTACACCGTCAATAACATAAAGTGGTTCATTGGAAGCATTCATAGAGCCGATACCCCTTATCCGAATGGAAGAGGTAGATCCTGCTTGTCCCGACAAAGTAGTTATTTGCATACCTGCAACCCTGCCGTTCAAAGCATTTTCAAAAGAGACAGACGGAACATCTTTCAATGCATCGTTCTTCACGACACTTGCGGCACCTGTAAAGGTCCCTTTTGTAGATGTACCATAAGCTACAACCATCACCTCATCCAACCTTGTAAGGTCCGGGTTCAGGGCAACGTTGATTTGGGATCTTCCGTTAACAGGGATTTCCTGTGTAACGAATCCGATGTAGGAGAAAACAAGGACTGCATCGGGAGCTACACTTTCGATGGTGAATTTACCATCCAGGTCAGTTGCTGCTCCTACTCCTCTAAGGCCCTTTACCAAAATTGTAGCAAAAGGAACCGCAGAGCCATCCTCGGAAGAAGTTACCGTTCCTGTAACTCTCACCTGAGCCATAGCCGAGTTGACGAGCAACAAGACTAAAGCAATCAAGATAGATTTCTTCATAGACTAGTTTGTTTAAGTTTAAAATTAAGTTTGTGACTGTTTCAACTACGAATTTATAACAAAATAAATGTAAAACAAAAAAAACTTAAAACCTTTTATTAATAAGGCGTTCAGAGACGGCAAATACTC
>JAQWAL010000008.1:7277-61414 GCA_028707695.1 Bacteroidales bacterium | reverse complement strand
TATGAAAAACTTTCTTACTCCTTCTGAAATAAAAGACTACACATTGGAGACCGGGATTAAAAAGGCCTCTTTCCCTTTTGGGAAAACAATGCTCCTCTCTTTTTTGGCAGGCCTGTTCATTGCTTTGGCTTCTGTGGGGAGTAATGTTATTGCACATAATATTGATGATATTGGTTTGGCAAAATACCTGGCAGGACTCATCTTTCCAACCGGACTTATACTTGTTGTGGTTGCGGGAGCAGAACTCTTTACAGGAAACAATCTTATATCCATAGCAACATTGGACAAGAAAGTCACTTTATCCAAGTTTGTTAAAAACCTTGCATTGGTTTGGACAGGCAATCTGGCAGGAAGTGTTTTTGTGGCTGTTTTGATATTTTATTCAGGACAGTTAGATTATTCCGAAGGGTTATTGGGAGCATACTCCATTAAAGTTGGTGTATTGAAAACCAATATGACATATCTAAACCTATTCACATCTGGAATTTTATGCAATATACTTGTATGCCTTGCTGTTTGGATGTCATACGGGGCTACAGACATTGCTGGTAAAGCATTGGTGATTTTCTTTCCGATATGGTTGTTCATAGCATCTGGTTTTGAGCATAGTGTGGCAAACATGTACTATATATCGGCTGCTTTGATGGCATCATCAAACCCCGAGTTCATGGATTTGGCTATGAATACCTATAATTTTGATCTTGAAGCATTTGAAAATCTAACATGGGTTGGAATGTTTACGAATAACCTTCTTCCGGTAACAATAGGTAATTTGACAGGTGGTGCTTTATTTGTTGGTGCTTGGTATTACTGGAGTTATAAAAAATAGAATTAACAAAATACAAAATGGCTCATTACAAATTAAAAAATTTTGCGACAGGTAATGTTTTTGAAGATATTGGATGGATGTTATCAGATCCCAGTTATGACAAACCCTCTTTGATCAAGGCTGTTTATGATAATAAAAAGCTTTCGGTTGGCGAGGAATCTGACGGGATCTATAAGTTTGCCGACTGGTTGCCGATAAACAGGAATCTAAAGAATTCATCGTCTACAAAAACATATCGAAGTTCAAAATTAGCTTCCCATTTAGGTTTTACTAATTTATACATCAGTTACAGTGGATATTGGCCGCAAATTGGAGCAGATATGACCACTTGTTCATTCAAAGAAACAGAGGCCTATTCTGTTTGTGCCAGACTGACAGAACAACAAAATGGAGTCATGGTTGTAGCTTCGGCTGGAAATACTGCCAGAGCTTTTGCAAAGGTTTGTTCTGATAATGATATCCCATTGCTGTTGATTATTCCTGAGTCAAACATAGATTCCATGTGGTTTGAACACAAAATAAAGGATAATGTCAAACTCATATGCACACCTGTTGGTTCTGATTACTTTGATTCCATAGACCTGTCAACAAAAATTTGCAAATCCCATAAGTTTTTCGAAGAGGGTGGAGCCAAAAATGTAGCCCGCAGGGATGGAATGGGAACAACAGTTTTGTCAGCTGCCACTACTATTGGTGTGATCCCTGATTATTATTTCCAGGCAATAGGAAGTGGTACAGGAACCATTGCTGCATGGGAGGCCAATTTGAGGTTATTGGAAGATGGTTCCTACGGGAATACAAAAATGAAACTTGTTCCTTCACAAAATATACCATTCACACCAATTTTGGATGCATGGAAAAGGAATTCCAGACAAATCATATTTGCAGATGAAAACGAAGCCAGAAAGAATGCTTTGAAAATTGATGCCAAAGTATTGTCCAACAGGAGGCCTCCCTACGGTATACCAGGAGGTTTATACGACGCATTAAAAGACACTGATGGTACAATTGAAGCTGTGACAAACAAAGAACTGGAAATTGCATGCAATATGTTTGAATCATTCGAAGGTGTCGATATACACCCTGCATCCGGAGTTGCATTAGCTGGAATGCTCAAGTTCATCCAAAAAGAAAATATTGACAAAGAGAGTGTTTTGATGCTTAATATTACAGGCGGAGGTGAAAAACTGTTCAAATCTTCAAAAGATCTCTACTATTTAAAACCTGATATGATTCTTGACAACAATTTGGATTTGGATTTGATAATTAAAAAAGCAGAATCTCTCTTTTATTAGTTTAAAAAGAGCTACATTTGCCATCTCAAAAAAATCAAAGATCCTTATGAAATTTAGCATTGCATCAGCTTTCAGGCCAAAGCTGTTTGAGTTGCTTTTAAGTGGCAATTACACTAAGAAAACATTTGTTTCGGATTTGATTGCAGGGATAATAGTAGGTATCATAGCTCTTCCCTTGGCAATTGCATTTGGTATAGCTTCCGGAGTTACTCCACAGCAAGGATTGATAACGGCAATAGTTGCCGGGGTATTGACCTCTTTGTTCGGAGGATCCCGTTTCCTGATTGGAGGTCCTACAGGAGCATTTATTGTCATTGTATTTGGTGTTGTCTCGGACTATGGATTTTCCGGTCTTCTTGTTTCTACTATTTTAGCAGGTATAATGTTGGTTTTGATGGGGGTTTTCAAACTTGGGAACATAATCAAATTCATACCCTACCCTATTGTTGTTGGGTTTACAAGTGGTATAGCGTTGGTGATTTTCTCCACTCAAATCAAGGACTTCCTTGGGCTTTCCATTCAGGATTTACCATCTGATTTCATTCCCAAATGGCAATCTTATATGACTCATTTAAAGACAATCTCAATACCAGAATCTTTATTGGGCCTGTTCTCATTGATTACCATTATTGTTTGGCCGGCGTTCAGCAAAAAGGTCCCGGGTTCATTGATTGCCATTATTGCTGGTACCATTGGTGCTTCTTTGATTGCCAATTACTCTGATATTGAATTTGCAACCATTGGGAGCAAATTCCCTGAATTGGCAGGAGGAATACCATTGCTTAAACCTGTTGCACCCAATATTGATTACGAAACTGTCAGGATGCTGTTCCAGCCAGCAATCACAATTGCTATATTGTGTGCAATAGAGTCATTATTGGCAGCAATGGTTGCAGATGGTGTCACCGGGAAAAAGCATGATTCGAATACAGAGCTTATAGGACAAGGAATAGCCAATATCATAACTCCAATATTTGGTGGAATCCCATCTACTGGTGCTTTGGCGAGAACTATGGCAAATATCAACAATGGAGGTAAAACTCCAGTGGCAGGGATTATTCACGGAGTAGTACTTTTGCTTATCTTCTTGTTCCTGATGCCATATGCTGTTTATATTCCACTTGCAACGCTGGCGGCAATCCTAATGGTAGTAGCCTATAACATGAGTGAATGGAGGACATTCTTGTATTTGCTCAAAGGACACAGGGCAGATGTAGCAGTATTGCTTATCACTTTCTTCCTTACAGTTGTGATAGACCTTACTGTAGCAATTGAAGTTGGTGTTATATTGGCTATTATTTTATTTGTCAAAAGGGTTTCCGAAACATCAAGCATCAAGGTTATTGAAGAGCGCTCCATTGCTGGTAGCGAACAAGAAGAACTACCTTATGATGTAGAGATGGTTACGGTTCCCAAAGGTGTAGAAATATATGAGATTGACGGACCATTCTTTTTTGGGCTTGCAAGCAAGCTGGATGAGATAGATTCTTCCAATCACCAGATGATAAAAGTCAGGATCATCAGGATGCGGAAAGTTCCTTTTATAGATTCAACAGGACTGAACAACCTGAGGTCTCTCTGGAAAAGGTCCAGGAAAGAGAAAATAGATTTGATTTTGTCTGGTGTAAACGATAGTGTATACCAAACCATGTTAAACTCCGGATTTGTCCATGAAATCGGTCGGGAATATATATTCCCCCACATACAAATGGCACTTGCAAAGGCAGAGGAAATTGCAATCAAAAAAAACTTACCTAAAACGAAGTAGATGTTGGGACACTTTCATTCTGGCATCTGTCGAGTACTGTAATAACAATTGTTTCACCTCTTTTACGTTTGATCTTTAAGAAATTATCTTTAATCACAGCAATTATTGCCTTTGGATTTTCTATATCGAAAGAATCATTTTTCCCAAATTTGTAAACTACGAAAAAATTAGGATCGTCCATTGGATTGCCATTGTATTGACCCCTCCATGATAGCAATCCCCGTTTGTATTTGAGATTCTTTACTGGTAACGGAGGTAAAGAATCAATATGGGAATAACTTGGCATCAGAGCAATATGTTTCTGGTAATTCTCTTTTAAACTGTCAATCAATGTTGGTTGGGATGCCAAACCTAAGCCACTCCACCAAATGTTACCGTTTATAGAGTCATTATTCCTGACAATGGTCATTTTCCTGTGTAATTGGTTTACAACATCACCGTTATAATTCATGATTTCCAACTGATTCCATATACTTTGCCCTATATATAGATTGACTCCGTTTCTGTTTTTGCTCCACCATTTTGTCAAATTGGAATAGTCTACCCTTTTGTGACCAATCTCCCAATATAGTTGGGGAGCATTGTAATCTATCCATTTTTCCCTGGTCCATTTAAGAATATCTGCAAACAGGTCATCGTAATTTGTCTGAAGAGAAGATGATTGTGAACCCATAGGATCCATAAAATCATTCCTCCATACCCCAAAAGGACTAATGCCAAATTTCACCCATGGTTTTATAGCTTTTATGGCTTCATTAAGTTCCTTTACAAGAATGTCCACATTGTTCCTTCTCCAATCATCCTTTTGGAAAGGACCATGGCCAGTCTGTTTTCTGAATAGTTCGAATGACCTTTCATCTGGAAACTCCCTGTATGGCACCCTGTATGGGTAAAAGTAATCATCAAAATGTATTGCATCTGCATCATATCGTCTTACAAAATCTTCAACTACTTTTACTGTATGTTCCCTGGATTCTGGATGTCCTGGATCGAAATAGATTTGATTTCCATAGTGCACGAATAAATAAGGTTTTTGGAAATAGAGGTGCTCCTTTGCCAATACTTCGTTGCTGGAAGATGTCACCCGGTAAGGATTGAACCATGCATGCATTTCCATTCCTCTTTTATGGCACTCCTCTATCACAAACTTGGCCGGATCAAAGAATGGGACAGGTTCTTGTCCCTGCTCACCAGTCAAAAAACGACTCCAAGGCTCCAGTTCCGAAACAAACAATGCGTCTGCCTGAGGTCTTACCTGGAATATCACAGCATTCATATTAAGGCTCTTGAACAGATCCAGATAGAAAATAATATCCTCTTTAATTTGGTTTGTTGTCATGTTTTTCCATGTTGTATTGACAACTGTTGGAAACCATGCTCCTCTGAATTCCCTTTTGGGAGATTCTTTGGAAAAAAGGACTCCTGCCACAAAAAATTGAAGCAGGAGTGAAATTATAAGAATCTTTTTCATGATTCAAGGTTATTTATCAAAGAGTCAGTACACTCTTCCAAAATATCAAGCACGTTTTCAAAACCATCAGATCCCCCATAATATGGATCTGGTACAGAATCATATTGGTTATTTGGTGAATGGTCTGTCATTTTGGAAATTTTGCAGATCTCTTCGTTGTTGCAGGTAAGGCTTTTGAGAATGGAAATATTGGAGTTGTCCATTCCAATTATATGGTCAAAAAATTCAAAATCTGCTCGGGATATTTTCCTGGACCTGGAGTTTATCTCATATCCGCGCCTTTTGGCATGACTCCTCATTCTTGAATCTGCAGGCTCTCCATTGTGGTATCCGTTGAGACCTGCAGAGTCAACAATAAATTTATCAGTTATTCCCCTGTTTGCTATCTTTTTCAAGAAAATTACCTCTGCTGCCGGAGAGCGACATATGTTTCCCAAACAAACGAATAATACTTTGATTTTCTTGTTTTCCATTCTTGAATTATTTTCTGCTGGCTTTTTCTTTTGCCAATCTATCTGTCAGCAATGGGATTATCTTTGTAACATCCCCTACAATACCAAGATCAGAGACCTGGAAAATTGGGGCATACTTATCTTTATTAATTGCAATTATAAAATCGGATTCTTCCATTCCGGCAAGATGTTGGATAGCTCCTGATATCCCTAATGCAAAGTACAAGTTTGGCCTTACTGTTTTACCTGTTTGCCCAACTTGCCTCTCATGGCCAACCAATCCAGCATCTACAACAGCCCTTGAGGCAGAAACTTCTGCATTCAACACCTTAGCCAGCTCTTTAAGCTTTTTGAATCCACCGGATCCTGCACCTCTTCCTCCGGAAACAAGAATCTTGGCCTCGGTAATGTCTATTTTACCCTTCTCTTCTTTGACAGATTCAATCAACTTTACTTTGAATTTTGAAGGGTTGAAATCTGGGTTGAAATCTACTATTTCTCCTGTTCGTGAAAGATCCTTATCCATTTTCTTCATGACTCCTGGCCTTACTGTTGACATTTGAGGCCTATGTTCTTTGCAAACGATGGTTGCCATCAAATTACCCCCAAATGCAGGACGAGTCATCATCAAGTCATTGGTTTCTGAAATTTCAAGTTTTGTGCAATCGGCTGTCAAACCTGTTTCCAACCTTGCAGATAACCTTGGACCCAAGTCTCTTCCTATGGTTGTTGCTCCAAACAGGACAATAGATGGTTTCATTTCTGTTATAACCTGGTAAACAGCTTGTGTATATTGTTCCGTCAAGTAATGTTCAAGTTCGGGTTTGTCTATGCAAACCACTTTGTCTGCCCCAAAATATATTAGTTCCTGGGATTGTGCGCTTATGTTGAATCCAGGGAAAACAGCAATAACTTTTTGTCCCAAGACATTTGCCAAATCCCTTGCTTTTCCAAGTAATTCCAGGGAAACTCCCTGGATTACCCCTTCTCTTTGTTCTATGAAAACAAAAACATCTTTATATGAAGTCAAATCCATCTCCGTAATGTTAAATTATAAATTTTTCCTTTAATTTGGATATAATTATTCCTACTGCCTCTTCTTCTTCCACTTCAAATTGTTGTCCGGCACTTTTAACCCCTTTAGAGAATGCTTTATGTACTTTTGTCGGAGAACCTTTCAATCCCATTTTGGATTCTTCAGCTTCAATGTCTGCGACACCAGAAACCTTGACCTCTTTGTCAATGGCATTAACAATTCCTTGTACACTCA
Organism: Bacteroidales bacterium; assembly: GCA_028707695.1. Taxonomy (GTDB): domain Bacteria; phylum Bacteroidota; class Bacteroidia; order Bacteroidales; family UBA932; genus Bact-08. Next base: position 54,329 of record JAQWAL010000008.1, on the reverse strand, counting down.
TATACCTAGGTTTGTTTGCAGAAGAAAGAACGGTTACCAACAAAGGAGCTTCCGCTTCCAAAACCTGATATCCCTCTTCGGTTTTCTTTTTTACTGTAAATATAGATTCGTTATAATCAATATCCTGTACGTAAGAGACCTGTGGAATATCCAAATGTTCTGCAATTTGAGGTCCAACTTGGGCAGTATCCCCATCAATTGCCTGCCGGCCTGTGATAATCAAATCCCACTCCATTTTTGAAAGGGCGGCAGCCAAAGCATGAGATGTTGCCAAAGTATCAGCTCCGGCAAATTTCCTGTCTGTCAATAATATAGCATCATCTGCACCCATAGCCATAGCTTCCCTAAGGACAGCATCTGCTTGTGGAGGGCCCATTGTTATCACTGTGACATGTGCACCATGTTTTTCCTTGAGTGTCAAAGCAGCTTCAAGACCACTTTTGTCATCTGGGTTGATTATGCTTGGAACTCCATCCCTTATCAAGGTTCCTGTGACCGGATTTATCTTGATTTCCGTTGTATCAGGCACTTGTTTTATACAAACTACTATTTTCATTTCCTTCAAAATACACATTTAATTATTTATACATTTTTGCAGCAATTACCATTCTTTGGACTTCTGATGTACCCTCGTAAATTTCAGTAATCTTGGCATCTCTCATCATCCTTTCAACAGGGTACTCCCTTGTATACCCATATCCACCATGGAACTGTACTGCTTTGGTTGTTACTTCCATTGCAGTTTCAGATGCAAATAGCTTGGCCATTGCAGCATCTGCAGAGTAAGAAACTCCAGAGTCTTTTTTAAATGCCGCAGACCTGACCAATAACCTGGCTGCTTCTGTTTTTGTTTGAAGGTCTGCCATTTGAAACTGAGTGTTTTGGAATTGGGATATTGACCTGCCAAACTGTTTCCTCTCCTTAGTATATTTGACAGTTTCGTCCAGTGCTCCCTGAGCTATACCCAAAGCTTGAGCTGCAATACCAATCCTGCCTCCATCCAATGTCTTCATTGCGATACTGAAACCTCCTCCTACTTTTCCCAACAAATTCTCTTTTGGGACACGACAATTTTCAAAAATCAATTCGCATGTAGAGGAGCCTCGGATACCTAACTTAAGCTCTTTTTTGCCAATAGAAAATCCAGGGGTCTCTTTTTCTACAATAAATGCGGTAATGCCTTTGACACCTGCAGACTTGTCGGTCATAGCCAAAATTATGTAAACATGTGCATATCCAGCATTTGTGATGAATATCTTGCTTCCGTTAAGTATATAACTGTCACCATCTTCTATTGCTGTAGTTTGTTGGGCAGATGCATCAGTTCCTGCATTTGGTTCAGTTAAACCAAATGCACCTATCCACTCACCTTTGCATAGTTTTGGCAGGAACCTGCTTTTTTGTTCCTCGTTCCCAAATTCATAAATTGGTGCAACACAAAGGGATGTATGTGCAGATACTATTACTCCTGTTGTACCACAAACCCTTGATAACTCTTCTACTGCTATGGAATACATGATATTATCTCCGCCAGGACCACCATAGCTGGAAGGAATTGGAATTCCCATTATTCCAAGCTTTGCCATCTTTTCTACATTCTCCAAAGGGAATATTTCTTTTTCATCCACCTCTGCAGCAATTGGTTTTACCTCTTTTTCGGCAAAGTCACGAATCATCTGCCGGAAAAGTTGCTGTTTTTTGCTCAATTCAAAATTCATTTCAAATTATAAAATTATACTGTTTTGATTATTATTGCTGTTCCCATTCCCCCACCTATGCAAAGTGAGGCAATACCAATCTTCTTTTGATTTGCCTTCAAGGCATGGATTAGTGTTACCAAAATCCTGTTTCCGGAAGAACCAATCGGATGTCCCAAGGCAATCGCTCCTCCGTTCACATTGCATTTTTGATTGAAAAGTTCTTTATTTACATTGTGTTCTGACATCAATTCATTCATTACTCCAAGTGACTGGGCTGCAAAAGCTTCGTTTAGCTCTATAAGGTCCATATCTTCAAGTTTCATATTTGCGTTGTTTAGTGCTTGCCTAATTGCCGGAACCGGCCCCATACCCATGATTTCCGGTGCAACACCACCTTGCCCGAATGAAATTATTTGAGCCATAGGGTTTAAATTGTATTTCTTACATGCACTTTCAGATGCAAGCATAACAAAAGAGGCTCCATCATTCACTCCTGAAGCATTTCCGGCAGTAACAGAACCATCCTTTTTGAAAGCAGGCCTTAATTTTGCCAATTTCTCAGGAGATGTACTCCTGTTGGGGAACTCATCTCGGGCAAAAACTATAGTCTCTTTTTTTGTGACTATTTCCACAGGCACAATTTCCTTGTCAAATAAACCAGAATCCACTGCCTTGATTGCTTTTTGTTGCGAATTGAAGGCAAACTCATCTTGTTCTTCCCTGGTTATTGAATATTTTGTTGCAATGTTTTCTGCAGTTATTCCCATATGGTAATCGTTGAATGCGTCTGTAAGTCCATCACATACCATATGGTCTACTGATTGGATATTACCCATTTTTATACCATTACGGATATTACCGTTCACTATGAAACCAGAGTTGGACATACATTCAGTACCTCCGGCTATGACAACCTCAGCAGCACCTGTCAAAATCTCGGCACAGCCATTCATGACTGCTTTCATTCCAGAACCACATACCATGTTCAAAGAGTATGCCGGTACCTCTGCCGGAATTCCGGCATTAATTGAGCATTGTCTTGCAACTCCTTGTTTTTGACCGGCAGATAAAATGTTTCCGACAATAACCGAACTGATTTTGTCTGCAGGCATACCTGTTTCTTTTAAGATGTCCTTGATTACCAGGGATCCCAATTCTCCTGGAGTAAAAGAAGATAATGAACCAAGGAATTTACCTATGGCTGTCCTTTTAGCTGAGACAATAAAAATCTTTTCCATGACTTTAATTTTTCATTTTAGTTAATTTTTCGGAAACAATCAGTTTGGCACCTGTAGCTGCCTGGATTTCTTCTAGTGTGAAATCTGAATGTAGTTCTGTGAGCAATAAGCCTTCAGGGGTAACTTCCATCACACCCATCTCTGTAATTATCATATCTACTTCTCCCTTCGCAGTTAAAGGCAACTTGCACTCTTTAAGGATTTTATGTGATCCTTTTGCAGTATGCTCCATAGCCAGGATAACTTTCTTTGCACCGACAATAAGGTCCATTGCACCACCCATGCCTGGAGTCTTTTTCCCAGGTATCATCCAGTTTGCCAGATTTCCTTTCTCATCTGTTTCCAATGCACCCAAGATAGTAACATCCACATGGTTGCCTCTGATAATTGAAAATGACATTGAGGAGTCAAAACAAGAGGCTCCGGGGAAACATGTGATATAACCTCCTCCGGCATTTGTGTAATCAAGGTTTTCTTCTCCTTTAGCTGGTTCAGGACCCATTCCTAGTAGTCCGTTCTCTGACTGTAGTGTTACCTTGACACCAGCAGGCAAGAAATTTGGCACCAAAGTAGGTAACCCTATTCCTAAGTTGACTACATCTCCGTCTTTAAGCTCGAGAGCTGCTCTTTTGGCAATTACCTCTCTGATTTGATTTTTGTCCATATCATTTTTAATTATAATTATTTACTGTTGTTTCTTCTCACGAATTCTTGCGCAATATATGATGCTACATCATCGGCATAACTGTTCATTCCAAAACCAGCATCATAACCCAACTCTTTAGCCAATTCATGTGTTATTCGAGGTCCGCCGCAAACAAGTATCACTTTATCCCTCAAGCCCTCTGCTTCCATCAGTTCTACCAGTTCTACAAGGTTCTTGATATGAACATCCTTTTGAGTTACGGTTTGTGAAACCAGCAATGCATCTGCCTTCAATTCCAATGCCTTAGCAATAAAATCCTCATTCAATACCTGAGATCCCAAATTATATGCATCTACCATTTCATATCTTTCCAAACCGTAATGTCCTGCATAACCTTTCATGTTGATTATTGCATCTATGCCAACCGTGTGGGCGTCAGTTCCTGTGCTGGCACCTATTACAACCAGTGGCCTGCCAATATTTTCCTTAATGTAGGTGTCAGTTTCGTGCATATCCATTACATCACTCTCTACCTTAGGGACATATATAGAAGAGAAATCTACAGAATGGGTGCAGTTTCCATAACAGTTGAAAAAAGTATATCCAGGGGTTAGTTCTTTGAAATAAACTACTTGAGGATTGTCCAAACCCATTTCCTTTAATAGTAATTTGGCTGCTTCTGTGGCTTCTGCACCGGCAGGAACAGGAAGGGTAAAGCTTAACTGTACTTTACCGTCGTTCATTGTATCGCCGTATGGTGTAACTTTGTTTAGATCCAAAGTTTTGTCGAAATCTTTCGACTGCATTGAATATAGTCCTCCACTCATATTATTTATCTCCTTTCATTTTTGTAATAAACGGGTTTATGTAATTGTCTCCTTTGGCTGTCACCCCATCGAGCCCTTTCCCTCCATTCTTGGGACGTTTAACATCGCCAAACAGTCCAAGTTCCAAGGCAGAGAAGAGCCCTTCTTTGTTAATCCTTTCCAATGTAACGATTGCATTCTCCAGAACATTTTTTGCTCTGTTCCTTATAATGCCATTCTCTTTGAATTCAACTTCTTCTCCAAGATTTTTCATTGTAGAGAAAATATAACGGGCATTCTCAATTGAGAGATACCTGTCAGACATAAACGGAGTATGTATAGCTTCTGTAGGCATTCCCAGCAGTTGGATACCTTGGTTTGTCCATATGCCTGCAATGTTGAACAGCGCATCCTGGATATGACCTCTGAAAATATTGCCTGTCATGAATTTTGTTGGGGGCATGTACTTTAATGGAGCTTTGGGAAATATCTCCCTGGTCATTTGTGCCTGAGCCAACTCGTATAAGAATCCGTTTTCCAGTTCGGGATCCATTTCAAATGCGTGTCCAAGACCCATTTGTTCTTCTGGGATTCCTGCCAATAGGGCCAATTGTTCATTTATGAAATCAGAAGCAAGAACAGTATGGGCCTCTTCATAAGCGTCTGCCGTTGTCAAGTAATTGTCTTCTCCGGTATTTATTATTACTCCGGCAAAGCCATTTATCACTCTGGAGAAAAACTGGTCCACAAGTGTCCTTTGCATATTTATATCCCTGAAAAGAATACCATACAAAGCATCATTCAACATCACATCCAGTCCTTCGAAAGCACCCATGACTGCAATTTCCGGCATACACAAGCCCGAACAGTAGTTGCAAAGTCTTATGTACCTCCCCTGCTCTTCTCCAACCTTGTCCAATGCTGAGCGCATTATCCTGAAATTCTCCTGGGTTGCAAACGTTCCTCCAAACCCTTCGGTTGTTGCACCGTATGGAACATAATCCAAAAGGGATTGACCTGTTGTTCGGATTACAGCTATAATGTCTGCACCTTGCCTTGCTGCTGCCTCTGCCTGAACCACATCTTCATATATATTGCCTGTAGCGACAATTACATACAGGTAGGGTTTGGAACCTTCTCCAAGCTTGGCAATATACTCTTCACGTCTTGATCTTTTTTGGATTATCCTTTCAATGCTGTTGTTTACTATTGGATTTATGGTAGCAAGGATGGTTTCTCTGTCTGCTACAGCAAGTTTGGTGATATCCAATTCACCCGAAGCTGTTTTTTCTGCTATCTCTTGTGGAAGCAATGATGTTTGTGCCATGGCATTGGCAATGAAAAAAAGTGCACCATCAGAAAGGACTCCATCTCTTTTAAGTTTGTCCACCACAACATTTGGTAAAGGAATCCCATTTTCGTCAACACCATCTATGCCCATCAAACGGCATATGGTTCTTTCTACAGCAACAGTTGTGTAGTTATCAGCAAAACCCTGAACACCCGAAGCAATGGAAGAAGCCAATGACCTGGCATATTCCACACGCTTAAAATCTAAACCTAATTTATTCTGCATATTATATTAAATATTTGTATTTGTTATCTCTTTTTTTGCTATTTGGATCCACTCCTGATCTATAGATAAACTTTCTGCAATGTTGATTGCTTCTGCTGGAGTATCTTTGCCATCATCAGGTATTAATGAGTAGTCCATTGTTCCATTTGAAAACCCCAACACCCTCACCCTGTTACAATTAGCATTGCTAATTGTATAATGGGATGTCATTACCGAAAATCCCTTCGATTTTGACAATATCTTTAACAACGAAGATGCAAGTGCTGCCCCTTCAGTTGGATTGGTGGTTCTGGCAGGCTCATCAATAAGAGTCAGGCACACTATCCCACTTTTGATTTTCTTAATTATTTTGTCTATGTAAACCATCTCTGCAGCAAATGAAGATAAACCCCTTTTATAATCTTCCTGATCGCCTGTAGAGATGAGGATTTCTTGTACCGGGAATAAAAGTGCAGAGTCAGCCGGTATTCCAAAGCCAAATTGGAATAGGTATTGGCAAAGTGCAAGAGTTTTGATGGTGAGGCTTTTTCCTCCCATGTTAGAGCCAGTTACCAACGTAGGTACACCTTGTTCCAATGTGATTTGTGTTTTTTGATACTCCTTCCCCTCTTTCATAAGTATTGCTGATACTTCTGGATTGAACATGCCATTTATTACCATCACTTCCTGAGATATTTTTGGTATTGTAAGCCCTTCGCTTAATATTTGATTGGATTTTCCAATCAAGATGTCCAGTGAAGTGAGGTTTTCGTATGATTGTTTCAAAAGTTCATAGCGCTCCTTGATGAATTGAGATAATTCCTTCCGTATCCTGTGCTCAATCAAACTGCACCTGTAGTTCAGTTCGTCGTTGTAAATGGGTTCTGATTTTATTTCTGCCCTTAATCTTGCCAATTCACAATCATATGAATCGTATATGTAAAAAGAGTTTACACCAGTGTTGTCGGGATCAAGTTTCCTTTGTAAATCATCCAATTCCGGGAGAGATATTGCTTTTATACCAAAGCCAGATAAAAGGTCTTGAATCTTTTGGTTTATAATGACTAAGGACTTGATTTCAAACAATTCGATATCATCTGCTATAGTACCTTCTGATATGCGAATCAATGAATTTCTTATATCCTTCAAATGGGCAAGGTAAATATTCAATTTCCTTGAAATTTCCTTGAAATGGTTGTTTGAGGTCAACAGCTCCACGACTTCGTAAATACCATAGTAGTATCTTTCAATCTCTGATGCAGATGTCATTATCGGTTTTTCCAATAACATTTTCTGGGAAAAAGAAGAAGACAACTCCAATGTGGAGTACATATACCTCAAACCACATTCAATATCCAATATTTTCCTGAACCGCTCCTTCATTTCAATTGTATTTAAAGATGTCATACGCAGCAACACCTGTTAACTTGTACAACTCGTTACAAATGGCATCTGAATCCAGTTTATAACCAGTTGGAGAAACTGGGTTCACACATATGGCCAATAATTTACTCCTGTTCATAACAGATATTTTTCCTCCTTTTTTGATGAAATTATTAAACAACAAAGGGGTTAAAAATATTTTAGTAAAGTCCTTGACTACTATTTCGCAATTATTCAAATATTTATCAGAGGATAATTTATTCATGAGCCTATCTGTTATTGCACCGGATACAAAGACCAAGTCACCATCGTTCTTTCTACTCACTTCTCTCTCATTCATTGTAAATGCAGAGTCATACAGTACTGTGTGTTTTTGGCTTGATGTATCATACAACCATATTCCATTTTGAGTAGATGTAAGTTCAACAGGAATATCGTGTTTTGTGGACTCAATATTGACTAGTTTTACCACATGGTTGGTTTTTGCAATCAAATCACTGAAAGTTAGGCTTAATGCAGCTCCTGTAGCAAGTATCATTGCCTCCGATACTGCCGGGGATGCCGGGGATAACCTTGAGAGTGCCCCGTCAATAATTGATAGTTGAACATTATGTTGATAGTTAAGGTTTTTAATCCATTTTATAAGTTCCTGGGTAGAAGGTGGTCCAGAAAGCATCACCTTTCCCGGACTAACAACTTTTGCTGTGATAATCCTTCCCAGTGAAGTATGGAGATCCCCAATTTCCAACAATTCGGCAACTAATTTCCTTTGCCGGAAATGTTTTTCAGTTGTAGAAAATATAATACCATCCCTAAGAAAAATTTCTGGTTTTGCTGTTTGTGTGACCTGGTCCCTTCTCTCTCCATCAATTCCTATTGAACTAACTCCCACTCTCATTTTTTCAAGTGGGAGTCTCTCCAATATATAATTCAAACATTCAGTTTTGCCAGTATTTTTCTCGAGACCTACTATAGATAATGACCTATAGTTAAGTATCTCACGGATAAAAGGCATATATTATTTGTCGTGTGACCTTAATTTTCTTGAAAGTACAGCTGGTTCAATAGCCAGGTTTTGTCCTTGTAGTAACGAAGCCACACCCTCTACCAAAGCATTTTTCCTACAATCCGGGCAATCGCAACTATTTTCGTAATTTGTTGGTTCTGTATAGGTGGTAATAACTCCTTCAAAGTTCCTCAAAACAACCTTTCCCGGAGACTGGGAAATAACATAGGTAGGCATAACCGGAGTTTTGCCACCTCCTCCTGGAGCATCCACAACAAATGTAGGCACACAATATCCAGAAGTATGCCCCCTGAGGCCTTCTATTATTTCTATCCCTTTTGAGACGGGAGTCCTAAAGTGCTCCAGACCAATGGATAAGTCACATTGATATATATAGTAAGGTCTTACCCTAATTTTTACCAAACCATGTACCAACCTCTTCATTATGTTGACACAATCATTTACTCCTCTCAAAAGAACCGATTGGTTGCCCAAAGGAATACCAGCATTTGCCATTTTTTCACATGCAGCTTTTGACTCAGGAGTAATTTCATTTGGATGGTTAAAATGAGTGTTTAGCCATATAGGATGGTACTTTTGAAGCATTTGAACTAATTTGTCGGTAATCCTTTGCGGACATACTACAGGTACCCTGGAACCAATCCTGATAATCTCCACATGAGGGATATCCCTTAATCTTTGGATAATGGATTCCAACTTTGCATCAGAAACCATCAACGCATCTCCTCCCGATAGCAAAACATCCCTTACCTGGGGAGTTCGCGCAATATAATCGATAGCTTTTTGCACGTTGTCACTTGAGCTCTCACCATCCTTTTGACCGGCAAACCTTCTTCTGGTGCAATGGCGGCAATACATAGAGCACATGTCGGTTATAAGAAGCAAGACCCTGTCTGGATACCTGTGTGTCAGGCCGGGTACAGGAGAATCTTCGTCTTCGTGAAGCGGATCTAACAAATCAGCGGCAGAAATCCTGGTTTCTGAACCGGTGGGTATAGCCTGTTTCCTTATAGGACAATTAGGGTTGTCAGGGTCAATCAAGCTTATATAATATGGAGTGATTGCCATTCTCAGAGTCTTTAATGACTCAGTTACACCTTGCTCCTCCTCTTCTGTCAGAGGAATCAATGTTTTAAGTTGGTCCAGGGTCTCTACCCTGTTTTTAACCTGCCACTTCCAATCGTTCCATTGTTCGTCAGTAGCATCCGGGAACAAAATTTTTCTTCTGCTTTCCATCATAACACTAAACATATAATTTTTCAAATAACTCTCTAATATCTTTGGATTCCCGTATTATGTTAAGAGTCAGGTTTGCATGTCCTTTTGCATAACCATTCCCCACAATCAGGTTTATATCCTTGCCGACACCTTCAGCTCCTAAAGCTGCTTTGGTAAAACTTGTTGCCATTGAGAAAAAATATACATAACCTTGGCCTTTGGTTATCAAGATTGATGTCATTTCTGTGGAGGGTACATTTACATTGTTGACTGTCACATCACAACCTCTGCCTCCGGTAATATCCATAACCTTGTTGTAGACATCCATTACATTTGTAGCGTCGGCCACAATCACATCCGTTGCCAGATTCATATCTGAAATGCGTTTGGCATTTTCAGGTGAAAATTCAACGACAATAACCTTACCCGATGGTCCTGCATTTTGCATGGCCTGGTAACAACAAAGGATGCCGGATTTGCCTCCTCCACCAATGATACAAACAATATCCCCTTCTGTAACAAGCCTGTCCACTTGGGCAGGAGCACCAGCAACATCCAATGCTGCAAGCGCAAGTTTTTCTGGTATATCATTTGGTAAAACGGCAAAGTGGCCACTCTCAAAAAGAATAGCCTCTCCGTCAATATCTACCTGGTCTGATGCAGGAGATAATTTTTTTATTGAGTCTATCCTAAGAGGTGTTAGAGATAGAGAAACCAAGGTTGCAATTTTATCCCCTACTTTCAATTTATTCTTTGGGAAATTATCCCCTATTGCCTTGACTGTACCAATGAGCATCCCACCTGAGCCTGTAACCGGATTTTGCAACTTTCCTCTTTCTTTTACAATGGAGAGTATCATCTCTTCCATTTTTGCAGCATCACCTCCGCATGCCTGTTTTATTTGGGTATAAGATGCAGAGTCTACGTTAAGTGTGCTCACATCTATGAGCACTTCATTATCGTAGATTTCCATTGTGTTGTCCAGTTTTAGTGCAGGTTGGGGTAAAGTACCCACAGGTAAGACAACCCTGTGGGTACCATACCGGCACCCTTTTTTTTGAATCTTATTATGCATATAACTCAGTAAATACTTTCCTAATTTTTTCCGATTCCCTTAAAATCTGCAGTGTTATCTCTGCATGTCCTTTTGTGTAACCGTTTCCAACAATCATGTTTACGTCTTTACCTACACCCTCTGCCCCAAGTGCAGCCTTTGTGAAACTGGTTGCCATAGAGAAGAAATATACTATGCCATTGTCTTTGGCCGTCAATATGCTAGTCATTTCTGTATCTGTAATGTTTACATTGTTGATAATCACATCACACATTTCACCATTGGTAAGCGCTTCAATTTTTTCCAAGATTGGTACTGGTTGTGTGGCATCAGCAGCAAATACATGATCACATAAGTCCAGGTCTGTCAGTCTTTTTGTGCTACGCTCACTATGGCATAAACCAATGACCTTTCCGGTTACACCAGCGCGTTTTTTTGCTTCGTAACAGCAAAGCATTCCAGATTTTCCACCAGCACCTATGATTAGAACCGTATCACCAGGTTTTACCAGCTTTGCCGTTTGGGCAGGAGCACCGGCAACATCCAATGCAGACAGGGCCAATGTTTCAGGCATGTCTGCAGGAATCTTTGCATAAATACCACTCTCAAACAATATAGCTTTCCCGTCAATATCCACTTGGTCAATATCTGGGCGTATATCTTTTATTTTGTCAATCCTTAGCGGGGTCAGCGAAAGGGAAACCAATGTTGCTATCTTATCTCCTACTTTAAGGTCTGTTTTCCCAACCAGGGCATCACCAATTTTTTCTACAGTACCCAAGAGCATTCCACCAGATCCTGTAACTGGATTTCTATGTTTACCTTGCTTCTCTACAATACCCATCATTATCTTTGCTATCTCACCTTTATCTCCTTTTGCTTGTTCTTCTATTTGGGTAAAGCTTGCAGAATCAATATTCAAGGTCTGGACATCTATCAAAATTTCGTTATCGTAGATTTCGTCCATATTATTGTCTATTTTATTTGCCGGTTGTGGCAAAACATCTTTGGGTTCAATAACCCTGTGTAGTCCGTACTTATTTCCCTGTTTCATCTTTTTGAATGTTAATTAAATTTAAGTTTGGTTTATTGTTTAGGCTTTAGGCCCAATATTTTACGTGCTTCAGCCGGAGTCGCAATTTCCCTTCCAAATTCACGTGCCAACCTTACTACTTTCTGGACCAATTCTCCATTTGATTTTGCCAGAACGCCTTTGGATAGGTATACATTGTCTTCAAAACCGACCCTTACATGCCCTCCATCAATAATAGCAGCTACTGCCAGAGGAAATTCGTAACGTCCTACTCCAGCTACAGTGTATGTTGCATCAGAGGGAATACTGCCTCTAAGGAAAACGAAATCCCTAAGCTCTCCTGAGATACCTCCGTTGACACCCATGACAAAATCAAAGTGCATCGGAGTTTTAATGAATCCTTTTTTATGGAGCCTCAAAGCCATGTCTATCATGCTTTTGTCAAAAACCTCCAATTCAGGTTTTATACCTCTTTCAATCATCCTTTCTCCAAAATACTTTATAGTATTCTCGGTATTCATGAAAACCTCGTCCCCACCAAAATTAAGCGTTCCACAATCCAATGTAGCCATTTCGGGATTCAACTCTGTTGGTTGCAACCTTTCATCGTTTGACATACCCACTGCACCACCTGTGGATGGCTGAATTATAACATCCGGACACTCTTTGTAGATTGCATCCATTATCTCTTTGAAACGATTCTTGTCCTGGGTTGGAGCGCCATCGTCATACCTTACGTGAAGATGAATAATGCTCGCTCCTGCTTCGTATGCAGATTTAGCCTCCCTGACACACTCTTCCACGGTGTAAGGTACAGCAGGATTATGCTCTTTTAAAACTTCTGCCCCGCAAATAGCAGCGGTAATGATTAATTTTTCCATATCATTGTTTATTTATTGCGTTGACATTCTTTTGGTGTTATGCATGTTCCGCTAGCTTTGCAAACTATGATTGGTTCTTGTAACAAATCTGCTGCAGAGGCAGAGATATCTGGTCTGGGAACAATTACTTTTTTGGCAACAAACTCCATTTTCCTTGAACTGTTACCAGTCGAAACAATTTCTCCGGTTGCTTCAATGAAATCACCAGCATAAACCGGAGCAAGGAATTCAACATTGTCATATGCCCTGAAAAGCCCTTCGTCACCATCATGACGAATCAACAATTCAGTAGCCACATCTCCGAAAAGCTGCAGCATTTTAGCCCCATCTACCAAGTTCCCTCCGTAGTGTGCATCATGAGAGCTCATCCGAACCCTTATCATAGCGTTTTTTGACATAACAATAAATTATTTTGTGAATATGTAATCTACTAAAATTGCAGGGGTATGTACATTCTCAGGCTCAATGGAGCCTACGTTTACCACCTCATTTGTTTCTGCTATAACCAAATCAGCCGACATAGCCATCAATGGATTGAAATTACGGGTAGTCCCCTTGTAATACAAATTGCCCTCTTTGTCTGCAATTGAAGAGCAAATGAAGGAAATATCAGCCTTCAAGGGAGTTTCCAGTATGAAATCTTTGCCATTTACTTTAACAACCTGCTTACCTTCCTGAACAACTGTGCCTAATCCTGTAGGAGTCAATACCCCTCCAAGTCCAGCACCAGCTGCCCTTATTCGCTCTGCAAGGGTTCCCTGAGGAGAAAACTCAACCTCAAGCTTGCCACTGTTCATGTTATCTACTGCAGATGTGTTTGAGCCAATATATGATGTTATGAGTTTCTTGATTTGACAGTTTGTTATCAATTTGCCCAGACCTTTGTCTGCAAATGCAGCGTCATTACAAATCAAAGTCAAGTCTTTGATATCTGTATCAGCTATTGCATCCATTATAGCATTAGGGCCACCGTTTGTCAAAAAACCACCAACCATGATAGTCATCCCATTTTTTAGTTTTCCAATAATCTCATCTAGATTAATCGACTTGTCCATTGCAGTAAATATTAGTATGTTAATATGAAAGGTTCAATTTGGCAAAATTAGTAATTTTATTCACTTAAAACAAGATATAATTAGTGATTAGCAGAGCTTAAAAGAGACCTTTATTTCATTTTCTGGAATAAATTGTGTAATTTTGTGAACTACAAACAATCGAACTTAAAGCACTTATTAATAAAGCATAAAACATACGTGTTATACAGTAAAACATATGTGTTATATGTTAAAAAATTAAAGTATGTTACTATTAACTAGTTACTTACAAGTAGACTCGCTGTCTACCGAACAAATTGCAGAAAAGCTATCAACAATATCATCTATGCCTGCAAATGAACTGCTTGCCAGTATATGGGCTTTGGTGGTTCCTTTTGCCATGAATGTTTTGCTGGCCGTTGTCATTTATGTCGCCGGAGCCTGGCTAATAAAAAAGGCAAAGAGACTAACCAGGTTGGTTATGGAAAAAAAGGAGATAGATCCATCATTGAGAAGTTTTCTCTTGAGTTTCATCTCTATCTCCTTGAATATACTTCTGGTAATAATAATCATAGGTATATTGGGAATAAACACAACTTCATTTGCCGCATTATTGGCAGCTGGTGGTGTTGCAATTGGTATGGCTATGAGCGGAACATTGCAAAACTTTGCGGGTGGTGTGATGATTCTGCTATTCAAACCGTTTAAAGTGGGAGAATTCATAGAAGCCCAAGGCTATATGGGAACAGTTAAAGAAATCAAGATTACCAGCACATACCTCACTACTCCTGATAACCGGCTCATTATAGTACCTAATGGACCTCTATCCAATGGTATTATTAATAATTTTTCGCAAACCGGTTTCAGGAGGGTTGAATGGAAAATCAGCTTGGCATATGGAGATGATGTAAGCTCTGCAAAACAACTTATATTGGATATGTTGGCCAAAGATGAAAGGGTTCTGGATAATCCTGCAGCACCCTTTGCTGCGTTGGACCAAATGGCCGACAGCTCAATTGTGATTGTAGCCAGATGTTGGGTTAAAACAGAGGATTTTTGGGATTTGTATTTTGAAATCAATGAAGCTATATACAGCACTTATCCTAAAAAAGGATTCAATTTTCCATTCCCTCCTCAGCTTGATGTTTTTGTCAAGAAGGAATCTTGATGGGTAAGCTATTTTGAAACGGCCCTTATGACAGGATTTGAATAGATGGAAAGGAAAATCTCCATTATTTCGTCTTTGTCCCCGTCAAAACCGGCTATTTTCAACTCACAGTACTGCTTAAAATCATTCAACTCTTCCTGTGTATACTCCCCGAAGTATTTATTGGAAGAGTTGATTATGTCGTAGGCCATCATATTGGTTTTCCAGATACGGTAAGATTGGTAAATCCTTTCGTCTATGATTTCTGCCAATTTCTTGAATTTTTCATTTTTGTCAAGTGTAGAGCAATGTTCCAACTCAGCCCTTGTTATTGGGTTGCAAAAATGTATGTGGATGTTACCTTTGAATTGCATGATCCCGGTCAAAATACTGTTCAGGTCCTCACCTGGGGATTTTTTATACTTGGTTCTTTTTGAAATGTACAATTCCCGAGCTTTCAAGAAATCACAAGGTTCGTATTCATAAGAGATGGAAACAGGAGTTATTGACAGTTTGTCAAAATCTTCTGCAAAAACACCACTTCCACTCATATCAAGCATTTTAAGCAAACCTTGTTCTGTCAAGTCCAATCCATCCTTAGTCCTGCCATTCCTCTGAGCAATCCATACAGAGGAGTTGCAACTAGTGATACTTTCACGTATATACTCAGAGAGTAAAAGAGAAGATTTGTAGATATCCCTCGAGTTGCCAGACCTTATTACTTTGATCATTTTGTTTGACCTGGCAACATCTTCCATGAACGGGTCAGTCACAAGGTTATCCCCTACAGCCATCTCAGAAGTTGGTAAATCATTTATGTGAAGTATAACTTGTATTATGGCAGAATCCAGCATGATATCCCTATGGTTGGAAACCAAAAGTCTTTGCTTGGGAACAGAGATTGTTCCAAGACCGGAGTATGTCAGCTCTTTGGAAGTATCATTTACAATCTTTTTGATTGCATATAGCATTACTTTTGATTGGAACTCCGATACACTTTTCAATGAGGCTATCAGATTTTTCAAATCCTCCGAACTCTTTCCTGGGAAAAGGAACGAAGAAATATCCTTCAATATGGGATGAGCTGCTATCCTGGACAAAGCAGCTGACTCCTCTTCTCCCATATAGGGCCTAATATCCTTATATTTGTCTTGTGACATCACAGATTATTTAAAAAAACAAAGTTAACAAATATTTAATCAGTTGGCTTCAAATAAAAAAGGGACAATGGTGTTAATACTGATAAATATAATAAAATCAATGCATTGATTATAAACAAAGAGCCTATTGTCAAGGCTACTGCCAACAAATAAAAGAGTGTTATGGCAAAAAGAAGTATGAAAATTATCGATACTATTGGGAAGAACGGGTTGGATGTAAATAGTTTTATGCAATAAGAAACTATACCAAAAGCCAATGGAACAAAAAACAACACACTATCTCCCATGAATATATGCATTGCAATTGCAATTGTAAATAATAAGATAATAGCAGAGGCCTCCATTTCCATCAATTTGACACCCTTCCTTGTTTTTGACAATAATATCGATATGTAAAGCAATGACGAAAGAACAAGGAAAATAGCAATATGGAAATATTCATATTCTACATATGCTAAGTTTACCACTTGATATTCAAGACCATTCCATTGGGCAAGCAATTTGGCAAACAAAAAAGCCAATGAAGAAGTGAATAAAACCAAAAAGAGGTTATGCAGGATCATTTTGAATATATTTACAATCCTTACTTTAGATTGTATAATATAAAACAGAGTAAATAAAATAAATATAGCCAGTAAAAAAGATATAACAATCAAGTAGGTAGTTTCTGGTAATTGAATTAGCCCTACAGCAGGCATGGTGAAGTATACCTTGTTTGCTTTTGACTTAAAGAAAGCGGGATTTGAATAATTTTCGTTTAACAAGAACTCCTTTAACATCGGCTGAACTTGTTCACCATAATGTTGAATGGAACGAGTTGATATGTTGTCAAAATTATCCTTGTCAGTATGGTAGAAATTAAGGTCATCGATAACAGAAAAGTTCATTCCGGGAAGATTATCCTTTACTACTGTAAAATCGGTGTAGTTTGGCAATAAATTATAGACAGCAGATGTAAGTGAATATGCAACAGGAATTCGAGCTTTTTTGTAAAGCTCAATTATATTATTGTTACCCGGAGACGTTTCGAACAAGATGGCAGGTCCTTTTACACCTCGAGCTTCAAAATTTAGTATTAAAGAAACATTTTCAAATATTTGATTATCTTCATTGAAAGCTTTACTTATACCATAAAGTCCATATTCTTCTGAATCAGTAAAAAGAATCTTAACCCCATGTTTCCATTGGTCTTGGAAGGTTTGGACAACTCTCAGCAATTCCAGTATTACCCCAATTCCGTACCCATCATCCGCAGCACCATATGAGTAGACGGTTTTACCTTTCACGTTATTGGCAAACCTTGAATCCATATGCGCCATGAGCAAAACATATGAATCAGGAGTTTTTCCTTCTGGTTCATACACAGCAAACAGGTTTCCAATATCGATAAAACCCTTATTGGAAAAAGGTAGAGAATCGTAGAAATAATAATCTACACTGTCTCCGAAACTCTTTAACCTTTTATATAAGTAATCCCTTACAACATCCCTTTCAAGAGGATGTTCTATTGAATGAGGCTCGTTGGCAATAATTTTGATATCCAATTGTACGTTGGATGCAGAAAAATGATCATTGGTACCATCTGAAGTGTTGGGCAAATGATAAGTGTTCAAAGATAAAATTATGACTGCAATAATTGGAATTACTCCTGCAAAAAGTCTGTATAAATTAATTTTCAAGATTATAAGTGTTATGAATATTCTTACCCTCAGCTGTATAGGCAAACAAAATTTGATTGGAATAGGCTGCTTCAACTTTTGACCGTACCATTTTCATAGTAGAGTTGATCATTTTATTTTGTTCTGTGAATGGCTCCTTGGCCAATATGAATGTAGCCGGCAGCCATCTTTCAGGAAACATTCCTTCAAACTCCCCTCCTTTCTTGAACTTTGATAACTCTTTTTGTACAGCATCCACAAGTTCCTTACCCTTTAACTTTGACTTATCTGCTACAATAATGGCAATGGTATAAGGTGATTGATTATTATATAACATAATTTGCTGTATAATAGAGGAGTTACCCATGATTGCTTCTTCTATGCCTTCAGGTGAAAATTTTTCTCCGTCACTAGATATAAGAAGTGATTTGAACCTACCTAGTACATAAAGGAAACCATCTTTATCCATGTAACCGAGATCACCTGTATGCAACCATCCGTTTCTTATAGTTTCTTTGGTTGCAACCTCGTTTTTCCAGTAGCCCGCCATTACATTCTCTCCTTTGATTACTATTTCCCCATGTTTGCCAAATGGCATATTATTACCATTTTCATCAAGTATCTTAAGCTCCATGGGTGAAACCAGAATTCCCGAAGATCCAAGTTTATGTTTATGAGGTACATTTGTAGAAATAACCGGAGTTGCTTCTGAGAGCCCGTAACCCTGGAACATGGGAATACCCAATGCATAATAGAATTTTTGCATTTCTATGTCAAGAAGTGCTCCGCCACCAACAAAAAACTCCAATTCACCACCCATTGCAAGTTTTACTTTTGAAAAAAACAAACTGTCTGCCAATTTTACAATTGGGTAAAGCAAAAAAGATAATCCGCCACCTTTGTTCCAACCCTCTCTATTGTATGCATATGCTATTTTCAATGATAACTCGAATAATTTGACAGCAAACGTGCCTTTGGATTTCACATTGTTTTCAATATTCTTCCTGAAGCTTTTTGCTAGTGCTGGTACGGATAATAAAATATTTGGCTTGACTTCTTTTATGTTGATAGGAATGTTTTTGAGTGTGTCCATACCTGTTTTCCCTGCCTGAACGGTGGCAACTACTGATCCGGTTGCAATCATGATATAGAATCCCACCACATGCGCAAAACAATGGTCAAGAGGCAGTATAATCAACATCCTTTTTCCGGGAGGAATGGACATGCAAGATAGGGATTGCTCTACGTTGGCCGTATAATTCCTGTGAGTCAATATTATCCCTTTGGGGTCGGCAGTTGTTCCTGAAGTATAGGTAATGGTAGCATAGTCATCATTATTGATTGACCGCGCAATAGATTTGAACTGGACATAATTTTCTTCTAAGAAATTTTTCCCTTTTTCTATCACATCTCCAATAAAAAATTCATCTTCTTGATAATTGTCCAGTTTGTCAAAGCATATAACCCTTTTGAGAAACTCCAGCTTTGGCTTGATTGCCCTGACCTTATGGATTTGCCTGGAAGAAACCATTATTGTGTCAACCTCTGCATGGTTGAATCTAAAAAGCAATTCGCTGCTTTCCTCTATCTTTATTGATATGGGTA
The DNA here is from genome assembly GCA_028707695.1 of Bacteroidales bacterium. Lineage (GTDB taxonomy): Bacteria > Bacteroidota > Bacteroidia > Bacteroidales > UBA932 > Bact-08. The sequence continues at coordinate 35,184 of JAQWAL010000008.1, read as the reverse complement.
CATTAATCCCTCCAGCATAAAAAATACCTAATTCTCCAAGAATCCAATAATTACGACCTTCAGAGAGGATTGAAACATGATCTCCTTTCGAAAAACCCAATGAACAAAGCCCTGCGCCAATTTGTTCTGCGATAAGCTTTGACTTTGAATAAGAGGTGGGCATGAATTCGTTGTTTGTCTTTTCCAGAAGAAGGGTGTTGTCTGGGTACATTGCAACAGATTCTTCAAACAAATCGATAATTGTCCGTTTTTTCATGATAGTCTAGGTTAATTTGCATAAATATAGAAACAAATGTTTAAAAGTTGCTCTCCATATATAAAAATGTTTTGTGAAAAAGGTGTAAACTGGCACTTTTCACTTACCGAAGAACTTTTGAACAAAGTCCAGCAAGAGGATAAAATGATTTTTTTGCATATTGGTTATATAAGTAATGTAGGAATAAGGGAGTCTTCCTTAGAACTTTTCAAAGACTTACGGGTACAGAAAATATTGAATGACAACTTTGTTTCCTTAATAGAAGACAAGGAGGACAAACCTGAATCTTTCTTATTGGCCTTGGATTTAATGTTTATCAACAATGAGTTTTCTTATGGACCAATGAACATGTTCATCATGCCTGACAGAAGGCCTATAGTTGCTTTTTCCGAATGTGATCCGGAAAATTTTTTAACCATTGCACAAACACTACTTAGAGTAAAAGAGGAAAAAAGAGAAAGATTAAATGATCTTGCAGAGACACTTTCTATAAGTGCCCTTAATACAGGGATTATTAAGGATATATCAAATCCTACTCCTATTAGCAAAATATTAATGGAACAGTATGTTGACTCATGGTTTTACCAGATGTTCAATAATGGTTTCATATACAAAACCAAGCCATTCACTCCGAATCCCTCTGCTTTGAATACAATATTGGATTATATATCTTCCAGTGGTAACAAGAAATACATGAAAAAGACAGAAGAGATATTGGACCATTTGCAATTTTCGGCTCTTTTTGATGTTGTAGACGGTGGTTTTTTCAGGCAAGCTCAGGATTACTCCTGCAGTTTCCCCTTGTACGAAAAGACCTTGGAAGAAAACAGCCGCTTTTTGATGTTATACTCTGCTGCTTTCAAGCTATTCAATAAAGAGTCATACAGGACTACTGCAAACCTGATTTTCCAATTTATTTCCAATGAGCTTAAAAGCAATCAGGGTGGATATGTCAACTCAACCACAATCCTGGACAAAGTTGAGAATATTGACTATTACTTCTATTCCTTAAACGAAATCAAAATATTATTCCCAACAGACTATAAAGAAATTTCAGATGCACTAGGAATCAATTCAGAAACCGACCTGTTCACAAAAAAAGCATTACAAAGGAAAGATAATACATATAAGATAATTACAAAGCCAAACTTGAAAATGCTCAGGGATCGTCGTTCTGAACACAGAGGTTACTACAAAGACAACAGGATTATAACTTCGTCGAATGCTACTTTGGTTAGTGCATTGGCATTGGCTTCGCAATATTTGAACGATATTGATTTGTATAAGTCTGCTGTGGAAACATTCGAATTTATTGTCTACAACAATGTTGATTCATCAGATGGCAGATTATACAGATACACTTGCAACAATGAAAAATATCTTAAAGGATACCTATCTGATTATTCATATTTTATCCAGGCATCTTTGAACTTGTACAAAGTATTTAAAAACAAAGAGTTCCTTAGTGTAGCTATCAATTACACTGACTTTCTCATGCAAAATTTCTTCAAAAAGGAAAATGGCATGTTTGGAAAATCAGAGATTGGACCTAATCATGAAACCATCCCTTTCAAAAGAGAGTCCAACCTTGATATAGTCAGGCCTTCCGGGAACTCGATTATGGCTGGAAACCTTATTGATTTATTTGAAATTACAAACAACAAAAGATACCTTGACATTGCTCGTGGTCAAATTGAAAACATTACACCAAATTTGGTCGGATCATCTATTTTCCTTTCTAGTTGGGCAAATAAAATTGACAAATATCTAAACTCTCCTATTATCCCTGAATAACAAGGAACTATCTCCATAACTCAGGAATCTGAATTCATTTTCAAGGGCATAATCATAAATATCTTTCCATCTATCTTTAGTGAAAGCTGCAATCAAAAGAAGCAGAGTGCTTTTTGGTTGGTGGAAATTTGTGATAAGTATATCTACCAGTTTGAATTCATATCCAGGAACTATTATTATTTCTGTTTTTCTCTCCAAATGGTTCCGGTTATTATCTTTCATCCATTTCAGGAGTGCTGACAAAGAGTCATCAACAGAAAATTTACTATTGTATTCATATGGTTCCCATTGGTTTATATTTTCCGGTGACTCACCTTTCATGCATTTAACACCCAACCAGTACAGGCTCTCCAAAGTTCTCACAGATGTAGTGCCAACTGCAACTACTGGATTGGATTCCCTTAATTGTCTCAATAATTTTTCCAAAAAGCCAAAAGTTACACTAAATGGTTCAGAATGCATTTTATGAGAAGATATCTGATCTGCCTTAACTGGTAAAAAAGTTCCTGCACCAACATGTAATACAATATTTTCACTAGTAATTCCATTTTTTGCAAGAGAAGTCAACACATGTTCAGAAAAGTGCAAACCAGCAGTAGGCGCTGCAACTGATCCTTTGAATTGAGCATATACGGTTTGGTACCTTACGGTATCCTGATCTTCTGAATCTCTGTTCAAATATGGGGGGATAGGAACTTTCCCACAAGTATCCATAACGGTTGAGAAAGATGAACCAGATTGCCAATGGAATTGTACTACGCATTTATCATCTATACGCTCTACAAGACTCGCTTTTAACTGGTGTCTTTTTGCTTGTTCTATACCATTATCTTCGAAATAAATGAATCCAGATTTCCATTTTTTTACGTTACCAACAACAGCCAACCAACTACAGGATGTTGTAGTTTCGAAGGATAAGTTATACTCTTCTGGTAAAAATGGTTCCAAACAAAAAACCTCTATATGTGCACCACTCTCTTTTTTGAATAGCAACCTTGCTGGTACCACTTTTGTGTTATTGAATACCATCATTGAATCTGGTGGCAATAATCGAGCGAGATTTGAAAATTTGTCTTCACTAATGATTCCATCTTCAAAAATGAGAATCTTGGATGAGTCTCTATCTGGTAAAGGATATTTAGCAATTCTATTATCCGGAAGTGTATATGAGTAGTCTTTGATTTTTATCTCTGGTATCACTTTTTTTTTGCAAAAGTAATCAAAAATAAAATATAATACCTGAGTTTACATATGTAACTCATAAAATAGGATTGAAAATTATGGCAAAGAGGGTTTGCTGTAACCAATCCTATACAAATGTAACTGAGACATGAAAACGATTGATAGATATTATATATCATTATTATATAATATTATTAACCAGCGTTATACAATGTTTTATTAAACAATCGATATAAGGCATTTATCGTAAATAAGAGCAAAACAGCAATAAATTAACGATAATAAGCATACAACCCATCTTATATACTTGTATATCTATTATATAAAGAATCATATTAAACTATTGGTGCAAGTTATGCAATCTTCTTTACATATCTGGCTGAATAGGATTTAGAATATTACTGTTTATTTGAACCTACTAACCAAGTTTACATTTGTATCATCAATTAGATTACATATGTAATTATATTTATGATTACATTTGTAAATATTTAAGTTTACAGATATGAAAGCACGTTTACAGCATTTCATGGAGCAAGAGGGTCTTTCTCCAGCAAAATTGGCAGATATCCTGGAGATTCAAAGATCTGGTTTATCTCATATCCTATCTGGTAGGAATAAACCTGGTTTTGATTTTATATACAAACTCATTAAAAGCTACCCACTTCTTAATGCGGAATGGTTGATAACAGGCAAAGGTAATATGTACAAAGAGCAAAGAGGATTATTTGATTCAAACAGTCCGGAGATAGATACTGGTAAAACACATGGAAAACCACTTTTTGATTCGGTAAATGAAGAAGTTATACAAAATTCCACGAACGTTGAATCAATTGAGAATCCAAATTTCAGGCAAATATCCAATAATTGTCCGGAAAATAAGATTCTCGTCAAGGCTTTGCTATTCTATTCCGATGGGACGTTTGAAGATTACGTTGCGAACAAAGATTGATTATTGCTATTATTACTATATTTGCACCAAATTATCTATGCAATGTATAAATTGTTCAAACCTCTTTTGTTTTCATTCTCTCCAGAAACAATCCATAATATTATTATAAGCCTGTTGAAAATAGCTTCCTATATTCCCTTTTGCGGAAAGGTTATAAGTCTCTTTTTCAATTCCAGATGTAAAGGTTTGGAAAGGGAAGTTTTAGGATTGAAATTCAGGAATCCTGTAGGACTAGCAGCAGGCTTTGACAAAAATGGAGAGGTATTTGATCAATTATACAATTTCGGTTTTGGCTTTGTAGAAGTAGGTTCTTTAACTCCTCAAGAACAAATTGGTAATCCTAAACCTAGATGTTTCCGTATTGTAGAGGATAATGCTATTATCAACAGAATGGGAATCAATAACAAAGGGGTCAAATATGCTGTTTCAAAGCTAAAAAACAGGAAAAAAAACCTGATAGTGGGTGCCAACATCATAAAAAGCACATCAACTCCTAATGAGAATGCACCAATAGATTATGAAAAAAGTTTTGCACAGTTATACGATTTTGTTGATTATTTTGTGATTAATGTGTCTTGCCCCAATGTTAAAGGGGTCACCAATTTACAAGATATCACATCATTATCAACAATAATAGACAGAATAACAACCTTACGTAAATACTTCGATGAGTACAGGCCTGTACTTCTTAAGGTATCTCCAGATTTGACAACAGATCAGCTTGATGAAATAGTTGAACTTATCCTGGTTTCAGGGATTGATGGGATTGTTGCCACAAATACCACCACCACAAGGAACAACTTGAAAACCAGTATTGATAAAGTTGCTTCAATTGGAGAAGGAGGCTTAAGTGGAGCCCCATTATTTCAGAGAAGTTTGGATGTTATTAAACACATAAATAAAAAGACAAAAGGACAACTCCCTGTAATTGCAGCAGGAGGTATCATGACTCCAGGACAGGCAAAAGAGATGTTGGATGCCGGTGCTTCCCTTATTCAGATATATACTGGTTTTATATACAATGGCCCCGGATTTCCAAAAAGAATCATAAAATATTTAAAAAACAAAATATAATGGTAGATGCATGTATTTGCACTATTGGGGATGAAATATTAATTGGTCAAATAATTGATACTAATTCTGCGTTTATTTCCAAAAGACTAAATGAATCAGGAATCAGGGTTACTCAAAAATTATCTGTAGGAGATGATTATTCCCAAATATCAAAGACCCTAAAATCAATTTCACAAGAGTTTAAAGTAGTTGTCATTACTGGTGGTCTTGGACCCACAAAAGATGATATCACCAAAAAAGTGCTTGAGGACTTTTCTGGAAGTTCTGGCTCTGTAATGAATCAACAACAATTTCAAATTATAAAAGATATTTTTTCTTTCAGAGGCGTAGCTATTAGTGAGTTAAATACCAGACAAGCTATGGTGCCGGATAAATGCACAGTAATTCCTAATTTCAAAGGAACAGCTCCAGGTATGTTATTCAAACTAGAGAACGGACATTTACTGTTTTCACTCCCAGGCGTACCTTATGAAATGGAAGCAATGATGGATGATGTGATAGAGCATATTATTGATAATTTCAAGCCTGCAAATATATATCATAGAACTATAGCAACTTACGGAATTCCAGAATCAACATTGTCCGAAAGGATAGAAAAATGGGAAAATTCCCTTCCCAAAGAGATAAAGCTTGCTTACCTACCCAATCCTGCTACAGGGATCAAACTAAGGCTCTCTTCTTACAGTGGTGATAAGAATTTTGTTATTAATACAATAGACAAATATGTAAAAGAACTCAAGGAAATCCTTCCAGAAGATATTATTTACGGAGAGGGTGAGACTTCTCTTGAAAAGGAGGTTGTTTCTATTCTCAAAAAACAATCCCTCACCCTGTCAGTTGCAGAATCCTGTACAGGAGGAAAGATTTCATCAATTTTGGTTTCTATTCCAGGAGTCTCTTCTTTTTTCAAGGGAGGTTTTGTAACTTACAGCAACAGTTCAAAAATCAATCATCTTGGAGTTGACCCCTTGGTTCTTGAAAATTATGGTGCTGTTAGCAAGGAGTGCTCCATAATGATGGCTACTGGTTGTAAGAACAGGTTCAATACAGATGTCGCCTTATCAATAACCGGTATTGCAGGACCTGAAGGTGCTACTCAGGGAAAACCTGTTGGTACAGTTTGGATATCTGTTGCAATTTTCAATAATGTTGAATCACATACAATTCGCTTTTTTGGAGACAGGGAGAGAAATATCATTCGTTTCTCATCTGAAGCACTTAATTTTTTAAGGAAAATGCTGATTAGACACTTAAAAGCATAAAGCAATGCAGAACAAAAGATATAACAGATATGTTATATCACATAACACCTGTGTTACATATATTTAAATTACTGGATATGAAATCACTAACATTCTTAATTCTAACTACATGCATTATGATTACCAGCTGTACGGAAAAAAACGACAAACAAATGATTATTAAACAGGTTGATGAACTTTTTGCCTCTTTGTATCCTCTTGACCAACCAGGTGCTGCTGTACTTATCATGAAAGATGAGGAAATTATTTTTGAAAAAGGATACGGTATTGCAGATATGGAAAAAATGACACCAATAGATGGGAACACATTTTTCAACATAGCTTCTGTTTCAAAACAATTTTCTGCAATAGCGTTATTGATGCTTGCCCAAGAGGGTAAACTATCTCTTGATGATACCGTATCTGAATGGTTTCCAGAATTCGAATCAGAGCTTTTGCAAAAGATAACATTGAAACATTTGCTATCCCATACATCCGGAATACCCGATGCCAGAGACAGAAGTGACAAGCATTTTGTAACCACTGCCATAGACACAACATCCTACCAATACATTGGAAAATTGGAAAAACTCAATTTTGAACCAGGAACAGCTTATGAATATATGAATCCTACTTACCAGCTGATGTATACTATCATTGAAAGGGCATCGGGAGAAAATTTTGATTACTTTATGAGAAACAGAATCTTCGATGTTGCTGGAATGGAAAAAGCTACATATTTTGAAGAGGGAAAAGTAATTCCAAATATGTCCCATGGATACCTTTTGAATGATGAGTCCGGTGAATATGAAGAATTCGATTATGGAGAAGAATCTTTTTTCGCAACAAAAGCAGATGGAGGACTTTATACATCTGTGAAAGAATTTTGCAAATGGGAGCTAGCGCTAAGGAACAACATTTTGGTTTCGGAGAATTTGAAGATTGAGGCACATACTCCAAAAATCAAAATTGATGATATCCCTTACACCTCTTATGGTTATGGCTGGTTTATTGAAGAAAAACCTGGTTTCCCAACAAAAATTTACCACACAGGGGACAATGGTGGTTTCCAGATATATGCCGGAAGATATCCCGAGAAAAATATACTGTATTTGTTTTTCTCCAACAGAAATGACCGGGACAGGGAAGCTACGGCAGAAAAAGTTGATGCTATCCTAAAAAAAGAGGGGTGGCTTTAGCCCCCCCAAATCTCTTTTTAGTCACCCTCTTCTATTTTTATTTCTTATGAATAATTGATGGAGATGCTTGTGCCAGTGGCATAACAACAACATCGGATATATTTACGTGTGAAGGGGCCATCACCATGTATCTGATTACTTCGGCAATATCTTCGGCTGTCAATGGCTCGAATCCCTTGTAGACATTGGATGCTTTTTCATTATCCCCTTTGAATCGCACTTGTGAAAATTCTGTTTCAACAGCCCCTGGACAAATTTGGGAAACCTTCACATTGTGAATATGCAAATCCATCATCATGGATTTGGACAAAGCATCTACTGCATGTTTTGTAGCGCAATAAACATTACCATTTGGGTACACACTTTTGCCGGCAATTGAACCAACATTAATTATGTGTCCACTCCCCCGCTTTTTCATTGTTTCAGAAATAATCCTTGAAACATAAAGCAATCCTTTGACATTGGTATCTATCATTCTTTCCCAATCATCAATGACACCAGAATCCAAAGGATTCAATCCTACTGCCAATCCAGCATTGTTAATCAGGACATCTATGCTGCTCCAATCGGGATCAAGCTTACCGATCTTGTCAACGACATCGTTGTAATCCCTGATATCAAAGACCAATGGGAGTACCCTGACTCCGTAATCATTTTCAATATCATTTGCCAATGATGTTAGCAAATGTGACCTTCTTCCGGTTACGATCAAATTGAACCTCTCCTTGGCCAAGGAGATTGCAGTAGCCCTGCCTATTCCGGAAGAAGCACCAGTAATCAAAGCTATCTTGGACATTGTCATAATAATTTTAAGAAATTTCCACCTAATATCATCTTAACTTCATTGTCTGAGTACCCCCTCTTCTTAAGCTCCTTGGTTATTACAGGGAACTTATCTGCTCCCTCCAATCCTTCTGGAGTAACTTCAATGCCATCGTAATCTGAACCTATGCCCACATGTTCTGCCCCCACCAATTTCACTACATGGTCAATATGATCAACCACTTCTGTGAACGAAGGCCTTGGAATATCGAACATGGCTTTTTCTGCCTTCCTGAATTCCTCCCTGTATTTTACAGGATTCCTTTTGAACTTAGCCTCTGCTTGGTCAAAAGCATCGCATAATGGCCAGAACTTAACAGCGTAATCATCATTTAAAAATGCGGGATAGAAGTTGATTTGAACTACCCCACCTTGGGCAGCCAGGTCTTTTATCATCTGGTCTGTAAGGTTACGAGGATGATTTGCTATGGCCCTGCAGCAAGAGTGTGTTGCAGCTACTGGCTTATCTGAATATTTCAAAACATCATAAAAAGATTCATCAGAAATATGGGACACATCTATAAGCATTCCAATCCTGTTCATCTCTTTGACAACATCAATACCAAAGGGACTCAGTCCATTCCATCTTTTTTCCTTAGGTGCACAAGAATCACATATCTCATTGTTGGCCGCATGTGACAATGTCATGTATCTTATACCCATATCATAAAAAAGCCTCAAAAGGCTTAGGTCTTTTTGAATTGGAGCACCATTTTCCATTCCCAAAAAAACGGAACCTAAACCCATCTCCTTATTTTTCAATGCGTCTTGTGCATTGAGTGCAAAAGCTACTTTGTCGCTGTTTGCTTCTACAGCATCATAAGTTCTTGCAATTAATTGCAGAGCTCTGCGTGTTGCGGCATCCGGATCTAGTTTTCCTGAAGTATAGATTGCGAAAAAGACAGCATCCAAACCACCATCTTTCATCCTGATGAAATCAAAATGCCCTTTCCTTAACCTTTTGCTTAAATCAGCTCCATTCATTAATGCAGAGGGAGTGTCGCAATGGGAGTCCAGGACAAAGGCATCTTGATGTAGGCTTTTAAAACTCATAATTATCTTTTTTTTTTCTTAAAGATAATAAATTGAGTTTAAAAACAATTAATTAATCTTCTTAAAAGTAGATATTGAACTAATATCCAAAGATTTAATTTCTGGATTACCTTTGTATTTAATATTTGATCCTCCGGATGCTTCTGCAGTAAGTGATCCTGTTACATACACAGAGGCGTTGGATACACCAGACAATTTGACAGAAGCCTCATTTATAGGATTATCCAGGCTTTTAAAGTTTGATGCACCTGACATTTCCAACTTCAATTCCTTACATCCTGAACCATTGAAGCTACAATTCACGGCACCCGAAAAAGAGAGACCTACAAATTGGATGTTTCCGGAAAGCTCTATGTTTGATGCGCCACTTGCCTCCATCAACAACCTTTCTGACGTATGGCCCAAAAATGCCTTGCAAGCTCCCGATAACTCATACTTTGCATCCATAATCTTTCCTTCCAGGGAAATAGAGGATGCACCGGACAGTACAATTCCAGCCTCTTTGCTGTCAATTGACAGACCCTCTACAGAAGTTACTCCGCTTAATTCGGCGAAAAACCTGTCAGGAGTGAAACTTGATGTTGTGTGCAAAGAGACTACTCCGGACATTTCCAACGAATTGAGAGCATTCATCCTGACAGTAGCTATTATAGGCTTTTGGTTATTCCTTAACTTCCTTGGTATGTCCGGTTCCAAACCTAGTACGAGTTTTCCTCTTACTACTTTCACAATAACAAATTGCATCATCTCTTGAGATGCTTCAACTGTTACTCCATGATCATTGCTTTTGATCAATTCAATCTTGAATACCCCACTGGCATCTATTCCATTAAAATCAGAAATGGTGAATTCTTTTTTAATGTTTTGAGTGAATGCAAACGTGGTTGTAAATGCTAGTAAAACAAATAATAATAATTTTCTCATGACTTTTTAGTTTTTTGGTTTTCTTATGTTTTTGATGTATTGGCTTAATCTTTCCAGCCCATCAATTTTGGGACAGTAGTAGCTTCTGAGCACTTCTTCCATCTGTTTGTCCGGTATATTTTCCGGAATTTGGTTGGAAAATGGTATAGCTTCATTAACCAATTGATCCAGTGTGCTATTTACCACTGCTTTATTGATTGGGTCCAACCCTTCTGACATTTCAAGTAAAATCAGGTTCTTTTCAGAAATCAAGGATTCGTAATAAGTCGAATCTAGACTTTTATTTTTAAAAATTCCATGGAAGTTTGTAGATAGTGGAGTCAATATCAATACTATAATTGCAGCTGCATAGAGATATTTCACCCTTTTTTTCCACAGTAACCTCGAATTTTGAGATTCTAATTTATCAAAAAAGCGTTCTTTGTGTCCAAAAGGAATCTCAAAATTTTCTAGTTCGCTCCTACTATTGTCTATGATTTTTTTAATTTCTTCCATCACTCATCAATTTTTAACATTACTCAATAACTCCCTAAGTCTTTTTTTCCCTCTCATATATTGGCTTCTCACAGTAACCTCATTGAGGTTAAGTATCTTTGAAATTTCCTGATAATCATATCCTTCAAACAAAAACAGAGTCAAAATAATCCTGTAACCATCTGCCAAACTCTCAATCGCTTTTTTAATTATTGCTGGTGTGATCCCATTGTTATCACCAATATCTTGTAAATGCTCATCTGTCTCTTTTAAAGAAGCCATTTTCTCTTCTGGTAATAATGTGAATAATTCCCTGTTCTTTTTCCTGTACCTGTCAATTGAAAGGTTGATGCATACTCTTTTCAACCACCTTTCACATTCTTTGTCAGAGTCAAATAAAATTTGCAATTTGAAATATTTCAAAAGCGTATCGTGCATTATCTCTTCTGCATCAAAACTATTCCCTACAATCCTGTAAGAAGTAAAATACAGCTGCTTGCAGAACAGATCATAAATCCTCTCTTGCTCTTTCTTGGAACCATCCATTTTTGATTGAATCCTTTTTATGTTTTTAGTTCTATCCATTAAACGAAATGCATTTTTCTTTGTTGCATTGTAATCAAAAACAATCTTTACAATGCTTTTTTTAATAAATTTGTAAGATTTTCAAATTGCAAGATTAAATTTTTTACCTAAAGATATAATTTTATGAACAATTCAATTTATGATTTTGAAACTCCTCAAAACGAACCCGTAAAAGAGTACCTGAAAGGAAGTCCAGAGAGAGTGGAGCTTGAGAAAGAGCTTAACAGGCAATCTTCCAAATCGATAGAGATTCCTTTGATAATAGGTGGCAAGGAAGTTTACACAAATGATACTGGAAAAGTAACCATGCCTCATGATCACAACCATGTTTTGGCTATTTACCACAAAGCAGGTGAAAAGGAGATAAAAATGGCAATAGAAGCAGCAATGGAGGCGCACAAACTATGGGCAGATATCCATTGGACAACAAGGGCTTCAATTTTGCTAAAAGCAGCTGACCTTATTACAGAAAAATACAGGGCCATGCTTAATGCTGCCACTATGTTGGGACAAAGCAAGAACATTTACCAGTCCGAAATTGATGCTGTTTGTGAAACAGCTGACTTTATCAGATTCAATGTTACATTTGCTTCACAAATTTACAAGACACAGCCAATCTCTTCGTTTAATCAACTTAATAGAATGGAATACAGGGCACTGGAAGGTTTTGTGTTTGCAGTGAGCCCTTTTAATTTCACATCAATTGCATCCAACCTGAATTTATCACCAGTTATGATGGGTAATACAACTATATGGAAACCAGCAACTACTGCTATACTTTCCAATTACTATCTAATGAAGATATTCCTGGAAGCTGGTATTCCGTCAGGAGTTATCAATTTCTTGCCAGGAAGTGGAGCCCTGATTGGTAAACATGTACTTGCATCCAAGGATTTGGCTGGTATCCATTTTACAGGATCCAACAACACCTTCAACAACCTTTGGAAAACAGTTGCCGACAATTTGCATAACTACAAGTCTTATCCAAGGCTTGTGGGTGAAACCGGGGGCAAGGACTTCATTTTCGTTCACCCATCTGCAGATTTCACAGAGGTGGCAACAGCTGCAATGAGCGGCGCTTTTGAATTCCAGGGACAGAAATGCTCTGCAGCTTCCAGAATGTATGTGCCAGAATCTTTGTGGCCATCTGTAAAAGAACAGATGTTATCTATATACAAAAGTATAAAAATGGGTGATGTCAAGGAGGTTGGAAATTTTGTGAACGCAGTCATTGACAATGCATCTTATGAAAACATCAAGTCATATATTGATTTCGCAAAAGAATCCCAAGATGCAGAAATTGTATTTGGTGGAAAATGTGATAAAAGCAAAGGGTACTTCATTGAGCCTACATTGATTTTGACAACCAATCCAAAGTTTAAAAGCATGGAAGAGGAGATATTCGGGCCCGTGCTTACTGTCTATGTATACCAAGATCAAAACCTTGAGGAAGCCTTAAACTTATGCGATACTACATCTCCATATGCCCTTACCGGAGCTGTCTTTGGCAAGGACAGAATTGCTGTGTCAGAAATTTGCCGCAGGCTAAGCTATACAGCAGGAAACTTCTATATCAACGACAAACCAACCGGTGCAGTTGTTGGTAAACAACCGTTTGGAGGGGCAAGGGCTTCCGGAACCAATGACAAAGCAGGTGGTGAATTCAATTTGATAAGATGGGTTAGCCCAAGGACCGTCAAAGAGACATTCTTGCCTGCCACAGATATAAGGTATGGTTATATGAAAGAAGATTGATCCTTAATATTCAAATTGGGACTGTTTGGGGAATAACCCAAACAAACCACCAGTATGTATGAACAATATGTTGCCGGCATTATCAAAAGTGCCGGCTTTTATTTCGTTATATAGTCCATACATTGCTTTTCCGGTGTAAACAGGATCCAGCACAATGGCTTCCAAACGAGCAAAATACTCTATGAATTCAAGCTCTTCCGGACGACTGATTGCATATCCGATTCCAGAATACTTATCATTTATATGTATATCATCAGTTGTCAAGTCAATCTCCTTATCTAAATAATCAATTGCTTCTTTATTAATGTTGTTGATGTGATTTTTAAAATAATGGCTATCATCGCAAACAGAAAAGCCAATGATTGTTTTATTCAGGTTGAAATATTTGTTTGCAAGGTACAAACCAGAATAGGTCCCCCCCGACCCTGTTGCAGAGACAATTGTGTCAAATACAATTCCCATCTCTTTTTCTTGATCCAAGATCTCTTCCATTGCATTAAAATAGCCCATGGATCCAATTCCAAAGGATGCCCCTTCCGGAACCACAAAACATTTCTCTCCGTTATTTTGCTTTTCTAATGCTATTTTGTTCATTATCTGGTTTCTGGATTGACGATACTCATCAGGGGTGCAGAATATTATTTCTGCACCAAAAAGCTTGTCCAGGAAAAAATTACCTTCTACTACCGGATCCTCTGTTTTCCTAAGTAAAAGAGTTGTCTTTAGACCTAATTTTGTTGCTACGGCCGTTGTTGCCCTGCAATGATTGGACTGAAGCCCCCCGGTTGTTATAACACTCTTGTAGCCTTGTTCCAACACTTGTTTGAAAACATACTCCAGTTTCCTCACTTTGTTGCCGGATATTTCGATTCCGGTAAAGTCATCCCTTTTTATATATACTTCTGCACCCAACTCTGCAGAAAAACGAGTGGCCTTGCTTATGGGTGTTGGCAAATTGGCCAATTTGACTTTTGAAGCTTTCATATTATCAATTTGTGATGGAAAATTAGAAATACAAAGTTAAATAACTATTTTTGCAATCCATAAAAGAAAATCAAACTAAAAATGAAAAAAATATCAATAATTATATTCTTTTTTGTAATTTTTTCTTCTTTGCCAAAAATGTCATCTGGTCAAAGAGCAGATTTGAAAGAATTTGAAGGCGTTTCTCAAAGCCTGAATGCAATGCTGGATCCGTTGGCTTTTGTAACTGGCAAAGTAAAACTGGACTCTGCTTTTGTATATGAAAATGATATAATGCTATATTTTAATAATTTTCTGGCAGAATATCCTTTACGCGAAAAAGAGGTCAAAGATATTTACACTATTGTCAATAAATTCATTCCGGTCAAATATTCTGGAAAACGATTGAGGATCATTTCCAATCGCTCAATCATAGAAGAACTTGTACCATTCAAAGTTGCATCTACAGTTGAAAATGGGTCTTCTCAGCCCTTGGTTAAAAACATTTCAAAACTTCACCATCCTTCAAAAGGGCTGGTAAACAAGCATCTGGCAATCTGGCAAAGTCATGGTTACTACTACGAACAAAAACTCATGAGGTGGGAATGGCAAAGAGCAAGAATATTCCAAACAGTAGAAGATTTGTATACACAATCTTATGTTTTGCCGTTTTTGGTGCCAATGTTGGAGAATGCAGGAGCTAATGTGCTGTTGCCTCGTGAAAGGGATTACCAAACAACCGAAATAATATCTGACAATGACCTTCCCGAGTCTGGTTATTCAGAGAAACAAGGGGATTTTCAGTGGGAATCTTCTCCACTAAAAGGGTTCTCAAATCCACAACAATATTATTTGACAGGAGAAAATCCTTTTGAAATGGGATCTGCCAAAATTGTGGAAACCATCAAGAAAGGCAAGGAAAGTATTGCACAATGGAATCCTTCGTTTTTGAAAGCATCTAATTATGCTGTTTACGTTTCTTACCACTCTTTCCCTAATAGTAGTGAAAATGTGACATATACAGTTAGGCATGCTGTAGGTACAACAAAATTTAAAGTCAACCAAAAGATAGGTGGAGGAACATGGATATACCTAGGTACTTTTTATTTTGACAATAGTAGCACATTGGATCAAGGGGTTTCTGTTTCTAACCACACGGGGGATAAAAACAATATAGTCTCTGCAGATGGAGTCAAATTTGGGGGAGGCTTGGGCAATATTGCCAGGGCGCCATCCGAAAGAGGTATTGAATCCAATAGGAAGAGTTCTTCAAACGAACCTCTGCAAACATTCCACATAGGATATGAAGTTAGCCCTGAGACAAGTGGATACCCAAGGTTTACCGAAGGTGCAAGGTACTGGCTTCAATGGGCTGGCTTTAACGATTCAATCTACTCCCCCAACCAAAACCAGAATGATTACAACGACGACTATATGTCAAGAGGCAAATGGGTAAATGCATTAAGCGGGGGTTCTGTAAAGAATCCATACGAAAAAGGATTGGGCATTCCTGTAGACCTCGCATTTGCATTCCATACAGATGCCGGGACCACATTAAACGACTCCATAGTTGGAACACTGGGAATTTATACCAGGTTTGCTAATGGTTCCGACCTGTTCCCCAATGACTCTCCCAGGCTGACAAGCAGGTACATGACAGACTTGATCCAAACCCAAATAGTAGAAGACATACGATATTTATACGAGCCCATTTGGCAACGCAGAGGTTTATGGGACAAATCATACTCCGAATCCCGAACACCAGTGGTCCCTACCATGTTATTGGAATTGTTGTCCCATCAAAATCTTGCAGACATGAGGTATGGACTTGATCCTCAGTTCCGTTTTGATGTTAGTAGAGCCATTTACAAAGGAATGCTAAGGTATTTGTCTACAGTGGATGGATCTCCATATGTTGTGCAGCCCTTACCTGTAAATTCATTTTCAATAACTTCAACTAATAAAGTTGCAAAACTCGAGTGGAAGGCAACAGAAGACCCATTGGAGCCCAGTGCAGTTCCGGAAAAATATATAGTTTATACAAGGATAAACGGGACAGGGTTTGACAATGGCACCATAACTAACACAACATCATTTTCCAAGGAAATCATTCCGGGACAAATATACAGCTTCAAGATAACAGCTTTGAACGAAGGTGGTGAAAGTTTCCCTTCCGAAATTCTTTCAGTGTACAACTCTCCTGAATCAAATGGCAAGATCCTTATCATTAATACATTTGACAAAATATCTGCACCTGTTTCATTTGCCTCCAAAGACTCCATGTATGCTGGATTCGAAGACAGTAAAGATAGTGGTGTTCCTTATTTGTTCGACGGTTCATACATAGGAAGCCAATATGAGTTCAGAAGGGTAATCCCATGGATGGACGACGATTCTCCTGGTTTTGGAGCCTCTTATGCAAACTTCGAATCCAAAGTTATTGCTGGAAACAGTTTTGACTACCCGTATGTACACGGGAAAATTTTTGCTGATCTCGGTTATTCCTTTGTGTCAACAAGCAGGAACGGGCTAGAGAGAATAGCTCTTGACAAAGAGCCATACTTCATGGTTGATGTTATTGCCGGAAAACAAGGACAATCAAAAACTGGAAGAGGAACTTCCGGGATAAAATTTGCAATATTCGACTCGACATTGATTTCATACCTACAATCAACTGCAAACTCAGGAGGGAATATACTCTTATCTGGATCCAATATTGCAACTGACTTGTGGGATAGCTACGAAATTGACACTGTTGCACAAAATTTTGCAACCAACATTCTAAAATACAGATGGATGACAAACCAAGCCAGCAAAATTGCCCAGGTGAAACCATCTCCCAACCCATTTGGATTTGATGTATCATTTTCTTTCCATAACAAACCAAACCCAATAGTTTATTCAGTTGAATCTCCCGACGGGATAGAGCCCGCAAGTAACGATTCATATACAATTGCCAGATATGCAGACAACAACATATCTTCCGGAGTAGCATACAGTGGTCCTTACAAATCTATAGTTCTTGGATTTCCTGTAGAATCTGCAAAATCGGAATCAGATTTACACAATCTTATAAACCAAATAATTGAATTCTTCAAAAAATAAAACAATGACCACAGAGAGAGAACAGCAGTTTCTGGAACTTCTAAAGAAGGAAGTGAAACCTGCCCTAGGATGTACAGAACCGATAGCAGTATCCCTTGCAGTTTCCAAAGCCTCAGAGCAAATCAAGCAGCTTGGCGAAGATACCACCATGTTAAAAGTAGAGGTGAGCGCAAATATCCTCAAGAACGGGATGGGTGTAGGTGTTCCGGGAACAGGTATGGTAGGGCTGCATATTGCAGCAGCATTGGGCGTTACATGTGGAAGGTCGGAATACAAACTTGAAGTATTGAAAGACATTGACAACACGTCTCTTGAATTGGCAAAGAAAATGGTCAAAGAGGGGAATGTAACAATATCATTGTCCCCTTCCTCAAAAAAGTTATTTATATCTGCTTTTGCATATTCCAGTAATCATGAATCAAATGTGATAATAGAGGACAATCATGACAACATCAGCGAAATATACCTGGATGGAAAAAGGATAGTCCAACAAAAAAAATCTGGCTATGATAGCCATGACAACCATTCCAATACAAATCTCAAAGGTATACTGGACTATAAGCTCACTCTGGATTCTATATATCAATTCTCATTATCTGTTCCATTCAAAGAGATTGAGTTTATCCTTGATTCTGCAAAATTGAACAAGGCACTGGCCAACGAAGGCCTGGAAAACAACTACGGTCTCAGGGTTGGCAAAACCATTAACAATGGACATTACACAGAAGTCTTTGGTAATGGATTACTCTCATACTCAATGGCTCTCACTGCAGCGGCATCTGACGCACGGATGGCAGGAAGCACTCTTCCGGCAATGAGCAACTCAGGCAGCGGCAACCAAGGCATCACTGTTACCATGCCTGTCATAGCTTTTGCCGAGAAGTTAGGATCTTCTCAGGAATCCCTTGCAAGAGCATTGGTTTTAAGTCACTTAGTGGCAATCCATATAAAAGGTTACCTGGGAAAACTCTCAGCATTATGTGGTTGCGTGATTGCCTCTACCGGAGCTGCTTGTGGTATAGTATACCTTAAAAACGGAAATTTTGAGCAGATGGGTTGTGCTATCAAAAACATGATTGGCAATATCACCGGCATGGTTTGCGATGGGGCAAAGGTTGGTTGCGCACTCAAGGTTGCATCTGGTGTCTCATCTGCCGTACAATCGGCCATGCTTGCCTTGGATGGTATTTGCATTTCTGAAAATGACGGGATAATTGAAAAAGACATAGAAAAGACAATCATGAACTTAGGTAAAATTGGTTCTATTGGAATGGAAAAAACAGACCAGATGATTTTGGATATTATGGTTTCCAAATAGAACACTTGCTCCTGTTATGTTGGGAGTGTCATCACAATAATACTGCCTATTTGTCATAAACACTGACAATTTCACATTTTGGTACACCTTTTGATTTTTTATTGCAAAAACATAAAACATTATCACTATGCAAAAAGGAACAATTGGTGTAACTACCGAAAATATCTTCCCGATCATAAAGAAATTTCTTTACTCAGACCATGAAATTTTTCTAAGGGAACTAGTATCAAACGCTGTAGATGCAACACAAAAATTGAAAGCCCTGGCTGGTACAGGAGAATTCAAAGGAGAGCTGGGAGAACTTAAAGTAAGTGTCAGTGCCGATTCCAAGAAGGGGACAATAACAATAAGTGATAGTGGGATTGGCATGACAGAAGAAGAGGTTCAAAAATATATTAACCAGATTGCTTTCTCCAGTGCAGGAGAGTACCTTGACAAATACAAAGACCAATTGAGCAACATCATCGGTCATTTTGGACTTGGATTCTACTCTGCCTTTATGGTTTCAAGCAAAGTAGAAATACAAACACTTTCGTGGAAAGATGGAGCCGAACCTGTAAAATGGAGTTGCAAAGGTGACCCTAATTACGAAATAACAAAAGGAAAAAGAAAAGAGAGGGGCACTGATATAATTCTTCATCTGGATGACGAATCCAAGGAATACGCAGAACAATCCAAGGTAAATTATTTATTGGATAAGTATTGCAAATTCCTTCCGGTTGAGATTGTTTTCGAAGACAAGACAATAAACGATCCTACCCCTTTATGGACAAAAAAACCCTCTGAGCTCAAAGAAGAAGATTACATGGAGTTCTACCGCAGGCTGTATCCTGCACAAGAAGATCCATTATTCTATATCCATTTGAATGTAGATTATCCATTCACGCTAACGGGGGTTTTGTATTTCCCAAAGATCAAGGACAATGTGGAGATTTCGAGAAATAAAATACAACTATATTGCAATCAAGTATTTGTAACAGATTCAGTGGAAAATATTGTTCCCGACTTTTTGACACTACTTCACGGAGTCATTGATTCTCCGGATATCCCTCTTAATGTATCCAGGAGTTATTTGCAGTCCGATTCCAATGTAAAGAAAATATCCGGTCACATTACAAAAAAGGTAGCTGACAGGTTGGAGGAGTTGTTCAAAAACGAACGAAACAAACTTGAAGACAAATGGGACAACCTAAAACTGTTCATTGAATACGGCATGTTAAGCGACGAGAAGTTTTTTGAAAGGGCCGAGAAGTTTGCGCTCCTCAAGAATACAGACAACAAATACTTTAGTTTTGAAGAATATAAACAACTCATAGAATCCAACCAAACAGATAAAAATAAAAAACTGGTATACCTCTATGCAAACGATTCCCAAAAACAATACTCCTATATTGAGAGTGCAAAATCCAAAGGATATGATGTCCTTCTTCTTGACAATCAATTAGATTCACATTTTGTCAACCTCCTTGAGTCAAAATTCAAAGATTCTTCTTTTGCAAGGGTTGATTCCGATCACATTGACAAACTGATTCTAAAAGAAGAGATAAAGACACCAGATCTCCCATCTCAAGAGTTAAATGATTTGTCAGCTGCGTTCGAATCCGTTTTGCCGCAAGGACCTCACTACAATGTTACAGTAGAAAACCTTGGAGAGAAAGAGAACGCTGTGTTGATTACCCAGTCGGAGTTCATGAGAAGATACAGGGATATGTCGGCATTGGGAGGTGGTATGAATTTTTATGGATCTTTGCCTGAATCATTCAATATTATCGTAAATCATGATCACCCTGTAATACAAAAGATTTTTGAGCAAAAAAGGTCAACCATGCAAGGAATCCTGGATCAAATCTCCTTGCAGGCAGAGTCAGTAAAACAAAAGTTGGATTCAATAAAGGAGAAAATAGGAGACAAAAAAGATGAGGAGATTGAAACCAGCCTTAAAGATGAAAAAATCGCTGCTGAAAAAGAGATGGAGAATGTAAATCAGGAGCGGGATTCAAAAATGAAAGAGTTTGCCCAAAACAACCAGCTCATCCGTCAAGTATGCGATTTGGCTCTATTGTCAAATGGTATGCTAAAAGGAGAAGAACTGGACAAATTTATCAAAAGAAGCCTGTCCCTTATCAAGTAGCCAGTCATTCATGATATTGTAATACTAAAAAGATTATGAATACCCCTTGCAAGTAGCAAGGGGTATTTATTATTATAATCTGAGCCTTTTGAAAATTGCACCAGGTAAAATTTTCATTACTAGTGCAATCAAAACCCACCGTTTGGTAACATACAGCACATCTTTGTTCCTGTCAATACCAGAAATGATTTGCCTTGCAGCAATCTCAGGGGAAGTCTGCCAAAATGCACCATCACCATTGCCCATTGCGGTATCTACAAAGCCAGCCCTGATATCTGTAACCAGGATTTTACCCCCCAGGTTTGTGGCTTTTTGCCTTAATGCCTCCAGATAACGCATTTGAAAAGATTTGGAAGATGAATAAGAGGGAGATAATGCAAAACCTCTTAACCCAGCGATTGAAGTGATGGCCGATAACTTACCAAAACCTTTGTTTTCAAAATACTTAAAAGCCCAATTGGTCACTGCTGCAAACCCGTTGACATTGGTTTGTATTGTCCTTAACTCCTCTTCTAGTATAAGGTCTGTGTTTCTGGTACCAGTACCCGAACAATGAATGAACAAATCAATCCCTCCCAATTTGCGTTGCAACTCCTCCAGATTGGATGCTACAGTTTCTGTTTGTGAAACATCGAATTGTTGTATGAAAATCTGGTTTGGGAATTCCTTTGATATCTCTTCCAATAAGTGAATCCTCCTTCCTGTGATGCCGACTCTGTAGCCAACTGATGCAAGATGTATTGCAATTGCCCTGCCAATACCAGAAGTGGATCCGGTTATTATTGCTCCCTTTTGTGAATCCTTCATTTTTTTAGACTGTAAGTTTATCCAAAAGTAATGAAAAGAAATATCTATAGGAAATGCATTAGAAGTTAACTACAAACCTGGTATCAGTATCTACCTTGTAAAACTGCAAATCTTGTTCAACAGCCAATTCCGTTTCGCTTTTAATTTCTTTATCATTGTAGTTCTCCTGACCAAGAAGTACAAAAAAAAGATTGGTGAATTCCGTTGTTTTCATGATATTTTATTTTTAATATTGAGACAAAGCTACATGAGTGTTTTGCCAACTTGTGTCAATCGATAAAAAAAAACAAGTATATTTATCCAATAAAATCTAAAACCACCCCATTATGGAAAACGATTCAATTCTGATTAAAACAGAAGATCATATCTGTATAATAACACTCAATAAACCTTCAACCCTTAATGCCTTGGACAATACCTTAATAGAAGGTCTTGACAACATACTGGACAAAGTTGCTTCGGACGAATCCATACTAGTGGTCATTATCACCGGAGCTGGTCGCTCATTTATTGCCGGTGCAGATATTTCTTCAATGTCAAACATGGATGCCAGCGAAGGTGGCAAGTTTGGTTTGAAAGGCGCAAACCTTATGAGAAAAATTGAAAACCTGCCCAAACCTGTAATTGCAGCTGTAAATGGCTATGCCCTGGGAGGCGGTTGTGAACTTGCTCTTTCCTGCGACATACGTGTAGCCTCAGAAAAAGCAAAATTTGGACAACCCGAGGTGACTTTGGGAATTACTCCAGGTTTTTCAGGGTCAGTAAGACTTCCTTCAATAGTAGGAGTTGCAAGGGCAAAAGAATTGATTTTCACCGGCAAGGTGATAGATGCCCAAGAAGCTTTAAATATGAATTTGGTAAACAAGGTGGTATCTTCAGAAAATTTGATGGATGAGGCTATTTCGATTGCTCAAATAATTGTAAAGAATTCGCCTATAGCGCTCAAATACTCAAAAGAATCAATAAATATGAGCAGGGACATGGCAACAGAAGCTGCCATTAAGGTAGAGAACAATTTTTTTGCACTATGCTTCTCTTCCAATGACCAAAAAGAGGGAATGCAAGCTTTCCTGGAGAAAAGAAAACCTGAATTTTTAAAACAAAAAAATCAATAATCATGAAAATTTGCGTAATAGGTACCGGAACCATGGGTAGTGGAATTGCACAAGCTTTTGCACAAGCAGGAATATCGGTTACAATGGTAGGTATTTCCGAAGAAGAACTGGAGTCCGGAATAAAAAAAATTTCCCAGAATCTCTCAAAACTGGTTGAAAAAGGTAAGATTGCAGATTCCGAAACGGATGTAGTCCTATCCAGGATTGAGACCTCCTTGAACTACATTGATTGCTCAGATGCAGACCTTGTAATTGAAGCTGTACTTGAACAGATGTCTCTTAAAAAAGAGATTTTCTCCCAGCTGGACACTTTGTGCAAACCAGAGACCATATTGGCTTCCAATACTTCTTCCCTATCAATTACAGAAATTGCGTCATATACCAGAAGGCAATCCAGGGTAATTGGAATGCATTTTTTCAACCCTGCTCCTGTCATGAAACTGGTAGAAGTAATAAAAGGACAGCTTACTTCTCCTGAAGTCCAAGAGTTTGTATACAACTTGGCATTGAAAATTGACAAGACTCCAATAAATGTAAATGAAGCTCCCGGATTTGTAGTCAACCGCATCTTGGTACCACTTGTCAACGAAGCAGTGGGTATTTATGCAGAAGGTGTTGCCTCTGCACAGGAAATAGACCAAGCAATGAAACTTGGGGCAAACCACCCAATGGGACCACTTGCTCTTGGAGACCTTATTGGTTTGGATGTATGCCTTGCAATAATGGAAGTGCTGCACAAAGAATTTGGCGAAGACAAATACCGCCCACACCCACTGCTAAGGAAGATGGTAAGGTCTGGTCAACTGGGAAGAAAATCTAAACAGGGATTTTACAAATATTAAAACCGACTAATGGCTCGTATAGATTATAAAAACCTGATGCAATGGCGCATCAGGAAAGTGCTCATGATATGCAGCAGCTATGATGCATACACATTGGAAGAAGACGGCAGGATTGAGGTCCAAATTTACAAAGAGTATGTAGATTTGAATTTGAGCAACCCTCCTACTTTCAAATGGGTAACATCCTCTGTTGAGGCTATGGACCTTTTGAAAAACGAACAGGACTTTGATCTAATCATAAGTATGTTCAATATAGGAGATGTGGATGTTTTTAATTTTTCCAAACAGCTAAAAGAACAAAGGCCGGATATTCCTTTTGTGCTTCTCACACATTTTTCCAAAGAATTGCACAAAATGATTGAAAACGAAGACAGGTCGGCCATTGATTATATCTTTAGCTGGCATGGCAATGCAGACCTTATACTAGCCATAATTAAATTGTTCGAAGACAGGATGAACGCACAGGACGATATTGTCAAAGCGGGCGTCCAAGCCATTTTGTTGGTGGAAGATTCCATAAGGTATTACTCTACATATTTACCGGCAATCTACAAACTGGTGCTGCAACAAAGCGCGGAGTTTCTCAAAGAGGCCCTCAACGAACAGCAGCAAAAACTCAGGAAACGTGCAAGGCCAAAAATATTACTTGCAACAAACTATACCGAAGCTGTAGAACTTTACCAGCAATACAAAGAGAATCTGTTGGGTGTCATATCTGACGTGGCATTTGTAATCAATAAAAATGACCCGTCCAGTACAGAAAAGCTGGATGCCGGAATTGACCTATGCAGGCTTATCAAGAAAGATGACCCTCACATGCCGTTTTTACTGCAATCTTCACAAGAGAGCATTGGCATTATTGCCAAGGAATTGGGAGTTGGGTTCCTTGTCAAATACTCAAAAACATTGCTTATAGAGCTAAGTGAATATATTAGTGAAGAATTTGCCTTTGGCGATTTTATATTTAGGGATCTTAAAAGTGGAGAGATAATTGGCAGGGCAAAAGATTTGCAAGATTTGCAACATCTTGTCATGGAAATACCGGAAGATGTCCTGCTTTTCCACGGCTCCCGTAACAGACTATCTAAATGGCTGTTTTCGAGGGGATTATTTTCCCTGGCAACAAAGATAAAAGCGGCGCATCAAAGCCATTTTGATACTACTGAGCAGCTAAGGATTTTCATTGTCCAGGCAATAAAGAATTACAGGAACCTTTTAGGTCATGGTGTCGTGGCCAGGTTTGAACCAAAAAGTTACAATAAATACATTTGGTTTGCCAGGCTTGGTGAAGGATCCCTGGGAGGAAAAGCAAGAGGCATTGCATTTGTAAACAACATGTTACAAAAATACAATCTCTTGAACAAATATGAGGGAGTCAAGGTTATCATACCACGGACTGTTGTAATAGCTACTGATTATTTTGATGAATTCATTAAAATCAATGGGTTGCAATATGTCATTAACTCAGAAATTTCTGACGAAGAAATACTGTCGGAATTTGTAAGTTCCAGATTGCCAGAATCATTAGTCAATGAACTAAGGGCATATGTTGCCACCACATCAAAACCACTTGCCATAAGGTCTAGCTCAAAATTGGAAGATTCACATTACCAACCTTTTGCAGGAATCTATTCGACTTATATGATACCCAGTACAAAAAACAAAGACCAAATGTTACGATTGTTGGGAAAAGCCATAAAAAGTGTATATGCTTCTATTTATTTCTCTTCCAGCAGATCTTACCTAAATGCCACGGCAAATGTACTTAGTGAAGAAAAGATGGCTGTTGTCCTCCAGGATATTATCGGCACAGAAGACAACGGGTTCTTCTTTCCAACCATTTCAGGTGTTGCCAGGTCTGTGAACTATTATCCTATAGGATCTGAAAGATCAGAAGAGGGAATCGTAAACATGGCTTTCGGTTTGGGCAAACTGGTGGTGGAAGGCGGTAAAACCTTACGCTTCTCCCCTTCGCATCCAAAGCATATTCTTCAGCTCTCTACACCATCCATGGCACTAAAAGAGACACAAAACATCATGTATGCACTGGACTTGAAACCAGAACAGTTCAAAACATCCATAGATGATTCCATTAACCTCAAAAAGTTTGATATAAACAGTGTAAAACACTTCCGGAACCTTGATCATGTGGCTTCCACATGGGACATGCAGAGTGAAAGGATTGTGGACAGTAACATGGAGTCCGGGAGGAAAATCATCTCTTTCGCCCACATATTACAACATGACACAATGCCTTTGGCAGAGATTTTACAGGATATGTTGCAAATTTGCCATAAAGAGATGCGCAGTCCTGTAGAGATTGAATTTGCTGTCAACATGGATGTTCCTGCTGGAGAGGACAAAATATTCAGTTTACTGCAAATTAGACCTATAACCAATAATAACGATAACAAATCCCTTGATTGGGACAATGTTTCTTTGGACGATGCTTTGATTTATGCACAAAAAGCATTAGGAATGGGACATATAAACAAAGTTGAAGATATCATTTACGTAAAAAGCAGTACATTTGACAATTCAAAAACAAACGAGATAGCATCTGAAATAGAACAAATAAACAACCAGTTGAAAAAAGAGGGGCGAAATTATGTTTTAGTAGGTCCGGGCAGATGGGGATCAAGCGATCCTTGGTTGGGAATACCAATTAAATGGCCCCATATATCAGAAGCCAAAGTAATTGTAGAATGTGGTCTTGAAAATTTCAGAATTGAACCAAGCCAAGGCACCCATTTTTTCCAGAACCTGACAAGTTTCGGAGTAGGTTATTTAACCATAAATCCATTCATGAATGACGGACTCTTCAAAGAATCGGAACTGGATCAGATGGATGCCATACACGACAGTAAGTACTTGAGACATATTAGGTTTAGCCAACAACTCTACATTTATGTAGATGGTAAAAAAAACAAAGGCATAATAAAAACATATAAAGAACAAGATAAAAAATGAGTGATGTAATTAATCATGAATGTGGAATAGCTCTGGTAAGACTCAAAAAACCAATTGATTATTACAGAAGAAAATATGGGACTGCACTATATGGCCTAAAAAGGTTGTATATTTTAATGGAGAAACAGAGGAACCGCGGACAAGAAGGAGCAGGTATTGCTAGTGTGAAGATAGATATGCCCGCCGGTTGCAAATACATGGAGAGATACAGGTCATGTGCCCAAGATCCCATACAAGATGTTTTTGGTAATGTTTACACTCAAATAGGAAGTGAACCAACAGAAGAGAAAAGTGAATCCTGGATTAAGGAGAATCTTCCGTTTGTCGGAGAAGTTTACCTTGGACACTTAAGGTATGCAACTTTTGGCAAAAACAACCTGGAGCTTGTACATCCACTAAAAAGAGCCAGTAACTGGAGATCAAAAAACCTGGCTCTAGCAGCCAACTTTAATTTGACAAACGTTGACCAATTGTTCCAAAGTTTGATAGAAGTAGGGCAGCATCCAAAGAATTATTCCGATACAGTAACTCTATTGGAAAAGGTTGGATACTGCCTGGAAGACGAAATACAGGACAAATACAGGTATTTCAGGGACAATGGCAACAGCAGGCAAGAGATAACACAACTTATAGAAGAGAGCCTTGAGTTGGATAAAGTACTTGCCAATAGTTCTGTAGATTGGGATGGAGGTTATGCTGTAGCAGGAATCCTTGGTCACGGGGATGCTTTTGTGATGAGGGATCCGTGGGGCATAAGACCTGTTTACTATTATTCAGATGATGAAGTTGTGGTGGCGGCATCTGAAGCATCCGTGATAAGGACAGCATTTGGAATAGACGACAGTAAAATTGAAGAACTCCAACCTGGCTCTGCACTTATAATCAATAAGAACGCAGAAATTAAAATATCGCAGACCAGGAAGCCATATAAAAAAAGCAGCTGTTCTTTTGAACGGATCTATTTTTCCAGGGGAAACGACAGGAATATCTACCAAGAAAGAAAAAAACTAGGAGAGTTCCTTGCTTCACAAATAAATGACGCTGTGGAAAACGATCTTGACAATACAGTATTCTCATTCATTCCAAACACTGCAGAAACAGCCTTTTATGGGATGGTCAAAGGAATCCAGCAGCTTATGGTAAATCAGAAAAAAAAGGATATAAAGTCAAACAAGGCCAACTGGAATGAAAAATGGTTGGAAGAGATAATATTGAAAGAACCACGGGTAGAAAAGATAGTGATAAAAGATGCCAAGCTCAGGACCTTCATAACTTCCGATTCTGAGCGTGACGAAATGGTGGGACATGTGTACGATGTCACTTACGGAGCCATTAACCCGACTGA
>JAQWAL010000008.1:3356-7177 GCA_028707695.1 Bacteroidales bacterium | reverse complement strand
AAAAGAAATAGGAGTATTTGCACCTGCAACTGTTTCAAATATAGGTTGTGGGTTTGACATCATGGGCTTTGCTTTGGAAGAGCCGGGTGATAATGTAATAATCAGAAGGGTCAATGGATCCGGGACAGTTATCTCCAAAATAACGGGAGATGATGGCAGGCTACCATACGATATCTTTTTGAATACTGCCAGCGTTCCTGTTTTGGCCATGAAAAAAGATTTTGGTATTGATATCGGGCTGGAAATTGAAATTCACAAAAAAATGCCTTTTGGAAGCGGCCTTGGGTCAAGTGCAGCTAGCTCAGTGGCAGCAACATATGCATTCAATGAATTAGCCGGGTTATCATTGTCCAAAAAAGAGATGCTTGGTTATGCCCTTAAAGGAGAGATGATTGCCAGCGGAACTATTCATGCTGACAATATTGCTCCGTGCCTTTATGGCGGTTTTACGCTTATCCGTGGATACAATCCAATAGATGTGGTTGATATAGATTACCCAAACGAGCTTTATTGTACAATAATACATCCGGACATAGAAATATCAACCAGGATGGCAAGGGAAATACTCCCCAAAGAGATACAGCTTTCCACTGCAATCAAGCAATGGGGTAATTGTTCCGGACTTGTGGCTGGTCTTCTCAAAAATGATTTTGAACTAATCGGCAGATCTATGGAAGACTTTGTTGCAGAGCCGTTGCGCTCAAAATTGATTCCTCATTTTGACCTTATAAAAAGGTTAGCCCTTTCAAATGGTGCTGTCGGGTGTTCAATTTCGGGTTCAGGACCCTCAATTTTTGCCATTACAAAGGGGCAAACGAATGCCATCAACATTGTACAGTCAATAAAAGAGTCACTTTCAAATAAAGATTTAAAATTTGATTATTACATCTCAAAAATCAACAAAAAAGGCCCCAAAGTATTGTACATAAAATAATACAACAATGAAGTTACAAAGCACATATAATCCAAGAAAAATATATGATTTCAAAGATGCTGTTTTATTAGGGACTCCTTTTGAGGGGGGACTATTTGTACCAGTCACTTTTCCGGTAATGGAGAAAAGTTTTTATAATGATCTTTCATCCTTATCGTTCAAGGAAATATCGTTTTGCATCGCAGATAAGATTATTGGAGACGAGTTTGAAAAGTCCACCTTGCTGTCAATAATTGAAAATGCTTTTGACTTTGATTTGGTTTTGAAACCTCTGTACGACGGATTCAATATCCTTGAATTGTACCATGGACCAACTTTGGCATTCAAAGATTTTGGAGCAAGGTTCATGGCAGGTATTTTAAGCAACCTTTCAAAAGGAAACAAGAAGGAGACAATTGTTTTGGCTGCCACCTCAGGAGACACCGGTAGTGCAGTAGCAAGCAGCCTACACAACAAAGAGGGAATCAAAGTGGTTCTTTTGTATCCTTCGGGAAAAGTTAGTCCAATACAAGAAAAGCAGCTTACAACATTTGGAGGTAATGTTGTTGCTTTGGAAATCAAAGGATCTTTTGACGATTGTCAAAGAATGGTAAAAGAGGCTTTTGCCGATAATACTGTCAGGGTCAAACTAAACCTGACCTCTGCAAACTCAATCAACATTGCCAGACTAATCCCTCAATCCTTTTACTACCATTATGCAAAATCAAGGCTTACAGGAAACAAAAACAAAGTTGTCTTCTCAGTACCAACAGGAAACATGGGCAACCTGACCGGTGGATTGTTTGCTTTAAAAATGGGATTGGAGTTTGATCAAATAATTGCTGCAGTAAATTCGAACAATGTAATAAGCAACTATATAAAAACCGGTATCTTCAAAGCAGAGAAAAGCATCAAAACTTATTCCAATGCAATGGATGTAGGAAATCCCAGCAATTTGGAACGAGTTCTTTCTATGTACAATTTTGACCACAACGAGATCCAAAAGATAATTTTCAGCGAATCATTTACTGATAAACAAACATTGGAATGTATGGAAGAGCTGTATTCCAGATACAATTATGTTGCAGACCCTCACACGGCAGTTGGATTCCTTGCAGCCCTTCATCACAAAACATATCATTTGAAAGATAAGACAGATTATATTATCTTGTCCACAGCCCATCCTTCAAAATTTTCCGACATAATTGAGAAAACAACAATTCCCTCACCAGAAGTTCCTTCAAGATTGAAGTCTTGCATGGACAAAGAGAAAAAATCCATCTTGCTCAACCCAGATTATGAAATGCTCAAAGAGCTCTTACTATCTTTGTAATCAATTATATGAATTGAGGTTTTCCATCCTTTTCTTTTCCAGGAAACCTTCCAGGGTTTCTATGTGTTCCCTCACCTTGCCATTACCGAACTCATAAACCTTTGTAACCAGTCCGTCCAGGAAGTCCCTGTCGTGTGATACCACTATCAAACTACCATCGAAGTTAAGCAGAGCTTCCTTTAAAATCTCCTTGCTTTTCAAATCCAAATGGTTGGTTGGCTCATCAAGGATCAACAAATTGACAGGTTCCAACAAAAGTTTGATCATCGCAAGCCTGGTTTTTTCTCCACCAGAAAGCACCTTTACCTTCTTGTCGGAATCTTCTTTACCAAACATGAAAGCACCAAGCAGGTCCCTGATTTTTGTCCTTACCTCCCCTACTGCAACGGAATCCACTGTCTCAAAAACAGTCATCTCTCCATCCATAAGAGATGCCTGATTTTGAGCAAAGTACCCAATAAGTACATTATGCCCCAAAACAACTTTTCCATCGTGATCTATTTGGTTCATAATGCATTTGACCATGGTAGATTTACCCTCACCATTCCTGCCAATGAAAGCAACTTTGTCTCCCCGGTTCAATGTAAACGAAGCATTGGAAAATACAACCCTTTCATCATAACTTTTTCCTGCGTTTTCTGCAATAACCGGGAAATTACCAGACCTTGGCGCCGGTGGAAACTTAAGCCTCAATGCAGATGTGTCAATCTCATCTACCTCTACAATCTCCAATTTTTCCAGCATCTTGACACGAGACTGGACTTGGAGGGTTTTGGAATATGTGCCTTTGAACCTTTCTATAAACTCCTTGGTTTCTGCTATCATCTTTTGTTGGTCGTTGTAAGCCTTTTGCTGCTGTAAGCGACGGTCTCTCCTTAACTCCAGATAATGCGAGTAATTTACTTTGTAATCATAAATCTTTCCTAATGTAATCTCAATGGTCCTGTTGGTTACCCTATCTACGAAAGATTTGTCATGCGAAATAACTATCACCGCTTTAGCTTGGTTCAATAAAAACTCTTCCAACCACATGATTGAATCCATATCAAGATGATTGGTAGGTTCATCCAATAAAATTAGGTTGGGTTTCTTTAGGAGTATCTTTGCAAGCTCAATACGCATCCGCCATCCTCCACTGAATTCAGATGTCTGCCTGTCCAGGTCGGACCTCATGAATCCAAGTCCAGTCAAGACTTTCTCTATCTCTTCACGATAATTGACACTCTCTATTGTATATAATTTTTCACTCAAAACAGACAACTCTTCAATCAAAGAGTAATATTCCGGTGAATCATAATCTTCCCTTTGCCCCAAAAGAGTATTCAACTCCTCAATTCTGGTCTCCATTGCCTGGATATGTGAAAAAGCCATTGATGTCTCTTCATAAACGCTTTTTCCATCCTCTGTCATCAAATGTTGTGGAAGATATGCTATAACCGAATCTGCTGGAGCTGTGACCCCTCCCTTGTTTGGTGTTTTGACTCCTGCAATAATCTTGAGCAAGGTAGACTTGCCTGCTCCATTCTTGCCCATAAGGGCAATCTTGTCTTTTTCATTTATTGCAAATGAAATATT
>JAQWAL010000008.1:0-3256 GCA_028707695.1 Bacteroidales bacterium | reverse complement strand
TGTGTGCATCACCGGAAATTGTACAAGTGAAAAACCCGTTCATTCCTGAGAAAAACCCTTTCAACTTCTCATTTTTAAGTGTTTTGCAAGGATTGAGACACAATCAGATAAGGGCCATGGAGCAAGATGTAAGGGGGAATTTATGGCTGGCAACAGACGACGGGCTCACCAGATACGATGGAAAGAATTTTTACCATTACTCGCTTGAACAAGGGTTGAACAATAACCTCATCCTCTCTGTAATGGAAGATAGCAAACAGAATATTTGGTTTGGCTCTTTCCGTGGAGGAGTTACTCGTTTCAACGGTGTGTACCTGGATATATTCACTACAGATAACGGTCTTCCAGATGATGTTGTCAACCATATTTCGGAAGACGACAAAGGTAATATCTGGTTTGCCACAGG
Source organism: Bacteroidales bacterium (assembly GCA_028707695.1). Taxonomy (GTDB): domain Bacteria; phylum Bacteroidota; class Bacteroidia; order Bacteroidales; family UBA932; genus Bact-08. The sequence continues at coordinate 2,850 of JAQWAL010000008.1, read as the reverse complement.
AAATGGCGTAGCCCTTTACAACGGATCATCATTCACCATATATACAAATAAAGATGGTCTTGCTGGCAATGATACCCGTTATATCCTGCACGATTCCAAAGGCTACACATGGATAGCAACATATGGGCACGGTCTTTCAAAATTTGACGGTGAAAAGTTTGTGAATTTCGATGAAACATCCGGGCTACCAGAGAAATACCTGACCTCTCTTTTGGAAGACAATACGGGACGTATATGGATAGGCACAACAAACAGGGGTGTTGTTATCTATGATATCGACTCGTTCCAGCACTTTACAGAAGAACAAGGCCTTCATGACAACACTATCCGTTATATTTATCAGGACAACGAACATAATATTTGGTTTGCCTCCTCTGCAAATGGACTCTCCTATTTCGACGGAAAATATTTCAACCGTTTTGGTCGAGAAGAAGGTCTGTCATCTGATTACAACAGGATGGTTTTGCAACATCAAGACGGTACCATTTGGATTGGAACACGTGGAGCCGGCCTATGCAAGTTTGGCGGTGGGCAATTCCATCACTTCTCAAATGGTGTCGGGCTAAGCACATCCCGAGTGATGTCCATAAACCAGGACTACAAGAATCGTATATGGTTTGGCACTTTTGGAAGCTATATAACCATAATGTCCCAAGAAGGTACTTCAGAAAACACTAACACATCATTTGCAAACCTGACATATATCCAGGGCATTGAGGGTAGCCGTATATATTCCATCCTAGCGGATTCATCGGGTACTATTTGGCTTGGTAGCGACGGAAGGGGTATCTCAAAACTATCTGGCAACAAATCTTACAACTACACTTATGGCAAGGGACTTGCATTTAATGCTGTGAGGGATTTGGTAAAAGATGACAAAGGCAGGCTATGGATTGCTACATACGGAGGAGGTCTTTCTGTATTTGACGGCCAATCATTTATAAATTTTGACACCAGTTCCGGACTGCCTACGCTAAACTTGCTGACACTCCATCATGATCAAAAAGGGAACATTTGGATTGGGACAGACGGTGGTGGTTTGGTAAAATACTCCCAAGGCATTTTTACATATTTCAACCATGAGAGTGGTTTCCCGGCAGAGATAATTTACAGCATGGCAGAGGATCGTTCCGGTACCATGTGGTTTGGGACGGGTGGTGCCGGACTGGCAATGTACGATGGGGACAAATTCACAATGTTCGACACAAAAACCGGCCTGAACAACAACTATGTCATGTCCCTGGCTTTTGACCAAAAGGATAACCTTTGGCTAGGTACTAGGGAGGGGATCAACATTCTGCATTCCTCACAAATCAATATGCTTGTTGACTCCTTGTTCAACCCTGTGTTCACTGGATATGGTTACGAAGAGGGGTTCACCGGAATAAGTTGCAATATGGGTGCAATCCATCTTGATTCCAACGGATATATGTGGATCGGATCTTCTGACAGGCTGACAAGGGCATCCACCGAACTTTCCGAAAAAAGATTGGAAAAACCTATTTTGCAGATTACTGATTTCAAAATCAACCTCTCTACTGTGCCATGGTCATCACTTTACTATTCAAAAGACACATCTTTGGTCTTGGCAAATGGAATAGTGCTTGAAAACTTTGGTTTTTCCGGCATATCGCCTTGGAATGGATTGCCAAAAGACCTTGAGCTATCTCATAAAAACAATTATGTGACTTTCCAATATTCAACAATTTCACACCAACATAACAACAGGATCAAATACCAATACTTTTTGGAAGGTTTGGAAAACCAGTGGAACACACCCACAACCAGGACAGAAATCACTTATGGCAACCTGCCTCCAGGCAAATACACATTCAAAGTAAAAGCCTTGAACAACGATGGTGTTTGGAGCAAAGAAGAGCATTTCCCATTTGAGATTTCACCACCTTGGTACAACACAAAGGGCTTTTTCACTATAGCCATATTATCTTTGATGTTAATGGTATATTTGTATATCCAGCAAAGGGAGAAATCATTGAAAAAAGAGAAACGCATCCTGGAACAGATGGTGGCAGAGAAAACCCACGAACTTCTTGAAAACAACAAAGAACTGGAGCAAAATAATCTTGAGAAAGATAAATTCTTTTCTATTATAGCACATGATTTAAAGGGTCCGTTCAATGGTTTTCTGGGCCTTTCACAAATAATGGCAGAAGATGTTGAATCGCTCTCAAAACATGAAATCAAGGATATTGCAGAAACAATGCGAGATTCTGCTTCCAATCTTTACACATTGTTGGAAAACCTGTTGTTGTGGTCAAGGATGAAGAACTCCACAATAACCTTTGTTCCTGAAAAATCTGATTTGATGGAACTTGTACACGAGAGTATGGTTACCCTGAAAACTGCCGCAGAAAACAAACAAATAGATGTTGTCTACGATATTACAAGCAACATAGTCATCAATGCCGACAAGAACATGTTCATGACAATAATGCGGAACTTGCTCTCAAATGCCATCAAATTCACCTCTCCTGGTGGCAGGGTGATAATTTCATGTTATCCAGACAAAGTTGGTTCTGTTGTTGTTAGTGTTTCAGACAATGGTATCGGGATGAGCCAGGATGTCATTGACAACCTCTTCTCTATGAACAAGGTTTCCAAACGAAATGGAACTGCCGGGGAACCTAGCAGTGGATTGGGGCTTGTATTGTGTAAGGAATTTGTCGAGTTGCATGGGGGTAGATTATGGGTAGAAAGCGGTTTGGATAAGGGCTCTGTATTTTACTTTTCCCTTCCGTCAAAATAATCGTCGAACAACCTTCTTTCAGTTTCCCCACTTTGGGATTACCTCGCTACCGCTCGGTGATCCCTGGTGGGGGGCTAACAAAG
>JAQWAL010000078.1 GCA_028707695.1 Bacteroidales bacterium | reverse complement strand
TGTAGAGTTGAAATCCAATATGATTTTCCCAATTTCTGCATTTACTTTTTTAAGCCCTCTAAGCGAAGGCAAGATAAACCTTGATTTGTTTGGGATTTTTGGACAAAGGGGAAGGGAGGTCCACTTCAAAGGGGGGCAACCTTCAGATTTTTTTTATCTTCCATTTCTTATTTCATCCGGCAAACCAGATTTTTCAACACCTGACAACTGGGTATGGGCAATAATGAGCACACAGTCTATCAGGCACCCCTTGGAATTTAAAAAAATATACAATGCTTATCCAAACTTCATATTGTGGGCAGAGAGTGGCGGGAACCAATCTATTGATTGGCATACTCCTGCAATAAGCGACTCTTTGTACAACAAAGGAAACTTTAACTATATTAATTAAAAAACAATTGACAACATAAATTATTACTTATCTAGTATGAAAACAAAATACTTTTTTCTTCTTTTCGGAATCATCTTTATTGCCTCGTGCGTAAAGATGCCAAAAAACAATACCGAAATTCCTTCAATTGTCGAAGGGGAAATTCCCTACGACTTTGACTGGAAAACAATAAAAACAATTGATTTGACAGTCAATGTTACGGCAATAGACCCGCAAAGCTCAAACAAAGTCCACATAATCAAGGTGTACAACTCTCCATTGATGAACACTGGTGCTTTGATTGCAACCGGAGCAGCCAAACCAAATTCTCCGTATAATGTTAAGATATCTGTTGCAACCCCAACAGAAAAACTATACATACATGAGTTAAAACCAAACGGACTTGCCTCTGTTTCTGTTGTAGATGTCAACTCCTCTGTTATAAACACCCAACTTACAAAAAGCGGTGATGACAACCTTTTCGCTGCTCAGGCTGCATCTTTCGGAGCCAATATTGCATCCTTTGAGTATGCCCCAATAGCAATCCCTTCACAATTTGATGTTGTTGTAAATGATAACTCTTCATTGAATATTGTAGGTTTTAATACAGGTGAAAGTTCCGCTTACGGAAATATTTATAAATCATACTACATCCCGGCTGGTGTAAACAGGACAGCTTCCATAGATTTTGGCAACTACAGGGAACACGCGGTCCTATATGTTGCCGGCTCTATAAACATCAATTCAAACATTTCACTAAACAAAATGTCTATTGTTGTTCTTTCTGGAGGGTCTGTTAATTTCAAAGGTTTTTCCATTGGGGTTGTTTCGGAAGATTTCCCTGCACTGTACATACAGAGCGGAGGTTCTGCGAACATATCCGATCAGGTATCTTCTAACAATGCAACATTTGTAAACAAAGGCACACTCATAGTAGAGAAAAAAATTGAACTCAGCACAAACACAAAGTTCTATAACGATGGGAATTTACAAGTTTCCAGCGGAAAGAACAGAGGGATAAACGTAACAAACTCTACAATTTTCACAAATACCGCAACAATTAATGCCCCTGATATAAATTTGACTTCAAATGCTTCATTCACCAATGCTCCGGGAGCTGTAGTCAACATAGAAAAATGGTACCAGTCAAACGGAACAATCCTCAACAACCATGGCGAAATTGCAGCTTCTAAAGAGTTTGGCAACTCTGGTGGTGGTACCATAAACAACTTCTGCCATATAACAGCTAATCTTTCAAGCATCCAAAGCCTTACTGCTCACTTAGAAGAGGGTTCCCTTTGGAATACCCAAAAGCTGGAAGCCAACAACAGCACTATCAATATGGTTGGGGGCAGCATGTTCGTAACAGGCCAAATAGATGCAATATACGCTCTCACCGTAACATCATCTTCTCCAAATTATGCCCTGTTCAAAAGCACAGGAAATGTACCCAATTTAACTTGGGCTGCCTCTACTTTCTCTGGATCCGTAGAATTTGTATATACAGGACTTACCTCTTCAAACAGGAGTAATTATGAACCAGCCATAGCAGCCGGTGCAATCCTTGGTGATACACAGACTCAAAACATACCTGGGACTTCATGCAATGGATCATTAGGCCAAATAGAAGAAGATGATGACCCAGGTAGTGGGGAAACTGGAGGTGAGACAACTTTTGCAAACTATTTCCCTTCTCAAAGCGGATGGGGTACATATGCTTTCGAAGACCTATGGCCTTCCAAAGGTGATTATGATTTGAATGACATGGTATTCAAGTTTAGGGTTTCATTCATATCCAACAGCTCTAACCAAGTTACACGCATAATCTTTGATTACCGGATAGAGGCTGTTGGTGCAACCAAACATGCAGCTGTTGCATTCCAACTAGATAATGTTCTTGCCAGCAATGTATCATCTGTGAGCGGGCAGATACTTGGCGGGGGAATGCCTTTTGTCACAAGGACAAACGGCACTGAAACAGGTGTAGATCAAGCTGTGATTCCTGTTTTCAACAACCCTAAAGATATCATTGCATACCCCGGATTCTTGAATACAGACAAAGGTGGCCAACATATATCTACCCCCGAAGGTCAAGTAATTATAGATTTTGTAACCCCTGTAGCTCAATCACTGCTAACTATGGACAACTTTAATATGTTCATAAGTGCAGACAGCAGGGGTAAGGAAATTCACCTTCCGGGATATGCTCCGACATCCAAATTTGATATGTCTCTTGTGATTGGAAAATCTCTCCATCCAGAAGACGTATTCAAGTATAACGATGGCATGATGTGGGGTCTTATGTTCCCGGATGTATTCAACTATCCTGCAGAAAAAGAAACTATTACCAATGCATACACACATTTTAGTGAGTGGGCAACCTCGGGGGGCACACTATATCCAAATTGGTATTCAAGTGAAGAAGGATTCAGGAACGAAGAGTTGATATACTAATTTCGCTTTTGTCAGTCGACTCGGAGGCCCTCTACAGGGCCTCTTTTTTTTCACGGAAATTGAGTATATTTGATAAACCTATGACTATGGAAAATGTTCCTTTGGTATCTGTGATTACTATTAACTACAACCAGTCTGCAGTTACAGCGCAACTGCTGGAATCGCTCAATAACCTCACATATAAAAACAAAGAGGTATTTGTGATAGATAACGGTTCGCCCACAGACAATCCTGACTGGCTCCAAGATGATTTTCCATGGATATCTTTGGTTAAAACAGGTAAAAACCTAGGTTTTGCTGGTGGTAATAATATTGGGATATCCAAATCAAAAGGAGATTATTTGCTTTTTATTAATAATGATACCGAAGTTCCACCTGGTTTTCTTGAGCCCTTGGTAGAATTCATGGAAAAAGAAAAAATGGCTGGAATGGTCAGCCCAAAAATAAAATTCCACTGGGACCCTACCTTGATACAATATGCCGGTTTCACAAGGATGACAAACTACACTGTAAGGAATAAGGCTATAGGTTATAAATCCAAAGACACAGGTCTTTATGACTCCATATCTGAAACTAATTCAGTACACGGAGCAGCTATGATTGTAAAAAGGGAAGTGGTAGAAAAAATTGGACCAATGCCAGATCTCTATTTTCTTTATTACGAAGAGCATGATTGGGCACAAATGGCCAAAAGGGCCGGGTACAAACTTTTTTACAACCCTGACTCATTTATATTACACAAAGAATCGGTTTCCACAGGAAAGGAGAGTCCTCTGAAAACTTACTACTTGAACAGGGGAAGATTAATCTACACATTAAGGAACACTTATGGATGCAAAATGCTAATATCAATTGCCTTTCAATTTCTTGTTTCATTGCCAAAAAACTCATTGTTGTTTTTGACAAAAAGGGATTTCCCAAACCTTAGGGCTTATTGGAAGGCTTATTTGTGGATATTATATAATTATAAACAGGTTTTAATGCAAAAACAACAATCATGATATTTACATATGCCATCAATGTAATTGAGATACTCCTGTTCTCTTATCTTGGTTTTGCTTCTATATATTTTCTCTTTTTTTCAATTGCTTCCCACATTCCAAAAAAAGATGTTGATAGAGCAAAACCCTCTGCTATCAGGAGTATTGCAGTCCTGATTCCCGGCTACAAAGAAGACAATGTCATTCTGGATGTGGCAAAGGATGCTTTGGAACAAAATTACCCCAAGGATTTTTTTGATGTT
>JAQWAL010000007.1 GCA_028707695.1 Bacteroidales bacterium | reverse complement strand
GAACACCTTACCGACCCAATGGGGTACAACCTGGATGTGGAGGTTTTCCTGGAATTCCTGAGAAACGGGATGGCTAGGTAGCAACTCTGCCAAAGCCTGAAAATTTTTGGTTAGTATTTAAGTATTTTAGGTTTTGTGTTGCAAGCCACCTCCAAAAGGGGTGGCTTTTTTTGCAGGCCGCACAGGCCGCGTCCGCAGGGCGGGCTGCACCTCTCATCTTTTTTCACATGTTGTTGGTTGTGTGGTGTTTTGGTGTGAGGTGTTTGCACTAAATGGGTGGTTTGTGTGAGGTAAGTGCAGAGGTGCGTGGGTGAAGTACTTGCTGGTGAGTCAGATGTGAAAAAAGATGAGACCTGCGGCCTGGGTGCGGCCCTGGTGCCGCGTGCCGCGTGCCGCCTGGGTGCGGCCTGCTACCGGCACAACAAAAAAACCTGCGGGAAGAATTCCGCAGGTTAATGAGGTACCCAGCAGAATCGAACTGCTGTAGACGGTTTTGCAGACCGTTGCCTAACCACTCGGCCAGGGTACCGATTTGAGTCTGCAAAGATAACAATTTTTTTTATCCGACCAAATTCTTAGATGCTACCCTCCTGTTGATGTTTGCAATTGCTATACCAGACAGTATAGCGATCAATCCAAATATTGTCAAAGCCCCAATCTTCTCTTTCAACACTAAAGCTATTAATAATAAGGAAATTACAGGTGCCAAATATGTAAGTTGAGTAAGCATCAGCTTGTTTGTAGCCGTATTGAGAGCTTTTCCCCATAATATGAATGTTATACCCATTTCAAAAAAACCAACATACACCCCTGCTAAAACAGATTTGAATGGCGGCAGTGAAATTTCCACAAAAAAAGATATTATCAAAAGATATATACTCCCAGCCAAAAAATTGAAGAACAAAGAAACAGAGGGATCATCATTGACATTGATTTTAGAAATCCAAAAGGTTGCCCAAATAAAGGCACTACCCAATGCCAACAATATACCCGGAACAGAGAGTTCCCCGGTGGCAGAAGCACCACTGTTGAATGACAAAGCAAGAATTCCGGCAAAACTGACAAAAACTCCCAGGATCTTGGTTATTGGAAGCTTATGTTTAAAGAGCAAAGAAATCATCAAAACCAAAACAATCTGCCATGAGTAATTCAAAGGTTGGGCAATTTGAGCTGGCAACAGAGAGTATGCCTTGAACAATACCAAATAATAAAGGAGAGGGTTCAGCAATCCCTGGAGGGAGAATTTCACCAGCCTGGGTTGGTCTTTGAACACCTTCAATATATTGCTCCATTTGCCAGACCAAGAAATTTCAACAGCAGAAATCAACAGTGTCGTGAACGACGCTATCATCAATAATTCAAAGTACCCCATGCCAGACAAAGCTATCTTGAATGCTGTTGCTGCTGTTGCCCAAAAAAAGACAACAAAGGAACCCATTACCATAGCTTTAGTTTGCAGAGTCATTTCCTGGAAAGATGTTGTGATTGTTGCAATATCTTGTTTTTCAATAAAGGATTATAATCCCTGTTCCGCTCCAAAAATCCATTTACAATAAAATAAGCACTGTCCGAAGAATGACCCGAAAGCAGAGCAGAGCACCATCTTGCCGGGAAAAAAATATCACCGGTGTAATGCACCTCCTCCAAAACCTCCAGTCCAGGCAAAATGTAATCCAAAGCCTGTTCACTCCTTATTTCATGATTCAAAAAACCTAAAGCCTGTGCAGCCCAAGGTTCTGTACTACGGTTTTGCTTTTCCAGCAAAGAGTTGAATACAGAATCCCTGGTAATTTCAGAAGGAGACAATGAAGGAAAAACCCACCGGAATTCTGCAAGTCTTGGAGAAGATGACAACCTTAATGATTGTACTTCCAGTAAATGCAGGTAAGAATCAGGATCCAGCAAAGCAAGTTTGTAAGACAAATCCATCAAATCCCTTTGGCCAAGTGAAACATATTCAAATGAATCAGGATTTTCCCAAACCTTGGACAATTCATCTTTGGCTTCCTGCGACCTAGCCACAGAAACATAAGCCTTAAAGGCCATTGATCGTTTGAAGGGAGAGTCAGATTGGGTATAAATCCCTTTTAGGATAGCTTCGGTAGCTCTATTATGACTGGCAAAAATATTGGATGAAAGATAACCAACCAACCTTGAGAACACCAATGGATTATCTTCTTTGGAAAGTACTGCGGCAATTGTTTCCAAAAATTGTTCTTCCTCTAACAACCTCTTGTACACCAACTCATACAAATTAATCATTGCAGACAACCGGGCCACATCACTATCAACCTTACCATGTTTCAGGTTATTGATTGTTTCACTCAACAAAAGGGAGTCGGGAATTATCAAACCGTACACATTGCCTTCAGGATCCGGGACCAGTTCAAAAGAGACACTATCACCCCAACTTAACCCTCTTCCAAATGGATCCACCTCTTCACACACAAGCGAGTCCCCTTTTTTTGACAAATAAATATCTGCCCTGCCCTTCTCCTTTATCCACACATTGCTCCAAGTATGCAAATCTTTTTGGGAACGAGCATCCAATATATCAATCAAATCATCCCAGGTTGCATTACCATAGGCAAAGCTCTTCAAATATTCCCTTATACCCTCCTTGAAAAGGGAATCTCCAATCATGGAGACCAATTTATCCATCACAATCGGGGCTTTATTGTATATTATATTTCCATACACAAGACCCGCATCCTGCAAATTTGACAACTCCTGTTGGACAGGGTTGGCACCAAGGCTTCTGTCTTCTGCATAAGCAGCGGGATAATAAGTGTTTAAAAAATTAAGCCTATGGTTTATATCTTCAAACATAGGGGAGACTATTTTGGAAGCAAACCAATTGGCAAAAACCTCCTTGGTCCAAACATCATCAAACCACTTCATAGTGACATAGTCACCAAACCACATATGGGCTGTTTCATGAGCGACCAGCTTTGCCCTGGACATATGCTCGGTTATTGTTGCACTGGGTTCCAGGAACATTGTCCTGTCTGCATACAAAGTAGCCCCCATATGTTCCATCCCTCCATATTGGAAACCAGGCAAAACAACAATATCATATTTAGTAAAGGGGTATTCAATACCAGTGTAATCTTCCAGCCATTCAAGAGAGCCATAAACCAAAGAGAAGATCTCAGGAGTCTGGGATAATTTGTCGGGATCATTCTCCATATGCCACAAATTCACTTCCCTACCATCCCTGGTCTCTGTCAGTTTATTCAAGTCACCAACCACAAAAGAAAAAAGGTAAGTTGGAATCGGTTCGGTCCCGGAAAAAAGAATTTTCTTGAAACCATTCCCGATATCACTTGTTTCCAATGGCTTACCATTTGCAACAGCTTCCCATTCATCAGGAATCTGCAAAGAAAGATTGTATTTTGCTTTCAAATCAGGCTGGTCGAAACATGGAAACAGAGTCCTGGCCCTGTCAGGAACAAGCAACGTGTACATGATATCCACGCGCCTGTTCAAAGATTGTTCACCTGCCACGAATTTTGCCTTTACAATATTCTTACCCTTTAACAAATATTTGGCAGGTACAACCAAATGCTCATCCTCAAAAACAAGATCACACAAATGACCATTCACATAAACCTCATTCAACGGATACTTCTGGTAATCATATGATGGTTTGAAATCCAGCAAAACATCTTTTGTTTCACCCAAACTGAATTCCACTTCCATACGGGAATACAACAGCGAATCGACACTTCTTGGTATTGAAAAATGCAGAGAATAGGTTATCCCGTCGATATTGTCCTTTCTGGCCAAGGCGAGCTCCTTACTCACACCAGGAACCATCTTAACTTTATTTTCACTACATGAGACAAAAAAGATGGCAAACAAAGCCAAAGAAATGGCAAAACAAAGTTTAAGTTTCATAATATTGTTTTTTGCAACAATAAAGTACACAGATATCATTTGCAGAGTTCCCAAAAACCATTAGGAAAAAGTTTCTCAAGGTATAGAGCATCTGTCTGGTCAAAACCAGACAACTTTTCACTGTCGATGTCCAGCACCGCCACCACTTTGCCATCATTGAAAAAAGGAACGACAATCTCAGAACGGGACAAGGAACTACAAGCAATATGTCCCGGAAACAGGTCAACATCATCAACTACCAGACATTTCCCCTCTTTCCACGCAGTACCGCAGACTCCCTTCCCGTAAGAAATCCTTGTACACGCCACCGGCCCCTGGAACGGACCCAACACCAAAACAGCATCATTCGGCTTTTGCTGTTTTACAATATAGAAGCCTACCCAAAAATGACCAAACCCCTCTTTCAAAGCTGCTGCCACATTGGCCAGGTTTGCATAAAGATCAGTTTCACCATCCAACAATGCATGTATCTGAGGTATGAGGGACTCGTAAACAACTCTCTTGTCTCCTTTGGGAATTTCCAAATTTTCCATATATCATTTGTTCGTCAATATGTAAATATAAGAATATTTATCAATCCACCCGCAATACCAAACCTTTGAGATACTCACCCTCTGGATGATAGATATTCACAGGATGATCCGCTGGTTGTGTCATACGTCCAATTATCCTTACCCTCCGACCGGAAATTGCCGCAGCAGAAAAAACAGCCTCTGCAAAAGAGACCTTGTCCACAATCTGGGAACAACTGAATGTAAAGATTATCCCTCCTTTTGAAACCTTGGATATTGCATTGGCATTCAACCTTTGGTAAGCCCTCAGAGCATTTCTGAGAGCATCCCTGTGTTTGGCAAAAGCAGGAGGGTCCACAATAATCATATCATATTTGTTATCCTGACTATTTTTCAGGAAATCAATCGCATCGGCACAGTACTCATTATGGGATACAGAAGCCCCCTCTTTCATATTAAGCTCCAGGTTTTTGGTTGTCATTTCAATTGCCCTTGCAGAGCTATCTACCGAATCTACAAAAGATGCACCACCAGAAAGGGCGTAAACAGAAAAACCACCGGTATAGCAAAACAGGTTCAAAACACCCTTCCCTTTTGCGTACCTCCTTACCAACTCCCTGTTCTCTCTCTGGTCAAGGAAAAAACCAGTCTTTTGGCCTTCCAGCCAATCTACGTTAAAAGCCAACCCATTTTCCAGTATAACACCAGATTGCAAAACTCCCTTTTCCTGGTACAAAAAACCATCCTGCAAATCCAGCCCCGCTTTGAAAGGAGCAGTAGCAGAACTTTTATCATAGACAGCCAAAAGTTTATCTTTCAACACAAACTTCAAAGCATCAACAATTTGTTCTTTAGATTTTACCATCCCCGCAGAATGAGCCTGCATTACCACAACTCCGTTATAGTAATCCAAAACAAGGCCTGGCAACATATCTCCCTCTCCGTGAACCAACCTGAATGAGTTTGTTTTGCCCTCCTCCATAATGCAGAGTTGTTCACGTGTTTTGTATGCCTCTTCCAAACGATCATTCCAAAAACCTTGTTTATAAGGAGAGTCGTCAAAAGCAAGAATCCTTACGGTTATTGAGCCTTTCTGAAAATGGCCACATCCAAGAAACTCGTTGTCAAAGGAAAAAACAGATACCAGTTCTCCCTCAAAGAGCTCACCCTCTACGCCGGAAACGGCCCCGGAAAAAACCCATGGATGGAACCTTTTCAAAGAGGCATCCCTTCCCTTTTTTAAAAAAACCTTAGACATAGATTACTTCTTTAACTTGGGAGTACTCAATAATTTAAGATACATCTTTTGACAAACCCATGCATCAATTGCTGCATAATTCAACTGGGCTTCCGATAAATCGGAAGACTCCCAATTGGATAGCTGTTGTGATTTGGAAACACGCATTCCCAATATGATTGCAGCCATTTTGCGAACACTTTTGTCCTTGATGCCCCAATTGGCCGCAATCGATTGCAAATCGACAAAACTTTTTGGAACAAAACGAGTATGGTATTGCAATGACTTGATATCGTCATGGACAGCAGCCCCTACTTTTATAATCTTTCCCGAAGACAATATGGCTGCCAAATCCTTTGGAACACCAATACTGTGCAATCTGTATATGAAAGCCCTCTCCTTTCCCGATAATTGGAGCAAAGCCACAGTGTGCCTTTTTGAATTTGCAGTGAAAGTAGGTTTGGTTTCCGTATCGAACCCTATAATCCTTTGTTTGCTCAAATACTCGATAGAATCTTTGTAAACATCATTTTCTTTGTCCACCAATACGATTTCTCCATTGAATTCGGCAACAGGCAGTTGTTCCAGCTCTTCGGCAGAAATTGTCTCTTTATAACTCATTCTCACAAAAATTCTTTTTAATAAGGGAATAGGTATAAGGAAGCCTTTGCTCTATCCTTGAAAGATTCTCCTTATTGATGTTTTGGCTGGAAAACGGAACTATGCTCACAGAAGCAGACTCATCTCCCGTATCCCGCCCATATTTGAAATCAAACAATAAATTGCCCGAACCATCCACCACATTGGCAGGCAAACCAGGATGCGGAACTGAGATGAATCCATTCAGGTTGTTTCCTTTTGATTCCATCTCCAACAATCCATTTTTCCTCAAAAAAAGGTAAGCCTCCTTTGCAGTGTTGATTGCCGGGTCTACAAAAACAAGGTCCTGGGCAATCAAATCCCCAAAAACATATGACCCGTCCACCGAAACTGACCTCAACTCATCCACAACCTTGGCCAGGGTGTCATATAAATATGGATAATGTGTACACCCCAGTATTATACTTTTCATCTTGACACCCGGATTTGTCTCCCTATGTTTCTGTAACAAGGTTACCAGATGGAACCTGGCGTAATTTCCGGCAGAATTCAGTTGGACCTCTTTTATATGTCCACTGCTATCTTTGGTCACCAAAAGTGCATTACCGGTAGTATCAAAATTGTAAAACGGCATCAAATCTAATCTTATTCCGGTAGAATCATCCACAACAGGCCCCCTGTAATTGTCCCTCACATTTTGAGCTTCATAGGAGATATAATCTGGTTCGGAATCCACAGCCTCTGCAAATCCCAATCCACCCTGCGCCACAATATTGATTTTTCCTTTATAACCATTTGAAACAGCAAACTCCTTCAATTTATTCTGGTAACCCTGCGAAGCAATAGTCCCCACAGTTGCAAGGACTCCAACGGCAAAACTCTCCTCTTCTTTGGATATTACCTCCATTGCCCCACTCACACCTGCATCTATAACACCTATTGCAACCACACCGGTCCCGCTCCTTTGCAGCAAATCCCGGACATCGTCCAACCCGTACGCAGTAGCTGTATTGCATGCAATCACCACCAATTTTGTACGGTTTGGCACAGTTGTCAAAAAGAGCGCATCCCTGACAACAAGTTCCCTCAAGTACTCCTGTTTCCCTTGGGAAGGATATACCCCATACGGCATATTTGCCTGGTCAGCCAGGTAAATGAAATCTTCTCCGTCAAAATCGGGGAGACCATCAGCAACCTGTTCACCGGTAACATTGTCAAAACAGTCCAACGAAAGGAACTGCTCCATTACAGTAAGCCCCCCTGTACCAGAATCAAACATGCCAATTGGCAACTGCAGCAAAGTATCCGGATAAGATGCAAAATCGGCATAAAACAACGACGATTGGTCACTCAAGGCCCTTTCCGATATCTGCAGCAAAGCCCTGTCACCAGGCTTTTGATTTGAACCACACGATAGAAGCCCCCCGGCAAACGCAATGATAGTCAAGAGGAAAAGAGTCCTTTTCAATTCTCTGTTAAATCTCATATTCAAAGTCTCCATAATTAGTTTTCAAAGTCACTTTTCTCCCTGGATAATCCTCTACCTTTCCAATGATCCTGGCATCAACACCCATTGCCTTGGATATCCCCACCATACTTTCAGCTGTTCCGGCATCAGTATATATTTCCATCCTGTGACCCATGTTGAATACCTTGTACATCTCCTCCCAACCGGTGCCGGACTCCTCTTTCAAGTACCTGAAAAGAGGTGGGACATCAAACATATTATCCTTGACAACATGCAAATTATCAATAAAATTAAGCACTTTGGCCTGTCCTCCTCCCGAGCAGTGTACCATTCCGGTGACCCTATCCCTGTACAAATCCAGTATTTTCTTGATTACCGGAGCGTATGTCCTGGTAGGAGACAACAATAATTTACCAAAAGTCAAACCAGTTTCAGGGTCCATCTCGTCCAACCTTCTGGATCCGGTATAAGCCAAGTTAGATGGAACAAGGTCAGAATAACTCTCCGGATATTTTTCCCCGACATAAGACATGAACAAGTCATGCCTTGCAGAGGTCAATCCATTGCTGCCTGTTCCCCCATTGTATTCTGTTTCGTAAGTAGCTTTCCCGAAAGAAGCCAGCCCCACAACCACATCTCCGGCCTTTATCCTGGCATTGTCAATAACATCGGAACGTTTCATGCGCGCACACACTGTACTGTCCACAATCACCGTCTGTACCAAATCACCTACATCGGCAGTCTCTCCTCCGGTCAAGATCAGTTCTATGCCATACTCTTTCATGCTTCCGGAAAACTCCTGCGAACCGGAAATAAGTGCAGAAACCACCTCCCCGGGTATCCTTTGCTTGTTCCTGCCAATTGTAGACGAGAGCAGAATATTGCCGGTAGCTCCTACACAAAGCAGGTCATCTGTATTCATAACTATGGCATCCTGTGCAATACCCTTCCACACACTCATATCCCCTGTCTCTTTCCAATACACGTAGGCCAAAGAGGATTTGGTCCCGGCCCCGTCTGCATGCATGACAACGCAATAGTCAGGATCATTGGAAAGGTAATCTGGTACAATTTTACAAAAAGCCTTTGGAAACAGACCTTTATCTATATTTTTGATAGCATCGTGCACATCTTCTTTAGAAGAGGAAACACCCCTTAAGGCATATTTGGAAGCATCTTTGTTTTTACTGATCATCACTACAAATTAGGTAAATATTGGCAAAAGTACAAAGATTATCTCCAAAACAGTAATTCCCTGTACTTAGGCAATGGCCAAAGTTCGTCATCCACCACCATCTCCAGCTTGTCAACAGTTGTCCTGATCTTTGACATATAAGGAAGTACATTGGCAGAATAACTTTGGGCACGTTCCGGATAAGAAGAAATTGCATTTGCAATTTTCCTTGCCTGGATAAGTGCGTGTGTATCTTCCCTGAGCGATTGTATATATCCGGAAATCTTCCTGATACTCAAAATCTGCCTTTCAGACATCTGCCTGAATTCAGGATCGCCGAATATCTCTTTTATACCCAACACATTCTGGATAAGTGAATTCTGGAATTTGATTGCAGTAGGAATAATATGGTTGATTGATAAGTCACCAAGCACCCTTGCCTCTATCTGCAATTTTTTAATGAATAACTCATTCAAAACCTCATACCTAGCCTCCAGCTCCCTTTCGCAAAGAACCTGGGTCTCTACCATAAGGTCCCTGGTCTTTTTGTCAAGGAATACCTTGAAAGCCTCTGGCACATCACTAATACCCTTTAAACCTCTTCTTGAAGCCTCTTGGTGCCACTCCTGGCTATAACCATTTCCCTCGAACAATATATCCTTGGACTCAGTGATATACTGCCTGATTATCTTCAAGAAAGCCTCTTCCTTTGACAACCCCTGGCTCATCTCTTTTTCTACCAAAGATTTGAACCTGGTCAGTTGCTGGGCAACCGCCGTGTTCAAGACAAACATAGAGGAGGCAACATTCACCGATGATCCTACAGCCCTGAATTCAAACCTATTACCGGTAAAGGCAAATGGAGATGTCCTGTTCCTGTCGGTATTGTCCGGGAGGATTTCAGGAATCTTATTTACAATATTTAGTTTTACATCCTCATTAAGAGCACTGTCATCTGTTATTGCCATCCTCTCTATGGAATCAATTACCTCTGTCAAGGTTTTCCCAACAAATACAGACATTATTGCAGGCGGAGCCTCACTACCGCCAAGCCTGTAAGAATTGCCCAGGGAAGCTGTACTAGCCATCAACAAATAGTTGTGTTCGTAAACTGCCCTAATGACCGATATGAAAAAACTGAGAAACTGTATGTTGTTCACAGGTGTCTTGCCGGGGGACAAAAGATTGACACCTGTGTTGGTAACCATGGACCAGTTGCAGTGCTTACCCGAACCATTCACACCGGCAAATGGTTTCTCATGGAAAATCACTTTCAGTTTGTGCTTCTTTGCAATCTTCCTCATCAAGATCATCATCATCAAATTATGATCTATGGAGAGGTTTGCCTCCGCAAAATATGGTGCAAACTCAAACTGATTAGGAGCCACCTCGTTGTGCCTTGTTTTCAACACCACTCCCAATTTGAAAGCTTCTGTTTCGAAATCTTTCATAAAGCACATTACCCTGGATGGTATGGCACCAAAATAGTGATCTTCCAGTTGCTGGTCCTTTGCAGAGGTATGGCCAATCAATGTGCGGTTGCAAAGCATCAAGTCAGGACGCGCCCGGAACAACGCCTCATCAACCACAAAATACTCCTGCTCTATACCAAGCATAACATTAACACTTGAAATTGAGGGATTGAACATCCTGGCAAGGTCAACGGCAGCTTTATCCAGCTGCTGCAAAGATTTCAAATGAGGAGCCTTCATGTCCAGCGATTCTCCGGTATAAGCAACAAAAACAGAAGGAATACACAAAGTGTCATCTATTATGAAAGCCGGAGAAGTAGGATCCCAGGCAGAGTAACCTCTTGCCTCAAAAGTGTTTCTCAGCCCTCCGTTTGGAAAGCTGGAGGCATCCGGTTCCTGCTGTACAAGGGCATCACCCTTGAAATTCTCGAAAACACCACCGTTTTTTGAAGGGTCAACAAAAGCCTCGTGCTTTTCTGCAGTTGCATCTGTCAAAGGATGGAACCAGTGAGTGTAATGGGTAGCACCCCGTTCCACAGCCCACGCTTTCATTCCGGAAGCAATTTGGTCTGCAATCTTCCTGTCTATCTTAACACCCTCGTTTATAGCTTGCTGGACAACCCCAAAAGCCTCAGAAGAGAGATATCTCCTCATCTTTTCTATGTCAAATACATTTTGACCAAAATACTGTGAAACTGGTTGTTTTTCATAGTGGAACCTTTCGGATTTGTGAGAGGAAAACTCATCCAATGCTCTTTTTCTAAAACTGCTCATCTGATAATTTATTTGACCGGGCAAATGTAATTATAATTTTAAAAAGGATTGAGGTTTTTTAGTACTTTTGCCACATCACTTAAACCACAGAAAAATGAAACAGACTTTAAGCTTCCTGATTATTTCCCTCTACATGTTGTTTCCTAATGTATCCCTTTCCCAAAACAACATCCAGAAATACATCGAAAACTTGAAAAAAGACACCCTTTTTGTAAATTCGGCAACAGCAATAATGGTTATGGATGCCAAAGGCAAAACAATTGCTTCCTGGAATCCTGACATGCCTCTGCTTACAGCCTCTACAATGAAAACCATTACCACAGGAGTTGCCCTCAAGGTCCTGGGACATGACTTCCAATTCAAAACCAAAATTGCACATACAGGATTCATAGAAAACGGTGTGTTATACGGTGACCTGTACATTGTAGGCGGTGCAGATCCAACCCTGGCCTCCAAAGACACATTGGGAACCCCTGCAGACACCCTTTTTATGGAATGGACAGCAGCATTGGAGCAAAAAGGGATCAAAAGGATCAACGGCAATATTGTTGCAGATGACAGGTATTTCGAACATGAAATCGTGCCTGTCAGCTGGGCATGGAGCAACCTGGGCCCCTCCTACGGGAGTGGAACTTCCGGATTGTCCTTTGCAGAGAACCTTCAAGACTTCACATTCATACCGGGAATCAACCTGGGAGATGACGTAATAATGAAAAATGTTTTCCCGGAAATTCCCGGCATGGAGTACAACAACAAACTCCTCACAAGTGGCAGCATTACCCGCAACAGAAGCTCATTCTACACATCTGACCTCACTAAGGAAGCTCTTTTCAAAGGCACGTTACCTGCAGGTAAAGACTCTGTCCTGATAACAGTTTCAAACAAATTCCCCCACCTGAGCTGTGCATACGAATTCAAGAAATACCTCGACAACAAAGGGATCTACAGCAAGCAGGAAATATTGGACGCAAAAGAATTCAACTCCGCCGGGGAGTATGAGCTGACAATCATCCACGAAACCCTCTCAGCACCATTGTACAAGATAGTAAATGTAACCAACCGCATTAGCAACAATTTCTATGCAGAGACCCTGTTGAAAGCAATAGGTAAAAAGGTAACCGGAGTAGGGTCTTACGATTCCGCAACAGTTGCCGTAAAAAGGGTTTTGCAAGAGATGGATGTGAATACAAAAGGGTTGACCCAAGAGGACGGAAGCGGACTGTCGCGTCAAAACTATGTATCTCCAAGGTTTTTCTGCAACTACTATTCTGCCATGGAAAAAACCGATGTTTTCCCTTATTTCTTCAATAGCCTGGCTGTACCCGGCGGTCCCGGCACACTGGAAAATGTGCTCAGGGGAGAAGACGACAAACACAAAAAGAAAATCCATGCAAAAAGTGGTTCACTTGCAAACGTTAGATGCTATGCAGGTTATGTAGAGACAAAAAGAGGTGAACTACTCTATTTTGCAATCCTGTCCAACAACTTTGCTGCCCGTACAGCACAAATGCAAGTTGGAATTGAAGGATTTTTAAATGAACTCACAAAATATTAAACGACAATTTTTCAGTTCCATAATTTTGAGTTAAATTAGCTTTTTATTTCAATTACGATTTATAATAAAAAAGGGAGATTCTATAACTAAAATTAAAATATTTTCAAGATGTTAACACTTTCAAGGAAAGCCGAAAAGATGCCTGCATCACCAATCAGGAAACTGGTTCCGTATGCAGAACAGGCAAAAAAAAGAGGAGTAAAGGTATACCACCTTAACATAGGTCAACCTGATATCGATTCTCCCCAGGTTGCACTGGATGCAATCAAGAATTTCAAAGATACATATATCCCCTACCCGCACTCTGCAGGTATCGAGAGTTACAGGAAAGGTCTTGCAAAATACTACCAGGGAATAAACATCAATGTAGACGAAAACGAGATCAACATAACAACAGGTGGCAGCGAATCTTTGCAGATTGCACTGGCGGTAACTTGCAACCCCGACGATGAGGTCATTGTTATAGAACCCTTCTATACAAATTACAACTCATTTGCTGTGCAAAACGATGTTGTGCTCAAACCTATCACAACCAAGATAGAAGATGGTTTTGCACTTCCCACTGTAGATGAATTCAGGAAGGTGATTACTCCAAAAACCAAAGGAATCATTATTTGCAATCCGGGAAACCCCACAGGAACTTTGTACTCAAAGGAATCACTCATAGAGTTGGGCAAACTTGCAAAGGAGCACAACCTGTTCATCTATTCAGACGAAGTTTACAGGGAGTTTTGCTATACAGACGAGCCTCATTTCAGCTGTATGCATCTGGAGGGTCTGGAAGAGAATGTAATCCTTCTGGATTCAGTATCCAAAAGGTACAGCATGTGTGGAGTACGTATAGGGGCAATAGTGTCAAAAAACAAAGCTGTCATGGGCGCAGTGTTGAGATATGCTCAGGCAAGGCTCTGCTCTCCTGCACTAGGCCAAGTGGCTGCAGAGGGTGCATTGAAAACTCCACAGTCATATTTTGACGCTGTCAGGAAGGAGTACATGACCCGCAGGGATGTCATGATTGAAGCTTTGAACAAAATGGAGGGAGTTACCACGCCAATGCCAATGGGTGCCTTTTATACAATAGCCAAATTACCTGTAGACGACAGTGATAAATTTGCACAATGGCTTTTGGAAGAGTTCCATTATCAAAACCAAACTGTGATGGTTGCTCCTGCAGCCGGTTTTTATGCCACTCCGGGCAAAGGAAGGGACGAAGTTCGTATTGCTTATGTTTTGAAAACAGAAGACCTCAAAAACGCAATGAAATGCCTGGAAGAGGCTCTAAAACAATACCCTGGAAGGACTATTTAATTTACGGTCACAACAAGGTCAAAGCATCTTTTATTGAAAGACACTTCCAAATATGGAGGTGTCTTTTTATTTCTTTGACAAAACATACAATTTGTTAAATTTGTAGAAAACAAAACGAGATGGAAAACATCAGGATAACAACAGCCCAGTTCGAAAACAAATCGGGGGACAAAGGATACAACATGGCCGTCATGGAGCGGATAGCAGCAGAAGCGGCTTCGGAAGGTTCCAACGTAATCGCTTTCCACGAATGCTCCATTACCGGTTACACCTTTGCAAAAGAGCTATCCAAAAACGAACTTCTTAAAATTGCCGAATTGATCCCGGGAGGCGAGAGCATTGAGAACCTTACGGAAATTGCCACTCAATACGATATCGCAATTTTGGCAGGCCTGTTTGAAAAGGACCAGGACAACAACATATACAAATCGTATGTGTGTGTCACATCTGAAGGTTTGATAGCCAAACACCGCAAATTACACCCCTTCATAAACAAACATATCCTTCCCGGCAACAGTTACACCGTTTTTGACCTGTACGGGTGGAAATGCGGGATCTTGATTTGCTATGACAACAACATATTGGAGAACGTAAGGGCTACAAAGCTTCTTGGAGCAGATATAATCTTCATGCCACATGTTACAATGTGCACTCCGTCCGACAGGCCCGGAGCTGGGTTTGTAAATCCGAAACTATGGAAAAACAAGGAATTGGACCCAACATCCCTGAGACAGGAATTCGACGGTCCAAAAGGAAGGGAGTGGCTTATGAAGTGGCTGCCATCCAGAGCTCACGACAATGGTATCTACGCGGTATTTTCCAATCCCATAGGGATGGACCATGACCAGTTGAAAAACGGTTGTTCCATGATCTTGGACCCATATGGGGATATCATTGCAGAGTGCCGTAAACTTGGGGATGACCATACCACTGCACTTGTAACAAAAGAGAAACTTGCAAAATCAGGCGGATACAGATATACCATGGCCAGGAAACCCGAACTGTACAGCCAAATAATCTCTGCCAGCCACAACCCTAAACAGAAGGTTGCATGGATGTCTCCCCCTTCTGGTAAAGACCAGTGATTGTAAAACTATGCACAAGTTTTGCGACGTTGTCCAATGCACCCGACAATGACTCCATTTCACTGAAAACCAAATCTACAAAAAATTTGTACTCCCACTCTTTCCCGGGCAAAGGAGTAGATTGTATCATAGTCATGTTCAACCCATAAGATTGGAAAACCTGCAAAACGCCACATAACATTCCTGGTTCATGACTCAGGGTAAAAGAGATTGAGGCTTTGTCATATGAAGAGTCAGTATAATCCTTTGGCTGGATTTCATTTGCATTATTTTCCACAACCAAAAACCGTGTGAAGTTCCTCTCATTGCTCTCTATCCCTCTTTCCAATACATCCAAACCATATATGGTTGCTGCCAACTCCCCGGCAACTGCAGCAATTCCATACAACTTGTTTTCTGCTATGGATTTTGCAGCCAATGCGGTATCTTCACTCTCAACAATCCTGATGCCCTTTTCCCTTAAAGCATTCAAAAATTTGTGACATTGCCGCAAAGCGATAGGATGAGAACGCACCTCTTTCAAACTTTCCAGAGAACTGCCAGGCAATGCAATCAGGTTTTGGACAATCCTCAGGTAATGTTCTCCTACAATTTTGAATGAATATTCATTCAGCAAAAAATAGTTGTGGGAAAGTATTCCTGCTACTGAATTTTCCACAGCAACCATACCATAATCGCAACCTCCGTTTTGGATTGTGGCAAACAGCTCTTCAAATGTGATACATTCTACCAGATCAATTTTAATGTCGCTGAAATACTCCCTAGCGGCAATATCGTGGAATGCTCCTTGCACACCTTGTATGGCAACCTTTTTCATCTTTTCTTCATAGTTTTTATTTGAAATATTCAAAAAAAGGTCCCGTATCAGGGACCCTTTCATAATTGGAAACCAATATTAAACCCCTACTCCGTATAATACTTGTAAAACAAAGCAATAGATTCAATTCCTTTGAAAAACTGGCTCAAAAGGTAGCTTTCGTTAGGTGAGTGTATCACATCCCTTTCCAATCCGAATCCCATCAACAAGGGATTTGCTTCCAAAATTGTCTGCAAATCGGCCAGTACAGGGATACTGCCACCTCCACGGCTGGGAACAGGTTCAATCCCGTAGACTTCCCCTATTGCCCTGGCGGCAGATTTGTATACATTGGAAGAGATCGGGCAAAGGAAACCTTGTCCTCCATGATGGGGAGTTACCTTTACTTTAACCCCTTTTGGAGCAAGGCTCATGAAGTGTTCTTCGAACAACCTGGCAATTTTCTTATTATCCTGGTTAGGAACAATCCTCATGGAAATCTTTGCATGGGCACTTGAAGGAAGTACGGTTTTTGCACCCTCACCGGTATAACCACCCCATATACCATTCACATCCAGGCATGGTCGTATACCAGTCCTCTCCATTGTGGTGTAACCCTCTTCTCCCTTGACGGCATCTATACCCAGGAATTTCATGAACTCCTCCTGGTCAAAAGGAGCCCTGCCTAGCATCTCTCTCTCTTGTGGAGTAAGTTCCACTACATCATCGTAAAAACCTTTTACAGTAATCCGTCCTTTGTCATCTATCAATTTGTCTATCATTCCGGCCAAAACATTTATGGGATTGGCTATGGCACCACCATAGTGACCAGAGTGAAGATCTTTGTTAGGTCCTGTCACCTCAACCTCCAGGTAAGCCAGACCTCTCATACCAACATTGATGGATGGAATTTTCTCGTCAATCATGGTTGTGTCTGAAACCAGGATGTCATCACATGATATCATCTCTTTGTTGGCTTTTGCCCACTCGGGCAGGCTTGGAGACCCAATCTCCTCTTCCCCGTCAATCAGGAACTTCACATTGCAATCCAACTGATTGGTGTTCACCAAGTATTCAAAAGCCTTGATATGCATGAAACCTTGGCCTTTATCGTCATTTGCGCCACGGGCGTAAATTGCCCCATCCCTTACTTCAGGTTCAAACGGAGGAGTTTTCCAAAGGGCAATCGGGTCTGCAGGCTGTACATCGTAGTGAGCATAAACCAAAACTGTAGGTTTATCCTTGTCTATGATTTTCTCTGCAAACACCACCGGGTGTCCTTTGGTTGGATAAACTTGAGCCCTGTCGCAACCAGCTGCCAACAGAACCTCTGCATATTTTTGAGCAGCTGCCTGCATATCCGGTTTGTGCTCTGCCATGGAACTGATGGAAGGAATCCTTAACAGTTCAAAAAGTTCATTCAAAAAACGATCTTTGTTTTCCTGGATGTAATCTTTAATCATATCTTTTTTTTTATAATGTAAACCTGACTGTTAATGCAAAATTATCTGGTTTGAATCCGGTATTGGTAATTATCTGGACTTTCGGATTCCAATCCATAGCCAACACCACCGGAGCATTGAAAAATTTGTACTCAATTCCAACCATCCCGTCAATTGCCATCAAAAAACCGCTATGGTCACCAACATAAATACCTGCCGATGCACCCGGTCCGGCATACCACGACAGACCATCCACATTGATATTGAAATGGAACTGGTATATACCTGTAACCTTCAATTTCATGTACTCCTGGTCCAGAATATCCAAATCAAGTATACCCTCTATTGCCCTGTCCGGTTGCATGAATTGCTTGTAGCTTGCACCAATGCTGGATCCTAACCGGAGTCCGATAGCTTTGGTGTAGTCCTGTGCAAACACCCCACTTGCAAACATCAAGGAAACAATAACAAGAATAGTTTTTTTCATAATAATCCAATTTAAATAATAAATATTAAAAATAATTTGTCTGTTTGTTATCCAGTTGGCTCAACAAATTATTTGCCAACCTGCTTGCCCCAATCCTGAACAAGTTACTATTTAACCACTCAGGACCCAAAATTGTTTGAACTATCGAGTAATAAAGCACAGCATCAGCTGTTTCCGAAATACCACCTGCAGGTTTGAATCCAATCTTCTTGCCAGTTTGCCTGTAATAATCGTATATGGCGGTACACATTACAACCGCCGCCTCAGGAGTAGCAGCCGGGTCACTCTTTCCAGTTGATGTTTTGATGAAATCAGCCCCCGATTGCATTGCAAGCATAGAGGCTTTGTAAACCATCTCCGGCACTTTTATAGAACCACTTTCCAGGATCACTTTCAAATGTGCATCTCCTATACTCTCTTTGATTGTAGATATCTCAAAACTAGCCTGCTCCATTTTATCTTCCAAAAAATTACTTAATGAAAGTACAATATCCACCTCATCTGCACCCATCTCAACAGCCATTGCACACTCAGCCTTTTTGATTTGCACAAAACTCTGGGAACTTGGGAAAACTCCGCCTACAACGGCAATCTTCACGTTGCTGTCCTTTAGGTTTTCTTTTACCACTGATGCAAAATTTGGATAGACACAAACAGCAGCTACTTGTGGATAATGAGGATATGATACAGAAAAGGAATTCACTTTTTGCACCAAACCAATTATCTTAGATTCTGTATCTGTGTTGTTAAGCGATGTAAGGTCAATCAACGACAAGATTTTCTTGTATACATCATCTGTCATGTTCGTGGCAGAGATCGTTTTTGCCTTTTCCAGTTTTTCATTTAAATTTTCCATGATCGTTGTTTGTTATCTATGGTTTCCATTGTATCTATCCATATGGTCACAGGTCCGTCATTCACCAGTGAAACCTTCATGTCTGCACCAAAAACACCAGATTCTATTTTTTTACCACATGACTCTTCCAATTTTGTCAGAAAGGATTCATACATTGGAATCGCTTTTTCCGGCTTGGAAGCTTTCACATACGATGGCCTGTTCCCCTTTTTGACAGAGGCATGAAGTGTGAATTGGCTTACTACTAGCAACTCCCCCCCTGTTTCCATCAAAGAGTTGTTCATAACACCGTGCTGGTCATCGAATATCCTTAGGTTCAATATCTTTTTGACAGAGTAATCCAAATGCTTTTCATTGTCATTGTCCTCAAACCCCACTAAAAGCAACAATCCCGGACCAATCTTTCCGGTCAATTCACCATCCGAAACCACAGATGCTTCTATTACCCTTTGAATCAACACCCTCATAATAATCAACCACTTACAGTAACTTTATACCCTCTTGCCCTTAATGGCAGAGCAATGAGTTCCAACTCCCCCACAAGCACTTTCTGCAAATCCGTCACAGGTGTTTCCCTGTCTATTGTGTATATCATCACCTCCCTTGGTCCTGTCTTGAGAACAAGATTGTACCAAGCTTCAACCTCCTCTTTTACCGTGTTGTCAATAACCCCATCAGGGGTATTGCCTCTGAGGAACATGGTTTGCAACACGAATTTGCCTCTGAACAACTCAAGCTCTTTTACGATTTTATCTGTAGAATAGTTGAAAAGGGGCCTGTCAATCAATTTGACACTCTCTTCAAATGCAGAGTCAATCTTGATAATAGCATTGTCCACTTTCAAAAGTGCCTCCGCAACCTTGGGATCTCCAATCCTTGATCCGTTGGTCAACACAGACACCTTTGCCTCTTTGGCATAAAGATCACGTAATTCAAGGGTTTTGAATATGATTTCATGGAAATCGGGATGCAATGTTGGCTCTCCGTTTCCGGAAAAGGTAACCGTATCAATTTTACCAATTGTAGAGTCATGGTTTGCAAGCTTGCTTTCCAATGCCTGCATTACCTGCTGTTTAGTGGGCAAAACCCTGTCTTGCACACCATCTTTGTTAAACCCACACTCACAATAGACACAATCAAAGTTACACCACTTCCCATGCAACGGAAGTAAATTAACCCCCAGGGAAATACCCAGCCTGCGGCTTTTGATTGGCCCAAAAACAATTTCATTGAAAAGAATAGTTGACATAACCTTACAAATTTAATAAAATTAGACAAGCCTCACAGATTTGCTAGAGTCAGTAAGTTTCATTTTGTCCCAGTCAATATTGTCAATAAGGACAACTCCGGGACTCTTTCCAGGTTCAAACGATCCAAGACGCTCCTGAACACCCAGGAACTTCGCACCATTCATTGTACTCCATTCAATAATCTGTGCAAGTGGAATATCGGGAAAATAAGAATGCAGGCACTTTATCTCCTGTACCATAGACAAAACATCATTGGAAGAGAGTGAGTCGGTACCCAATGTTATGTCCACACCCTCTTCCATCAACAGCCGTACAGGGGGCAACGAATTGTGGATAAACAAATTGGACAACGGGCACAAGGCCATATAAAGATTTGCAATCTCCTTCTTTGCCTCACTTATGCTTGCATAATCAGAGAATGTATTGTGCACCAGCAAAATATTTTGACCGGACAACAATCCAGTCGCTTTTAATCTCTCCAGGAAATAGAATAAAGAGGGCTTACCGCAGATTGGCGGTGTGCTCAATGAGCGGCTTTTATATTCATCTGCCAATGGTCCCTCTCCGTTTTTGAGAAGTTCCTCCTCTTCCCAGCTCTCTTGATTATGGTATGACAGCCACCCCGATTTCAAGGATTCAGCAGCAACAGCTTCCAATAATTGCGGACTCATTGTGTAACAAGAGTGAGGCGTGGGTGAAGCATCGATGCCTGTTTGAATTGCCTTCTGGTGTAATGCCATTACATTCTCCATGATATTCCCGACATCCTTTTCTTCTGTGCCAAAGACTTCAAGGAAAGTACGGGTATAAATGTCACTTTGCGATTTAGGCAAAAAACTCTCATCACAATTACTGATATCTGCCATTGCAGAAACTCCGGAATCGTACATCTGCCTTAGCTCTTGTTCTATGGCAGAAACTCTCCCATCCCGGTCCACGCTGTTTCTCAAACTGTTTATTTGCCTGATGAAGCCAGCCATGCCGGTACCTTTTTCAAAGGCACCTTTCAAATGTGACAACTCGATATGGCAATGTGAATTCACAAACCCGGGGACCAGGATACCATTGTAAAATTCGGTACTCTCTTCCTCTTGTTGCATTCTTCTTATTTCCAATATTTTTCCCGAATCATCTAGCACCAGCAACCCGTTTTTCAAGGGTTCTGCTGAATTTGCGGGAAAGAGGTATTGTGCGGCTATTTTTCTCATAATCCTTCATAATATAGTAATACCTTGGGATATCTTTCCGGAGGTTGGAACTCCACCAACCAATCCCGGCAGGTGTCTGGAACAAATTGTTCAAAGAGTCGTTGTAGGTAAACTTCCAATTTGGATTGGTATATGGCCTGGAAAGCCACCTTATGGCCCTGTTGCGACAATCCGGGAATATCAACCGGTTTGTATCGGAAGAGACCTTTCTCAACGAATTTGCAAATATATCTTTGCGTTGCTTGCTCTCTATCATTCTTTTTACCAGTTCCTGCTCCTCAATTACCAAATCCAGAGCTTTTTCATATAGTTGTTTTAGCTTTGATGGCCTTGTCAAATGACGCTCAAATGTTTTTATAAATTGCCCGGTGCTGTAACCATGCTCGGAGATTACCGATTCATATATCCTGGAGGTATCTGCTTTTAATGCAAGAGTATAGTCAGCAATGATATAACGATCTACTATATAAATCTCTGCAAGGATTTCAGGCATCTTGCCATCGGGAATGTATTCCTGTGTGCAGGAAGATAGAAATAACAGGAGTGCTAAAATTGTTGTTTTTAAATGTTTCATGGTATATATTCACCTGGGCAAAGTTAATTTATTATTGTTATTTTTGCCCAAAAATAGGCTATGAATGTTCTTATTATTGGTAGCGGTGGCAGG
Organism: Bacteroidales bacterium; assembly: GCA_028707695.1. Classification (GTDB taxonomy): domain Bacteria; phylum Bacteroidota; class Bacteroidia; order Bacteroidales; family UBA932; genus Bact-08. Next base: position 40,301 of record JAQWAL010000007.1, on the reverse strand, counting down.
GAGAATGCCATAGCATGGAAAATCTCGCAAAGCAAACTACTGACAAAACTATATTGTGCTCCCGGGAATCCCGGGACTTCAAAGGTTGCTCAAAACCTGCAGATAAACATAACTGATTTCCATAAAATCAAGGAATTGGTATTACAACACAAAATAGAGCTGGTAGTGGTTGGCCCGGAAGAGCCTCTTGTAAACGGATTAAGGGATTTCTTCCTTGCAGATGAGCAACTCCGGGATGTTTTGTTTGTGGGACCATGTTCAAAAGGAGCCCGATTGGAAGGCAGCAAGGATTTTGCCAAAGAGTTCATGGTAAAATACAATATTCCCACTGCTGCATACTCAACCTTTGGTCCTGACCAATACCCACAAGCAATTGAATTCATGAAATCGCTCGAGGCTCCATATGTCATCAAAGCAGACGGGCTTGCCGCAGGAAAGGGAGTTGTCATTGCAGATTCCCTGGATCAAGCCTCCTCTGATTTGAAATTGATATTGGATGGTAAATTCGGTAAAGCCGGCAACAAAGTTGTAATTGAAGAATTCCTGCATGGTATAGAGATGTCACTATTTGTTCTGACCGATGGCAAAAACCATATGGTTCTGCCAGAAGCCAAAGATTACAAACGTATTGGAGATGGCGATAAAGGCCCGAACACCGGTGGAATGGGGGCAGTCTCCCCGGTTCCGTTTGCAAATGATGAGTTCATGCACAAAGTAGAGCAAAACATTGTGTTACCTACGCTCAAAGGCCTCAGGCAAGAAGATATTGACTACAGAGGATTCTTGTTCATAGGTCTCATGAATTGCAATGGCAACCCCTATGTAATAGAGTACAACGTTCGTATGGGAGACCCGGAAACCGAAGCTGTGATGCCAAGGATAAAAAGTGACCTTCTTTCACATCTTATTGCCTCTGCAAAAGGAGAGTTAAACAAGGAAACCTTGGAAAAGGACCCCTCTACCGCACTAACGGTTATGCTTGTATCCGGGGGATATCCCGGAGAATACTCCAAAGGTCATCCAATTGAAATTGACCGGCAGATGGACAAGAAGATTGTTTTCCATGCCGGGACAACCATCCGGGACGGATCACTGGTAACATCAGGAGGACGGGTCATAGCAATAACCCAATTGGGGTCATCAATAGATGAATGCCAAAGAAACATCTATGAAGATGTTGCCAAAATACGTTTCAAAGGGATGAACTACAGGAAAGATATTGGTAATGACATCAAAGAATAAATATTCATTCGTCTCCTCGCCCCTCTTTTTGGGTTTAGCTGCAATCTTGGCAACAGCCTCTTCGTTGTTTCTGAGCGGTGGCAAATACTCAATGCCTTCCAACGAATGGATCCCATTGCTCTCTGGCTTTACAGACATCAATTTTTACTCTGCCACTACCTCTGTACTCCTTACAATTGCATTTACCGGAATAACATCTGTAATATTATACAATCTGAACAGCAGGCATGTTGTTACCGGAAAAAGCTCCATGTCCCTTGTATTTCTATATGTAATCCTCCAATTCAGCTCCCCATCCACAATTTTCTTCAGTGGTGTTACTGTGGCAGCTCCACTTGTATTGCTCTCCTTTTCAAACACTCTTGTAACAAACAAAGACGACAGGACTATATTTAATGCTTCATTCCTGATTTCAACCGCATCTCTGTTAGATTTCAAGATGGTTGTTTTCGTGCTTCCCGTCTTTTACTACTCTCTCAGGAGCAACTCTTTTTCCATCAGGAATTTATTTTTGTCAATAGGTTCATTTGCGCTGCCATACCTGCTTGTCTTCTCATTACGGCATATCTTTTTCCAAGACACATCCCTTTTTGCAGAGTTACTGTGGAGGGATTTGGCAGCTTTGTCTGCCCCCCAACTTAAAATAGAGAGTGTTGCAAACATGGTTTTGTTGGTTTATGCTTTGTATATTGCATACCGCTCTTTTTCCACACTCCTGCTTAAACTAAGTAGTTACAAAATTGTCAAGGCAATGGCACTGGTCAGATTCATGGTCCTTGTCATAATTACATCATCCATTATCTTGTTTTACCCACAAGCCGATGGCAACTATATCTCTTTGCTTGCCATTCCGGCTTCTTTTTTGTTGAACGAGTATCCAGGTAAGGATAATTCAAAAAACAAAAGAGTAGAATTATTAATCCTACTCATTTTGATTTTCCTGTACAGGTTGTCCGAATTCATGTAAAGGCTCAGGAGGCCGCCGCTTCCATCGCCAAAGTCCCGGTAAACTTGTCCACCATCTTTTTGGCATATGGCAACTTGATTGTAAGGCTTTTCTTTTTCTCCGAAGGAATGTTGTACATGGCATCCACCATTATTGCCTCGCAAATTGACCTTAACCCCCTTGCTCCCAACTTGTATTCTATTGCCGTGGTTACAATGAAATCAAGGACATCATCGTCAAACTTCAATTCCACACCGTCCATTTCAAACAGTTTGACATACTGTTTGACCAGTGCATTCTTGGGTTGGGTCAATATATCCCTCAAAGCCTCCTTGTCCAATGGCTCCAGGTATGTGAGCACTGGCAACCTGCCAATTATTTCGGGTATAAGCCCGTATGACCTCAAGTCCTGGGGAGCGATGTACTTGAGCAGATTCTGCCTGTCAACGTTGTCTTTAAGGACAGATGTTCCGTAACCGACAACCTGGGTGTTCAACCTTTGGGAAATTTTCCTGTCTATTCCCTCAAAGGCACCCCCGCATATAAATAAAATATTTTTTGTATCAACTGCAATAAGACGTTGTTCAGGATGTTTCCTCCCACCTTGTGGCGGAACATTCACAACACTTCCCTCCAGCAGTTTCAACATAGCTTGCTGTACGCCCTCTCCCGAAACATCCCTTGTAATGGAGGGATTGTCGCTTTTGCGGGCAATCTTGTCAATCTCGTCAATGAATACTATCCCCCTTTGAGCCCTCTCTACATCATAGTCTGCCTCTTGCAACAAACGCGTCAAAATTGTCTCCACATCTTCACCAACATAGCCAGCTTCTGTTAGTACAGTCGCATCTACTATGGTAAAAGGGACATCCAGCATACGTGCAATGGTTTTGGCAAGAAGGGTCTTTCCAGTCCCGGTTTGACCGACAAGGAGGATATTGGATTTCTCCAGGTCAAGTTCATCTTCGAAATTACTGTTGATCCTTTTATAGTGATTGTAAACCGCAACCGACAAATATCTTTTTGCCTGGTCCTGTCCAATCACATATTGATCCAAAAACTGAGTTATCTCTTTAGGTTTCAATAGCTTTCCACTACCTTTTGCCGCTTTTGGCTTTTTCTTGGACAACAACTCACGGGAGTAGTCCAATGCCTGCTGGGCACAATCGTTGCATATTGCTGCAATCTCTCCGGCAATCAGTACATCTACTTCGTCTTTGCCACGTCCGCAAAAGGAACAGAAATCATTATATTTGGTATTGGGCATCTATTTCTTTTTTGGGTTGGTCAAAATTTCGTCTATCATACCGTAGTCCTTTGCCTCCTGGGCCCTCATCCAGTAATCCCTGTCAGCATCCTTTTCAATTTGCTTTACAGTTTTACCGGTATGCAACGAGATTATCTCGTACAACTCCTTTTTGATGGTAACAATCTGCTTTGCCGTGATCTCTATATCACTGGCCTGGCCTTCGGCACCACCCATAGGCTGATGTATCATGACCCTGGCATGAGGCAACACAGACCTTTTTCCGGTTGCTCCGGCTGTCAACAATATAGCCGACATGGATGCTGCCATCCCTGTACATATGGTGGCCACATCAGATGACACCAGCTGCATTGTGTCATATATTCCAAGTCCGGCATATACGCCGCCTCCTGGCGAATTTATATACAACTGTATGTCCGACTTGCTCTCGGTAGAATCCAGATAGAGCAACTGAGCCTGGATTATATTTGCAACATCATCGTTGATTGGAACTCCAAGGAAAATGATACGATCCATCATCAACCTGGAGAATACATCCATGGCAGCAACATTCAGTTGCCTCTCTTCTATGATTGTCGGGTTGATATACGCCCCGTAAAGGGAGTTCACCCTATGCAGAGTCAGACTGCTTATACCTTTGTGCCTAATGGCATATTTTTCAAAATCAGTAGCCATGCTCTTTTCAAATTTAATTAATTATTTAGTTTGTGAGTTCACGAAGCTTCTCTATTGAGACACCCTTCTTATCCAGTGAGACTACAGAACGCACATAATCGAGGACCAGGTCCTCCTCTACTTTTTCATATATCCTCCTGCCCTCTTTCTCATTTGCAAGAAGGGATTCGGCATATTTGTCAATTTGTTCTTGACCGGCGTTGTTCAAACCATACATGGCAAACTGGTATCCGGCAATCTTGCGGGCATGATCCAAAAGGTTTTCACGGGTAACGGAAAGTTTCTGCTCTTTTGTTATATACTGCCTGATCAATTGCCAACGGAAATCCTTGAGGAAAAGTTCAAAATCCTTCTCAATCTCTTCCATTGTGAATTTGCCTTCGTTTGCAGTGAACAACCATCTCTTGAGGAATTCCTCCGGAAGTGCAATAGCAGCCTTTTCTATAAGGGCATCCCTTGCATCCAGCATGAATCTGTAGTCACTCTCGTTTTCATGTTCACTCTTCATCCTTTCATCAATCATTTTGGCAAACTCTTCGCTACTGCTCACATTGCCCGGGCCAAAAACCTTGTCGTAGAAATCTTGGTTTTCCTGAGCATCCTTGAACCTTTTTACCTCTTTAACAACAACTGTATAAACAGGATTTAAAGAAGAAAGTTCTTCCTTCTTCACTTTAAGCATTGCTGCCCTGTCGGTTTCATTTTCAAAAGCCTTGTTTACATCTATTTCAAAGCTATCACCACTTTTCTTGCCTATGAACAAATCCTTTGCCTGCTTATCTGCAACAGACCTTAGAGCTATATAGGTTCCCTCTACACTATTGTCCTGCTGTACCAAATCTGCAATGATAAAATCGTCATCCTCTACAGTTTCAACATCTTCCAATGTACCATATTGCTTGCGCAAGTTAGAAACATACTCCTCTTTCTCTTTCTTTGAAACCTTGACTTCATAAAAAGGTATTTTGTCATCAGAAGTGAGGTTGATTTCTACTTTCGGAGCAACAGCAAGGTCAAATGATACCGAAAACTCCTGGTCGTTTTCCCAGTCGATAGGTTTTTGTTCGGTTTCATTTGGCAGAGGCTCTCCAATAATATTGAGCTTGTTTTCTGTAATATGGTTGTTCAGTCCTTCCGATATCACGTTGTTAACGGCATCCAGCATCGCAGAGCGTCCATGCATCTTTTCAATGATAGACATTGGAGCCATACCCTTCCTGAAACCTTTGATATCGGCATCACGGCGGAATTTCTTTAAAATCTCCTGTTTTTTTCCGGAATAATCTTCTTTTTCAATGTTTAGAGTGACTATCATTGTCAAGTCATCTACATTTTTTTGTGTGATCTTCATAAGTATGTTATTTTCAAAATCAGCTTAATAAGTAAAAAGCAGACTTCCCGGGGGGAATCTGCCTTTTTTTGTGCGGGCAAAGGGACTCGAACCCCCACGCCTCTCGGCACCAGATCCTAAGTCTGGCGCGGCTACCAATTACGCCATGCCCGCTCTTTGAGGAATGCAAAGGTATGAATTATTTTTATTTGTGCAATACCTAAGCATGAAAAAAGTTAACTTTTTTCAAAGGTTAAAACAGCCCAATTGCCCAATTCTTCACTTTTCACAAAAGAGAGGTCAAATTGTTCTGCTTTTTTGACAATCATAGCAATGTCCTCTGTATAAAAACCACTCAGCAACAGGGTGCCGGCAGGTCGCAACCCTTTGGAGTAAACAACCAACTGATCCAGAATAATGTTCCTGTTGATATTGGCAAGTATGACATCGAATTCAATTCCCGGCACAACCGAAGAGTCCCCGGTTATAACCTCAATAACATCTCCAACATGGTTAACAATACTGTTTTCCCTGGCAGAGTCGGTGGCATCAGGGTCAATATCAACTGCAACCACAGGTGCAGCAGCCCCTTTGATTGCAGCCAGAATTGCCAGGATCCCGGTACCACACCCCATGTCCAGTACCTTTTTACCTCTCAAATCCATTCCAAGCATTTGATCGATCATCAAATGGGTTGTCTGATGGTGTCCTGTTCCAAAAGCCATTTTTGGATCAATCACAATATTGAATTCCGTCTCTGGCAGTTCTTTGTGGAATCCGGCCTTTACGGTACACCTTCCGGATACGACAATGGGAGAAAAATTTTTCTCCCACTCTTCGTTCCAGTTTTTATGTTCCGCCGGCAAAGATGATATTGTCACATCAAAAGGGAATGAGTCCATCTCTGCAACCACTCTTTCCAGCTCCTGCAGGTTGAATTTGCCGGTTGGAATATATGCTTTCAAAAACGGCTTGTCATAGACATAACTCTCAAAAGGAAATTCCTGCGTCATTGCAACAACAACCTCTGCATTCTCCTCGCTGAATGGATCTATACCTATCCTTACCTCTGTGTATCTCATCAGAAAGATTTGATAATGGTAACAAAATCCTGTGCATTCAATGATGCCCCGCCTATCAGTCCCCCATCTACGTTCTCTTTTGAGAATATCTCTGCAGCATTTGATGGTTTGCAACTTCCGCCATACAAAATTGGAGTCTCATCTGCATACTGCGCAAACTTGTCTGCAATGACCCTCCTGATGTAAGCATGCATCTCCTCTGCCTGGTCGGATGTGGCTGTTTTCCCGGTACCAATTGCCCAAACCGGTTCATAAGCTACAATCACATTTGCAAACTCCACACCCCTTAACTTGTACAATACCTCTTTTATTTGGGATGCCACCACCTCGAAATGTTTGTTAGCTTCCCTCTCTTCAAGTTTTTCTCCCACACAAAAAATTGGCTTCAGGCCTGCAGAGAGTACCAGGTTGATTTTTTTTAAGAGGGTCTCATTTGTTTCCCCGTAATACTCCCTTCTCTCGGAGTGTCCAAGAATCACATATTTGCAGGTAAGTTCCTTCAACATCTCCACCGACACCTCTCCGGTGTATGCACCAGAAGTATGGTCTGCACAGTTTTGGGCTGCCAATTCAACTTTGCTTTTGTGATCTTTGAGAACCATACCTACTTTTTGCAAATGGGTATAAGGGGGGGTTATTATTATCTGGACATCATTGTCCAATGTACTGGTCAAAAAATCAATCTGATTTGCAAGAAGCTCTCCCTCTGCAATGGAAGTATTCATCTTCCAGTTGCCGGCAACAATTTTCTTTCTCATAATGTGTGACGTTTATATTGTTTCTGAATAGGGTGCAAAAATACAAAAATAAAATCAAAGGGTTTTATCTTTTTTTGCACTATCTTAGCATCCAAAAAGATAACCACAACATTGAAAGCAAAGGGTAAATATTTTACAATATATTCTTTAATAATAATCTCACTATCAATATTCATCACACTGAATCTATTGTTAGGGTCGGTGTTGTTTCCGGTCAAGGACATAATTGCAGCTATATTTGGAGGTGAGGCACCTGAGTATGTATCAAACATCCTTTTTTCCCACCGAATACCAAAAGCCATTACGGCCTTGCTGGCAGGGGCAGCCTTGTCTGTTTGCGGGTTGCAGATGCAAACGTTGTTCAGGAATCCACTTGCAGACCCTTACATACTAGGGATCAGTTCCGGGGCTGGTTTAGGGGTTGCCATATTTGTTATGGGGTTTTCTGCTTTTGGGATAACCCTGTCATCGTCAATTGCTGCCAACGTTGGAATCGTGGTTGCTGCATGGTTGGGAGCATTCGGTGTTACCTTGTTGATACTTATGGTCTCATCCAGGCTCAAAGAGAGCATTTCCCTGCTAATCTTTGGAATTATGATAGCCAGCGTGACAGGGGCAATAATTTCACTTATCCAGTATTTTTCTTCGTCGGCACAACTTAAGGTATTTGTTGTCTGGACAATGGGCAGTTTTTCGGGACTCTCACCAACAAATATCTGGATCATGTTCATTGTAATATTGACAGGATTTGCAATGACAGTCTTTAATATCAAAGACCTTAATGCGCTTTTGCTTGGAGAAGCCTATGCAAAAAGTTTGGGAGTAAACCTGGAAAGGACCAGACGTAGTATCCTTGTGGCAACAACTCTTTTGGCTGGTAGTGTGACCGCCTTCTGCGGTCCAATCGGTTTTATAGGAATAGCTGTGCCTCACATAGCAAGGATGTTGTTCCGTAATGCAGACCACAAAGTACTTGTTCCGGCAACGGCAATATTGGGTGCAACCATAATGATAATTGCAGATACAATCTCACAGATGCCGGGACAACCAGAAGTTTTGCCAATCAATACAGTAAGCGCATTACTTGGTGTACCTGTAATACTTTACATAATAATGAAAAGCAAGATCACGTGATGGCAGGCAGCAAATATGTAAATTCAGACAATTTATTGGTCCTTGAGAATTTGTCCCTTGGATACAACAAAACCATATACAGCAATATAAACGCCAATGCCTGCGCCGCCCAGACCATTGCGGTGGTGGGTGCAAACGGGACAGGCAAAAGCACCCTGTTAAGGTCTCTTTGCGGCATACTTCCCTACCGTTCCGGGAAAATTGAACTCTACGGGAAAGAGATCAAGAAGTATAAAGCATCACAACTGGCCCAGGTTGTTTCATTCGTACCATCACAAAGTCCAAGGGCAAAAAATTTCTCACTCTTTGATATGCTTGCCACCAGTTGTTATTCAAGGACAAACTGGATAGGGAAAATAGACCGGCAAGATTCTGTCAAAATAGAAGAGACACTGGTGAAAGTAGGGCTTGAAGGTTTTGGCAAAAGGGATATTTCCACGTTAAGCGACGGAGAGTTCCAAAGGGCAGCTATAGCCCGCAGCCTGGTACAGGACAGTCATATCATTTTACTGGACGAACCAACTGCTTTCCTTGACATTGCAAACAAGATTACAATCACAAAACTCCTTGCAAATATTGCTGCAAACGAAAAGAAAACCATTGTATTCTCTACACACGACCTGCAGTTGGCAATTAAGCTTTGCGACAAGATATGGATAATGGGCTACAACGGATTCATACAGGACACCCCGGACAGGTTGATAGAAAAAGGAGCCTTTGATAAAATATTCAAAGACTCCTTGTTGAAGTTCGATCCAAATCTATTTACCTTCGTTTAGCATCCTGCCAATTGCCTTTGCCAAACGTTTTACTCCCTCTTCGGTTTTCTCTTCGTCCATGAAAGAGAAGTTAATCCTCATGGTGTTCTTTCCGGAACCATCACAGTGGAATGCCTCTCCTATCACAAATGCAACGTTTTCCTTGATTGCCACGTTAAAGAGTTCAGTTGAGTCATAACCCTCCGGCAAAGTCACAAACAAGAACAAACCACCCTCCGGCCTGGTCCAGGTTACACCTTGTGGCATGTATTTCTCAAAACAAGCCAACATATGATCCCTTTTTTTCCTGTACAAATCTATTGTAAAAGAGAGGTTTTTCTCAAACAATCCCTTCTCAAAATACCTTGTTATAACCGCTTGGTCAAAGACAGGTGTGCAAAGGTCTGCAGATTGTTTTGCCACAACAAGCCTGTCAATTATTTGCTCAGGAGCAATTATCCATCCAATGCGGAAGCCCGGCAAAACTGTTTTGGAAAGTGTCCCAAACAACATAACCCTCTCGTTGTTCATAGAATAGAGAAGCGGCTGTGCTTCGCCTTCAAATCGGATTTCCCTGTAAGGGCTGTCTTCTATTACCAACAGGTCATATTTCTCTGCAACATCCAAAACCATTTTCCTTTGTTCCATGTTCATGGTCACTCCGGATGGATTTTGGAAATCGGGTATAGTATATATGAATTTAGGTTTCTTCCCACTCTCAATCAACGCAGTCACTACTGCCTCAAGCTCTTCGTCTTTCCGGACTCCTATTGGCTTTGCCTGGTAAGACCAGAAAGATTGCAAAGCACCAAGATATGATGGCAACCCGCAGACTATGGTATCTTCCGGACTTATGAAAATCCTGGAAGTCAAATCAATCGCTTGTTGGGATGAGGTTGTTATCAGGATATTGTTTTTTGTAATATCCAACCCTTGCTCCCTGTACCTTTGGGCAAGGATCTCCCTTAACTTACCGTTCCCTTCCGTTGGCCCGTACTGCAAGGCAGATGTGCTTTCTACCTCCAGGACCTCCTGCATGATAACTTTAAGCTCTTCTACAGGAAATGTATTGGGATTTGGAAAACCACCCGCAAATGAGATCACTTCGGGCCTGTTGGCAACACTTAAAAGGTCCCTTATTGCAGACCTTCTCATACTTTTTGCGTTGTCGGATAAAATGTTTTGAATGTTTAATGCCATGTCCAAGTTTTTATTTTCAACAAAATTACTAATTTGTAATATAAAATCAAATTTTTATTCTATTTATTAATTTATTCAAATCCATATCCTAACTAAACAGGTAATAAAAGGAGCAATACCTTAATATTAGTAATTGACCACTTTATAATGTATGTAAAATAATTAATACTTTTGCATAAAAAAGATGACAAAGTTAAGAGTAACCAAAGAATTCCGTTTTGAAGGGGCGCACGCATTGGCAGATTACGATGGAAAATGCAGGTTCATACATGGACACTCATACAGGCTGTTTGTTACATTAAAAGGAACTCCCACAGAGAACAGGGGTGAACCCAAATGTGGAATGGTAATAGATTTTTCAAACCTTAAAGAGATTGTAAACCAGCATATAGTAGATGTATATGACCATGCATTGATTCTCAGGGAAGATGCCAAATTGGCAAAAGAGATATCCCAAACATACAACAATGTAGTTGTTACACCTTTCCAGCCAACATGCGAGAACCTTGTCATCCATTTTGCACAGGTAATAAAAAAAGCAATCCCCGGGAACCTGGAACTCCATAGCGTAAAGCTGTATGAGACCCCAACCTCCTATGTAGAATGGTTTGCAAATGACAACCAGTAAAATGAAAAAGATCATATTAATAGACGGGCATGCCCTTATCTTCAAAATGTATTATGCATTCCTTCGCAGGCCCATGGTAAATTCAAAAGGAGTTGACACATCCATTTTGTTCGGTTTCACAAAAACCATACTGGAACTGTTGGTAAAGGAGCGGCCAACCCATTTTGGAGTTGCCTTTGACCCTCCCTCCAAGACATTCAGGCACCAAATATTTCCCGAATACAAAGCCAACAGGTCCGAAACCCCCGAACTTATAAAATCTGCACTGGAGCCTCTTTGTGAATTGCTGGAAGCAATTTCAGTTCCTGTACTTATGAAAGATGGCTACGAAGCAGACGATGTCATTGGCACCTTTGCAAAAAAAGCAGAAAAAGAGGGCCATACAGTATACATGGTTACACCCGACAAAGATTACGGGCAACTTGTCTCAGACAATATTTTCCAATACAAACCTGGCAAAAGCGGTAGTCCCGATGAAATCCTGGGAAAAGATGAAATTTGCAGTATGTATGGTATAGAAGATCCCAAGCAGGTTATAGACATACTTACAATCTGGGGTGACTCCTCAGACAATATCCCTGGTGTGAAAGGAGTCGGAGAAGTAGGAGCCAAAAAACTCGTCGCAAAGTTCAAGTCCGTTTCCAACATTTACCAAAATCTGGACCAATTGCCGCCCAAGCAACAAGCAGCATTCAAAGATGCAAGCCAACACATTGACCTGAGTAAAAAACTTGTGACTATTGACACTTCGGTACAACTGGAGTGGAATGAGAAACTGTTGGAACTGCACACTCCCGATTTCTCCAAAATCAGTAAATTATTCCAACAATATGAATTTTCCTCCTTGCTCAGGATGTTACCCCAAATGGAACAACTTTTTACTGTCAGCAACTCCTTCAAACAAGGGATTATAGCTTCCAACACAATCGAAAACACAGCATCCAAAGAGATTCCATGGACCATTTCATCTGATCAAGATGTGGCAAAAAGTGCGCTCGAAAAGAATTATTTATGCTTTTCCATAAAAGACAATCTTTTATTTACAGGTTGTGAGCCGTTTGTCACTTTAAGCAATGGTCCCTTGTCAAGCACCTTGAAAGGACTCTTTTCAAACAGTTCCATACTGAAAACAGGATACGATATTAAGGCACTTGCAACTCTTTTGGAAAAACAATCTTGCAAACTGGAGGGTTACCTTTCGGACACTGAACTCATGCATTATGTATTGATGCCTGAAAGGAGCCATAAACTTGAAGCATTGGCACAAGGATACCTCAACCAAACCTTGAGCCCTCAGGAAATCCCGTCTGACCTTTTCAGCCCCGAACCCAAGGAAGATATCCGGCAACAGGTTTGCAAGGAACTTCCGGTTGTTGCCAAACTAAGTCATGTTTTGGCAAAAGAGATGGAAAAAGAGAGTGTCAAAGAGCTCTACGACAAAATCGAGATGCCTCTGATAAAGATACTTTCATCAATGGAAAGGACGGGTGTCAAACTGGATGTGCCCCTTCTTGACCAATACAGCAAAGAGCTTAGCATAGAGCTCTGTGGTATAGAAAATCAGGTCAGGGAGCTGGCAAATGAACCAAACCTCAATATTTCATCCCCAAAACAGCTTGGAGTCATCCTTTACGAGAAGCTAAAACTGGTCAAAAACGCCAAAAAGACATCCAAGAAAAATTACTCTACAGACGAAGAGACCCTCACATCAATCCTGGATTCGCATCCAATTATACCCTTGATACTAGAATACAGGAACATAAAGAAACTCCTGTCTACCTATATAGACCCCCTTCCTTCACTTGTCTCTCCGGAGACAGGGAAAATACACACTACTTACAACCAATCCCTCACATCCACCGGGAGGCTGAGTTCCATAAAGCCCAACCTTCAAAATATACCAATCCGCACAGAAAGAGGCCGTGAAATAAGGAAAGCGTTCATTCCATCTGATCCAAACGGGGTTATCATGTCGGCAGACTACTCCCAGATAGAGCTCAGGTTGATGGCACACATGAGCCAGGATCCCCATTTTGTAGAGGCATTCAAATCGGGGAAGGATATACATGCAGCAACAGCTTCCAAGATTTTCGGGGTAACGGAAGAGGAGCTCACCAGGGAACAGAGAAACAGGGCCAAAGTTGCCAATTTCGGCATTATTTATGGCATCTCTGCCTTTGGCCTTTCCCAAAGGCTTGCCATCCCAAGAAGTGAGTCCAAACAATTGATAGACGACTATTTTGCCAATTACCCTCAGGTAAAAGAGTACATGAAATCCATGATTGCAAAAGCACAGCAAGATGGTTTTGTAACCACACTTTACGGAAGGAAAAGGTATTTGCCCGACATCAACTCCAAAAACCCTGTGGTACGGGGGCTTGCAGAGCGTAATGCCATAAACGCGCCAATCCAGGGAAGTGCGGCGGACATCATCAAGGTCGCAATGATCAATGTTGCCTCCAGGTTAAAAGAGGAGGGTTTGAAAAGCAAAATGGTTTTGCAGGTTCATGACGAACTTGTATTTGATGTTTACCCGGGAGAGAGCGAGCAGCTTTCAAAACTGGTAAAACAACAGATGGAAGGAGTCATTGAACTAAGCGTTCCTCTTACTGTTGAATGTAGTTGGGGAGCAAACTGGCTTGAAGCACATTAAAAACCAGTTGTCATAAAAACCATGGAACACAACTGTATTGAGGAAACCAACCAAATTGTACTTGCAGCCCAAGGCAACAGAGAGGCATTCAACTATCTGGCAAATAAATACCAGGATTCCTTGCTATTGTATATAGGCAAGATAATCCCAAATCGTGAGGATGCACTTGACATTTGCCAGGAAAGCTTCCAGAAATGTTTCAACAATATTTCTGCATACAACAACCGTTATGCCTTTTCCACATGGCTTTATACAATAGCCCAAAATACAGCCTTGGACTTCCTGCGAAAAAAAAGGATTCCCTCTGCCTCTTCAATAGCAGAGGAGAATGCACAAATAGATACTCTCTCCAGCGTTGTTCCCAGCCCGGAAGAGGAGATGATATACGGACAGGCGGTAGAAAACCTGCTTAAAGCCATCAAAAGCATGCCAGAGATATACAGAAGGGTTGCAGAACTCAGGTTTATACACGACTACCCTCTGGAAGAGATTGCAAAAGAGCTGGATTTGCCGTTGAATACTGTCAAAACAAGGGTTACCCGATCCAAACAACAATTAAACAAAATATGGAAGAGCTGATATTCAAGTATTTCCCAAACCTGACTCTGGTACAAAAAGAGCAATTCAAAGCACTCGGCCCAATTTACAGGGAGTGGAACCAAAAAATCAATGTCATCTCACGTAAAGACATAGACAACCTCTATTTGCATCATGTGTTGCACTCATTGTCAATTGCAGCATTATTCAATTTCAGGCCGGGGAGCTCGGTGCTGGATGTAGGTACAGGAGGAGGTTTTCCCGGAATACCTCTTGCAATCCTTTTCCCGGATACAGATTTTTTACTATGTGACTCCATAAACAAAAAAACAAAGGTAGTGACAGCAGTCTCCAACGCGCTGGGATTGTCAAACACCACAGCCATCCATACCAGGGCCGAGAGCATACCCCAAGAGTTCCATATTGTAGTCTCAAGGGCAGTTACAGAGCTCTCATATTTTATTCCATGGGTATGGAACAAGATAATACCATCCGATGACTCACAAGAGAGAGGTATCATATATCTAAAAGGAGGCAACCTAAATCAAGAGATAGAGTCAGCAAAGAAGATAAAAGGGTTCAACCCCTCCAAAATATCGCGGACCCTTATCTCTGATGTGTTCAAAGAGGAATGGTTCAAAGAAAAAGAGGTATTATTTATCAAACGATAGCACAAATATTTGCTATTAAAAACATTTTGCATATCTTTGCACTCCGTTTTGAGAAATATAATAAAATCAGTATACATATTATGAAACGCACTTTCCAACCATCACTACGCAAGCGTCGTAACAAACACGGCTTCCGTGAGCGTATGTCTACACCTAACGGACGCAGGGTATTAGCTGCCCGCCGCCGCCGTGGACGTAAGAAACTGACAGTATCATCTGAAGATCGTTTCTAAAAAGAGATATTAAAAGATCGAACGAATCAAGGCGCCATTGTGCGTCTTTTTTTGTTTCCCTATCTTTACCTTCCAAACACAAACAAGATGAGACTCGATTTTGACAAGGCAATGGAGTTGTACAATACCCGGGACATGAACCACCTTAGCAAGTTGGCCACAAATGTGCGCGAAGAAATCAACGGCAAAACGGTATGGTACAATAAGAACTTCCACTTGGAACCCAGCAATGTATGTATCCACAAATGCAAATTCTGCTCTTACAGGCGAGGCAATGACTTTGAACCCGGTGCATGGACAATGGATATGCAACAGATAGAGGGGTATTGCCTGGAAAAATATTCCGATGATACAACCGAAGTTCATGTGGTAGGCAGTGTCCATCCTTCCAAGGATATTGATTATTACTATAATGTCATAGAGACTATAAGGAGAGTCCTCCCACCCCATGTCACAATAAAAGCATACTCCGCAGTTGAGGTGGATGATATGAGCAAAAATTCCGGATTGCCTGCAAAAGAGGTTCTTATGCAACTAAAAAAAAGGGGTGTTTCCGCTTTGCCGGGTGGTGGTGCAGAGATCTTCGACCCGGGAATCAGGGCAAAGATCTGCCCCGACAAAGCTGATGCTCATAGATGGCTGGAGATACACAAAACAGCACACGAGCTTGGAATGAGGACAAATGCAACAATGCTGTTCGGACATTTGGAACAACGGGAACACAGGGTGAAACATTTGCTGATGCTCCGTGATTTGCAAGACCAGACAGGAGGCTTTGATGCATTCATCCCTCTTTTGTTCAAGACAGCCAACAATCCCATGTCTTATTTGCAGGAGGCTGACACAACAGAGGTTTTAAGAACATTTGCAATATCCAGGTTGGTACTTGACAACATCCCTCACATAAAATCATACTGGCCAATGCTTGGCAAAGAACTCTGCCAATTGACACTCCTTTACGGGGCAGATGACATTGACGGCACAATAAACAACAGTACCAAAATATACAGCATGGCTGGCTCACAGGAGCAAAATCCCACAATGAGTGCTGCAGATTTGGAGAAAATTGCCCGGGAATGTGGTTATGTGGCTATGGAGAGGGACAGCTTTTACAACCAAGTTGCAAAAAAGTAGTATTTTTGCCTTAAACAAAAAGAACCATGAAGAAAGATAACTGGATATTGAAAAACCTGATTATTGGAGCAGTCGTTGTTTCCGCAATACTTGTATTGACAATCATCACCTTGAAGACAATCACCAGGCACAACCAGGAGCAATCGGTACCCGATTTTTCGGGAATGACTATTGCACAGGCAATGGAAAAAGCAGAACAGGCCAACCTAAGGTTGGAAGTTACAGATTCCGTATTCATGCCCAGGATGGAGAGAGGAGTCATATTCAGGCAAAACCCGGTTTTTGGCAGTATGGTCAAGAAGAACAGACGGGTAATCCTTACAATCAACTCGCTGCAGCCAAAAAGGGTCAACATGCCATCTGTAACAGGATTCTCCCTCAGGCAGGCAAAAGCCGAGCTCTCCGGCAAACAGCTGAAGGTTGGGAAGCTCATATACACACAGGACATGGCCACCAACAACGTACTAGCCCAACTCTACAATGGAAAGGAGATTCCGGCAGGAACAATGATCGAAACCGAAAGTGAAATAGATTTGAGACTAGGCATGAGTTGGGACAACAACATGACCTCGGTACCTTCCGTGATGGGCTATTCTCTTTTGACAGCAAAAGATATCCTGACAGATAACTCCTTGAACCTTGGAACACTTACATATGACTCATCGGTAAAAACATATTCCGACACCCTCTCCAGTTTTGTAATCAGGCAGGCTCCCACTCCAACCGACTCACTTGCATTCAGGCTTGGTGCCGTTGTCAACCTCACCCTTAGTATAGACAAATCGAAACTGACAGAAGAACAGCAATAGCCAATGCCGCAATTTAAAGAAGATATAAACCAAGAAGATATACTTGGACAGGAAGAGCTTTTGGAAGAAGAAGAAGAGTCCTTCGAACATTACAGGTTTCTCTCTGACAAAGGACAATCCAACCTCAGGGTAGACAAATTCCTTACCTCCCGTATGGAAAAAACATCTCGTCACAGGATACAACTTGCCATTTCTGCAGGGTATGTGCTTGTGAACGGTAAAAAGGTCAAGGCAAATTATATTGTGAAACCTCTGGATGTAGTTACCATAGAAATGCCATACCAAAGGAGAGGCTTCGAAGTCAGGCCGGAAAACATTCCGTTGGATATTCCTTACGAAGATGATCACCTGCTGCTGGTAAACAAACCTGCAGGTCTTGTGGTACATCCCGGACACGGCCATTTTTCCGGCACTCTGGTCAACGCCCTGGCTTTCCACCTTGGAATATCACAGCCGGCAGATGCCCAGGACGAACGCATGGGCATCCTTGTACACAGGATAGACAAGAACACATCCGGATTATTGCTTGTTGCAAAAAACGACAAAGCACAATTGATGCTGGCAAAACAGTTTTTTGACCACACTATCGACAGGAAATACATTGCACTTGTTTGGGGCAACCTCAAACAAGAACAGGGCACAATCACAGGCCATATTGGCCGTGATCCCAACGACAGGCTACGCTTCAAGGTTTTCCCCGACGGATCCGCCGGAAAGCATGCAGTAACCCATTACAAAGTATTGGAAAGGTTTGGATATACAACCCTGGTGGAATGTATTTTGGAAACAGGAAGGACACACCAGATTAGGGTCCATATGGATTGGATAGGGCATCCGTTGTTCAACGACGACCGTTATGGCGGTGACAAGATCCTTAAAGGAACGGTTTACACAAAATACAAACAATTTGTAGAGAACTGCTTTGCCATCCTTCCCCGTCACGCTTTACATGCCAAAACACTGGGGTTCACACATCCCGAAAGTGGCAACAAACTCTTTTTCTCCAACGAACTGCCAGAAGATTTCAAGAACGTCATAGATAAATGGAGAGCATTTTCCCAGGGAAGCAATAAAAAAACCGGCCTGTAAACCGGTTTTTGTTATTTTTAGAACCTCCTGTGTCCGCCCATTCCTGAGCCTGGCCCTCTGCGATTGGAATCACCACCTCCAAAGGTACCGAAACGGATAGTGAAACTTAGCATGAAATATTGTCTCAAGGTGTTGTTCTGGATGTCCTCTATATAGTTGTCGTTTGTGTTCCTCCAAACATTCCTTGATTGGTTCAATATATCGTAAACCTTAAGTCCAAGCGTTCCCATGTTTTTTAGAACCTGTTTTGAAAACTCTGCATTCCAGACAGTTGTCGGTTCGTTCATACCCTCTTCGTATCCAATGTAAAAGTTATGGTCTATATCACTCTTAAGGTTGAACCCTCCTGGCATAGTCCAGTTCAAATACATACTTACAGAGTTGTTCCATGTAGCTGGTCTTATGTTGTTCTCTATTGTATACCAGGCATGTGAATAATTGGCCCTTCCACCAACACTGGCTTCCAGTTTGTCACCCCTGTAGGACAACCTTATATACTCCCCAAGAGAGAGGCTTGTGGTTTTGTTGCGTATCTGGTTGGAATAGTTGATCCCGTTGTTCAACGACAACCTGGTACCACTCATGAAATAGAATTTGGATTTCCTTATTGGTGTGTTGAACATCAGGTTGGAAAAGACCGAGTGCACACCATCTTCATTCACAGGTTTGCTATACTGGATACCTCCCTCATCGTACCATGTCATGTTAACTATTTTGTCCATCGTATAATTTGCTCCCAAACGAAGGTTGAGCGAACGGAATGTCTCCTTTTGGGTACTCCTGAAATCTACCCACAACCTGTGGTTGAATTCAGGAAGCAAGTCCGGGTTTCCCAATGGGATGTACAAAGGATTCGAGTTGTCCGGTACCGGCTGTAACTGGTTTATTGATGGCTGGTTGGTATTACCCCTGTACCTTACCCTTATAGACTTCATCTCAGAGAATCGGTAATCGAACTGGGCAGAGGGTGAAAAGTTTACTATGTCCCTTTTGAGGTATGTGGTGTCACCTATGCTTTCTGTTGAAGAAGGTTGTACATTGAACCCAAGTGTGTAACTGTATTTGTCTTCATTTTTCCTTACATTCACCTCTGCTTGCTGGTTTACAAATGTGTTTTCATATGTATTGGAGTACTCCTGGTCCAGGATATCGTAACTTTGGGTTACAGTATTGAAGTTGTATGAATATTTCTCTGAATTGCTGACATTTGTATTGTAACGGTATGCAAGTTCCAAGAAATAATTCTTCCCTAATGGTTCTGTGTAGGAAGCCCTTGCTCCCAACGAGTAGCTGTTGCTTGTCAAGTCAAACCTTTGGTCTACGATATCACTCATTTGGGTTGCACCATAACGGTTTGTTTCAGACCTGTTCAAACCATCAAGGACATTATTGGAGTATGAATAGGTAAAGTTGACAGAGAAAGTCCTTCCTGGTTTGCCCAACCTGTGCCTGAACAATAGGTCGCCACCCAAAGACTGAGATTCGTTGTCCCCTGCCGAAATACTGTTACCGTCATTAATTTTGGTACCATTTGCACCCGAAGTGGAGTAGCTGTTTTGTTCGCTGAAAGATCCAAAACCAATGCTTACATTGGGGCGGAACAATATCGAGGTCTTCTCCGACAACTCCCACTCCAATTCCAAAGCAACCCGGTGACCATCGGAAATATTTTTGGAAACAGTGGAGTCCCTGTTAAAGAAACTACTGTCTTGCAAAAAGTTCTGGCGTGAAGTTATGCTCTCTGCAACATTGTCTGTCTTACCATAAAAATAGTTGCCTCCTATCTTGAATTTACCGTCATTCAACTCTGTGTTGGCATTCAGGCCACCCATCCATGATGTGGTTATGCCATTCCCTCCAAAATTCATGGTGGTACCGCCAACCCTGATGCCTCCCCTTGAGCCACCCATGGAACTTCTCATACTCCTCATCATGCTTCCGGCCATATCGGAGAAAGCTCTGTTGTTTGTGTTGTTCCCGTTTGCTATCATACTGATTTGGCTATCCTCACGGAAATTACCAACCATCGCGGCACCCTGGAACCTGTCATCGGTTCCGTAACCAGCTGTTGCGTTACCAAACCAGCCATTCATCATACCTGGCCTTATTGACAAATCTATAACAGTCTCTTCATTACCATCGTCAATACCGGTAAACCTTGCCTGTTCCGATTGCCTCTCTACAACCCTCACCTTATCTATGATCTTAGCAGGAAGATTCTTGGTTGCCAAAGAAGGGTCATCCAGGAAAAAGGTTTTCCCGTCCACCATTATTTTGGTTATCTCCTTTCCATTTGCAGTAATCTTACCATCGGAGTCAATCTCAATACCAGGCAATTTTTTGAGCAACTCTTCCAGCATGTCACTATCGGTAGACTTGAATGATGTTGCATTGTATTCAATTGTATCTTTCTTGACAATCACCGGATTACCCAATGCAGAGACCACAACCTGGTCCAGCAGATTGACCTGTTCCAGCATGTTGACCATACCAACATCCACTATCCTGCTGTCTCTTACAACAACATCCTTCTCTACGGTATTGTAACCCATGAACTCAATCCTCAACTTGTATTCCCCCGAAGGAACATCTGTTATCTCAAAAGCACCCTGGGAATTTGACAGGGCATACTTGAGGGGTTGCTCCTCCCCTTTGGGTATAAGGGCAGCCGTTGCAAACTCTACACGCTCATTCCTGACGCTATCAATCAATTCACCCTTTACCCTGTGGTTACGGGATTGGGAATAAACTCCGCTGTTTGCAAAAAGCAATACAGCCAACAATAAAAAAAAACTCTTTGTATATTTCATATTTAATAATTATTCCGATTATATATACCTTTCTTTATAAACAACAAACCTTTGACTATCCAAAAAGCCAAAGGTTAAATGCAGGGACATAAAAAATCCGTATTATTTTATCCTTCCGGGATTATTTTTCAAAAAAGCCTCCCAACCTCTCTCTTTGTTGGTTTGACGAGCCCCCTTTTCATGTTTTCGGATTGAAATATGTACATCTCCGGAAAGGAAATGACACAAAGCTGCAGCAAGACCATCAGTGGCATCAAGTGCTTCAGGCAACTCCTTTACCGAAAGTATTGCACAAATCACAGAAGAGACCTGCTCCTTTGATGCAGCACCCTTTCCTGTAATGGACTGTTTTATTTTCCTGGGAGCATACTCATATACCGGCAAACCAGCATTCAAAGCAGCCGCAATGGCAATACCTTGAGCCCGACCCAGCTTGAGCATGGATTGTACATTCTTGCCATAAAATGGAGATTCAATTGCAAATTCATTTGGCGAAAAGCGGTGGACCAATCCTCCAATCTCATTGAATATCCTTCCCAGTTTTGCAAAATGATCCTTCTCGCCTTTCAAAGAGATTACTCCCATCTGGCAAAATCTGGGTTTTCCACCCTCCACATCCACAACTCCCCATCCTATCATTTGGGTCCCAGGGTCAATTCCCAATATCCTCCTTTTTGTATCCATCAAGTTAGTCCAAGTATTCAAACCCGGTATACGGCACCAGCACCTGAGGAACCTTTATGGACCCGTTCCCTTGGTTGTTCTCCAGCAATGCAGCCAGTATCCTTGGCAGAGCCAACGAACTCCCATTCAAAGTATGGGCAAGGGCAGGCTTACCTTTTTCATCTTTGTACCTCAATTTAAGCCTGTTGGACTGGAATGACTCAAAATTGGATACAGAACTGACCTCCAGCCACCTCTCTTGTGCTGCAGAATAGACTTCAAAATCATATGTCAATGCAGATGTGAAGCTCATGTCGCCACCACACAGCCTAAGTATCCTGTAGGGCAAACCAAGTGATTTGACCAAACCCTCTACGTGTGCTACCATCCCTTCCAGCGCATTGTAAGATTCAGACGGGTTTGTCACCTGCACAATCTCTACCTTGTCAAATTGGTGCAGCCTGTTCAACCCCCTCACATCTTTCCCGTAAGAACCTGCTTCCCTCCTGAAACATGGAGTATACGCAGTCAGCTTCACCGGCAACTCTTCCTGGCCCAGAATAACATCCCTGAAAATATTTGTCACCGGAACCTCGGCCGTCGGAATCAGATAGAAATTGTCCAAACCTACATGGTACATTTGTTCTCCTTTATCCGGTAACTGACCAGTGCCATACCCGGAAGCTTCGTTCACAACCAGGGGTGGCATCACCTCTTTGTAACCGGCATTTGTATTGTAATCCAAAAAATAAGATATCAAAGCCCTTTGTATCCTGGCACCCTTTCCCTTGTAAACGGGAAACCCTGCACCGGTAAGCTTCACTCCCAAATCAAAATCTATGATGTCATATTTTTTTGCCAACTCCCAATGAGGCAAGCCATCTTTCATATTTGGCAACTCTCCCCACTGCCTTACAACCTCATTCTCTTGTGCTGAGTTTCCCCAAGGAACAGAATCGTGTGGAAGGTTAGGTAATTGGACAAGCAAATCATTCAACTCCAAAGAGACACCCTCCATTTTGGATTCAAGCTCCTTGGATTGCTCCTTAAGTGAAGAGACCTTTGATTTTGCACTCTCTGCCTCTTCCCTCTTGCCCGACTTCATCAACAACCCAATTTGTTTTGCTATTGAATTTTGCTCTGCCAAAATCGAATCCAATCCTGTTTGCAGGTTTCTTCTCTCTAAGTCCAGTTCAAGGATCTTTCCAATAATAATTTGCGCATCGAAATTCTTCACGCGCAGCCTCTCTGCCACCAATTGGGGTTCTTCCCTCAGAAGTTTAATGTTTAACATCGTATAATGAATCTGAAAATTAATTGCCAAAGTTAAAAAAATTAATTGTCCCTGATTATAAAAAGCAATAAAATATAAAATGGAATATAATAATTTCAATATCATATAATCCTGTTTAATAGTGTTTTGCAACTAAAGCACAAGTATTAGATTTGCCTCTGTGAAAAAGTTAGGAATCATAATCGCAGTTGTAGCACAAATGTGCCTGAGTTGCTCAAAACATCAAAATTTTGATTTGAACAGCCTGCAGGTCACAGCAACATTCTCTTCCACAAGTAAAGCATCTGCATACCCTGCAATGTATACAAAGGCCAACCTGTACACCTTTCAGTCCACGCCATTCAGTACAACCAACAAAACCCAGGGAGTTGTGTTAAGTGCCGGGATTAACGGAATAATGAATCCAAACAAAGAGTATTACCTTTTAAAAGGGAGTTACGACATCTACTCCCTTTCCCAAAACAGCAACCGAGCCATTGACGTGATGTTTGATGGTAACATGAAGTGTATGGCACAAAACCACATAGACTATATCTGGGCATCTGCCAAAAGGGTCTACGTAAAGGGACCAACTCCCGTACAACTGAACTTCAAACACATGGCATGCTGTGTACAAATAAATATAAATCCTCCGGACAATTACAATAACATGGTGGTGAACCATATCAAAATGACCCTTCCAAACCCGCAAGGAACAGAGCTGGACCTATTGGGCGGGACAGTAACTACATCCCAAAACCTTTTGCCGGCCAGCACTATCCAAGGGAGCGGACTATCCAGGAGTTTGTTCCTGCTGCCATGCAGCCAACAACCTCGGGTAGAGGTATCCGTAAATGCCACAATAAACAACATAACAACCAATGGCATGGTCTACTCGGGCACCATTCCAAGCAGCCTGGTTGCAGGAAACAAATACACAGTAGAGTTAAACTTAAAAGAGAGGTGCGGTGTGAATATCTCCGTAGGCATAACCCCCTGGAATTACCAAAACGAAACCATTGAATATTCATTTGTCAGACAATAACCATGAAAGCTACAATCACAATTGCATCTGCACTCATGTTGGCCTGTTCCTGTATTGGAGAAAATTACGATAACTGCCCAGATTACGGGAAATATCTGGTTTTGTTCAAGGATTCATCATGTTGTCATGATATGTCAAGTGGTTACATGAACCTCTACTACTCGGAACAAGACGGTAAATGCACCCCTTCCGGAGTAATCTTCCAATACAACGGACATGACACCATTTACCACCCAGGTGAAAATTTCAAATTATACCCGGGGGAATACCATATGACAACCATCGTTTGCTCTTCTGCAATCAATTACGAACAAAAAAAGCCCTTTAAAAACGGATACCGGTACCTCTACCATAGAGGAGTACATAATATCCAAAAAAAAAGGGAAAACATTATTGTGCTGGAACACAAGCTGGCTAACTCCATGTTGGTTGTAAAATGCTTTAACGAATCCGATTTTGACCACTGCATCACAAATATCAAGATAACCCCTCCGGTAGAACAAGATGCAATACTGGGCATCCAAGATGGAAGATGTAGCTGTGAACAGGATGTGGGGTTGTTCCTGGAACCCATGTACCATGACAATGATTCAGATAGTTGGTATTACTACTGCAATCCCCTTGTCCCGGGAAAAGACATCGTTTTGGAAATAACCCTTGCCGATACCACGGAATATTCAAGCAAATCGCTATACACAAGGATTTTCATGGAGAGTGGACTGGAACAAGGCAAGATCCATACCCTTCACATTGGAGTATCATCCAATGAAATTGGAGTTGTATTGTCGGGCATCACAAACTGGGAAGACCAATACCATAAACCAATCATATCATTATAAACAACTTAAAATTCAAAGAAAATGAAAAATTCCAGTTATTATTATGCCGTTTGCATCTCCTTGCTTTTTGCTTCATGCACGAAAGAAGCAACCAACAGAGAAGGATATGAGGGAGAAGTGAAGTTCAATGCTTCGTATTACCAGGATGCACAAACAAAGGCAGATATACCTTTTACTGTCGGCAACAAATCCACAATCATCGGCTACCAATCGGGTGACCCTGTATCCACATCCAGCCCCGTTTCCGGAACACCTTTGGAAGCAACTTGCAGCACCGGCAGCGTCCTTACTCCCCAAAACAGCTTGTACTTGCCAAAAGGGTCTTACGATTTCTACTCCGTATCTACCAATAGTGCAAGTGCGCCAGCTTTAACATTCGTTTCCGGGACCTCGGGACAGCTAGCCAATAAGAAAGATTACCTTTGGTCAAAAGTAAGCGGAGTAAATGAGGGTGGCACAGTCAATTTCGTGTATGCCCACAAAGCAGTGGGATTGGAGCTGAATATTTTGGAAGGTAGCGGAATCAACTCCCTCTCCGTCACATTAATAGAGATAACCCCTTCAAAAGCAGATGCTTCATCTACCATGAACCTTGCCACGGGAGCCATAACTCCTTCCAGCTCAACCGATGAATTCAAACCCATGACTGTTTCGGGCACAAAAGGAAAATACATCATGTTACCGCTAGCTTCCAAAGCAATCAACATTAAGGTCACGACTAATGTCACAATTGGAGGCACCTCTGTCACAGGAAAGGTTTACACTGGAACCATCCCTTCCCAGTCGTATGCAGGAGGGAGTTATTACACGCTCAACCTGTATGTTACAGCAAATGAAATGATCTTTGCCGGTGCTACCGTACAGGACTGGACCACGCAAAGCATCTCCGACATTACATTAATAGAATAACAGCATGGAACTCAAACCTAAATTTACCCTATTCTTCATGTTTATTGCAATTTGCTCTTGCCATAAACCAGATTGCCATAATTGCACCGGGGACAATAAAAGGGAGCACACTGTTTTTTTTTCAGGAACTCTGGCAGAGACAAAATCCGGCAATATCCAAAAGTTCCATGAGGGTAATTATTTCAGGATATACGGCTATATACAAAAAGAGAATCCGGCCACACGTCCCCCGTGGCCGGGGACTCCATTTGATGCGGCCTCCGACGGCAATGGCAACCTCAGGCAATTGACTGCCAAAAACCTTATAGTGCCAAAAGGGACATATGATTTTTATGCAGTATCTGCAGGCTTTGAATACCAAAAACTGCCATCTTTTTCAAATGGAGTTGCCACCTCTCTGGAAAACAACATAGACTACATGTGGGCACAACACACAGGAACCAAAATAGAGAAGGATGCTGTTGTGCTTTTGCAGTTCAAACACAAATGCTCAAACATTGTCATTTCGGTAACCAACAATAACAATCATCACTCCATAAACAAGATTTCAGTCACCCTGCCAGACAACCACGTCACAATGGCTTTGCACAACGGGACAATAACTCCTTCCAAATCTCTCAGTCCAGAATACACAGAACTCTCCCTGGACAGCAACTCTGCAGAAACAATAATCCTTCCTCTGCAGCCTGGTTTTGATCCTTTTGTCAAAGTAGAAACAACCCATCTTGAATCAAACAAAAAGGAGGTCAGGAAAGCAACCCTCCCGGCATCCAAAGAGGGTTTCCAGGAAGGAAAAAGGTACTTGTACACTCTGGAAATCTCCGGAATGGAGCTAATAACCGGCATGGCATCTGTACAGGATTGGCATCTCCAAGAAATTGAGGTCATTAACATCAAATGAAAAGTCTGAATAAAAACATAATCATACCGGCATCAATAGTGTTGGAGCTGTTGCTCACAACAGCAACTTTTGCGCAGACAAAAACGCTGTCGCTCAACATCCCCCTGTTAATCACCGGAAGCCTGAATGCAGAGCACTCTTTTGTGTTGTCCAAAAGATACTCCTGCCACACCATGGTTTCCTGGAATCCTTTCGAATTCAGCAAAGAGGTAAAAATAAAACATTTGAATGCACTTTCCGGGATCAGGCTTTGGCATTGGCACACCTACTCGGGATTTTTCAACGGAGCTTATATCTCTGGTGCTGTATACAACGTTGGGTACAATTCAACCCGCTACCAGGGGCACTATTATGGTGTAGGAACAACACTGGGATATGCAAAAATGCTTTCAAAGGATTTGAACATGGAATTCGAAGCAGGAGTTTGTGCATCCATCAACTCTTTCGACATGTATGAGATAGAGCCGTGCGGGGAATTCCTGGACAGCACATGCAAATTTTGTTTGCTGCCTTTTAAGCTTTCAATTTCACTTGTATATGTTTTTTGAATGAAGATTGTCTGCCTCATATTTGCCTGCTTGTCCTTACTCATTTGTTCTTGCAACAGAGCTTTGCACCGCATTGTAAAAAGCAATCCTGTGCCGTTGGTCTCCTACATAAATGCACACAAAGGAGAGGAGATAGCATTTACCCGTGACAACACACATGATAGCCTTGAAACTTTCACATTCACAACGGAAAGCGGTCAAGAGATAATCTACAACCAGGCAATCAGGGACTCTTCGGGTGAACTTACCGGCATTAGGCAACTGAATGAGGTTGTCATCAGCACAAAGGCCCACAACATAGCAGAAAGGAATGGAATCATAACCATTGGCTTTGTTCTCACAATACCATCTTGCCTAATACACGATTCCTGGCAAACCGAGATGGTTCCCGTTATGCTCCGGGGAGAGGATACCACCGCCTTTCCCAAGATAATTGTAAGCGGAAAAGAGTTCAAGAGATCCCAGGCAAATGGTTACAGGAAATTTGCGAAATACATGGAGGGGATAATTCCAGAGGATGCCTCTTTTTTGGAGTCATTTTCAGACATGGAAGGTCTGTCCATATTCCTGGAAAGGCACCTTCCTCAATCAATGGCACTTAACGGAATCAGGAATGACTTTCTAAAAACAAAATCAGGTGTCAGCGAAAAGGAGATAATTGATAAATACGTAAAAGAGTGGCTAATAGAAAGAAATGAAAAAAGGAAGTCCCGTATCGGGGAGGTTTTCCTCAGATATGTCAAAAACCCTTATGTCAAGGGAGCGAGGCTGGACTCGGTGATAAAGGACAAATATGGGAATTTTGATTACCACTATTCACAGGATGTTGCCACCAACCAAGAATCAAGGAAACTCTATTTGTGGGTAAAAGGATGTGTAAGGAGCAGTTCTGGATTGACATATATGCTGGCCGATTCAGACACCATCACATACAATGTTTCATCTGTGAGTGCATTCACCCGGGATATCATCCGCTACAAAAAAAAGGTTATTGAAAGGCGGGTCAACCAGAGGTATGATTCCAGGATTTCATTCAAGGCAGGGAAATACAAAATAGACCCATATCACAACAACAACGCAAACGAACTGGAAAAAATCTGCTCCATGATAGAAAATGTATTCAAAGAGAACGAATTTGAAATAGACTCAATCAAAATCATCTCATCTTCTTCTCCCGAAGGCAAATTCAAGACCAACGAGAGACTTTCAAAACAAAGATCAACGGAAATTGAAAAACACATTACAGATCTTGTAATTGAAATGAGCCAAAAATACAAAACACTTCATTTACACCATGGCAAACTGGTTGGCGGCTACGGTGACGGGCAGCATGACTTAAACGGAAAGATCATTCAATGCATCATCCCCGAGAACTGGCAGCTTTTGTACAAGATAATAGAGAGAGATACAATCCTGGCAAACAAAAAAGGATTGTTGGACTGTTTTGCAGAGGTAGAACCGGACAAAAGGGAAAACCTGCTATCCAAATACAAACAAGAGTACAACTACCTGAAAGAAAATATTTACCCATTGCTAAGGAAAGTCTCTATCGAACTCAACCTGTTGAGGATAGGAATGGTCAAGGATACAATCCATACTTCAGAACCCGATACCCTCTACACAAGGGGTGTAAACCTTTTAAAAAAAAGGGAGTACTCCAAAGCACTGGAGATACTCATCGGTTACAACGACATCAACACAGCAATAGCACACCTCTCACTCGGGCAGGATGTTTCTGCATACTCCATACTGGAAAAACTGAAAGAAAGCGCCCACCAACTTTACATGATGGCCATCATACACGCTCGCAAAGGGGAAGAACAGGAGGCTGCAAGGCTTTTTCTCAAATCAAAGGAACTGGATATCAAAATGGCATACAGAGGGGGGCTGGATCCTGAGATCAGCAAGCTAATAGAAAAATACAACCTTAACAAAGATCTGTTTGAATAATGCTTAGAAACAATACTATAATGGCATTGGTTTGCCTTATTTCAATCACTGGCTCATGTCAGAAAGATGATATACCTGCACAAAAAGCGTCATTGGAAAGGCTACAGGTTGTGATGGTTGATGCAAAGATGCCGGATATTACAAAAAGCGGTCAAATAGCAGAAAATGCCATAGACCTGAATATACTCGCATATGATAGCGACGGATTGCTGGAGGGTCACATATATAAAAATGGAGCAACATCTTCTACATTGATATTGAAGCAGGGAGAAAAGACCTTGGTTGCAATAATCAACATGGGACCAATTGACATTACACGGTTTCCCAATCTGGAATCCATCAGGAACCACAAGGTTTACCAAACCAGTGGAAGTGGTGGCAACATGATTTTTGCCGGAGCAATCGATGTGTTGGTCTCAAAAACATCGCGTAATTTCACAATCAACGTAAAAAGATTGTTGGCCAAATTCACTTTCCTTTTCAACAAAAACAACTTGTCCCCGGGAGTCAACATAGAAATCACCAGCATTTCGCTTAAAAACGTACCCGCATATTCCCTTTTGTTAGACCACAACAAAGCAAGTCTGGAAAATTTATGCCAAAACGGAGATATCCTTTCTGATGGATCCATGGAACCTCCTATGCACAATTATGCCACACCCCTCTATATGTTCGAAAACCTTCAGGGAAACATTGGTATGAATTCAAATCCTGTCCATAAACATCCCGGGGAAAAAGAAAATATTTGCAGTTACGTAGAGATAACAGCCAACTATAGCAGCCCTGACAAAACCGGGATAATCAAGTTCCGGAATTTCCCGGGTCTCAACACAACAAACAATTATGACATAGAAAGAGGCAGGCATTATATGGAGACCATAAAATTCAACGGAAGTTCTGCCGGCGAAATCTCATGGAGGGTAGATGTCTCCGGACTCATAACCATTGGAAACAATGTACAGGATGTCACAATTTCCACATCGTCATTAGAGTTGAAAAAGGAAGATAATTACCAGTTTTCTGCATCCATAACTCCTTCCAATGCAAGCAACAAGAATATCTCATGGAGCAGTTCCAACACACAAGTATTGACAATAGACCCAAATACAGGCATGGCTACGGCTCATGCTCCCGGGAATTCCGTTGTAACAGTAACCACACAAGAAGGAGGGTTTACAGACCAATGCCATGTAACTGTTTACGACCATATTAATATTAGTGTCAATAAACATTTGATTGCAGGAGAACAAACCGGTACGCCAGGGATGATATCCCATTCTGTAATGGTAATTTACTGCCGGGCAGATATGCCCACTCCTTCCAATATGGAATTGATCAACAACATATATCCATTTGTGACAATAAATACAAGTTACAGTTATACCAACAACTCAATTTACAACGGAACAGCACAATTGAGGTTGGATTTAACAGAAAACAACGATCGCCCGTGGATCAGGACCAACGGACACATTGCCGTTGTACTGCAGGGACCTGTTACGGAAGAATACTCAGACCAAGTATTCCAGTCATTGACAATCACTCCGGAACCAGATACAATATTTGTACAAGGAGTATATATAAGTTGGTAAACATTACAAACAACCAATAAATTCAACAACCATGAAAACAACAACTATTGCAACCATCCTCATTGCATGCCTCATCCTGGGTGCATGCTCAAAGAACAACATCGGCACAACACCGGAGTGGAATGCCCTGAGTTTTACAGAATCAGAAAACGAAGAATACTCATCGTACATGAACCAGCCATATGTCAACCTCACATTTCCAGGTATAGTTCAAGGAAATTCCATCAATTTCCTTGATGGGAAATGGGAATATGGCGGGATTGACTATATCTTGGTGCCACATAACTGGATTGGCGGCAAACTCAAATTGCAGTTGGTCAAAAACGGTGCATTGGATTACGAACATGAACTGGACCTGACAAAGCCAATTTCTTTGGAAATTCCATTGTCCAAAGGAGAGTATAGCTTCAAAGCCAGCTTGATGGATGAGAGAGGAGAGACATTGCTAAACACATATCCTCTACACGGTGGTACAAACAAGATGATTGTGGAATGACTTGACCTAAACCGCCAGGTTACCTTACCCTCCATTGGTGGCACAAAAAAAAGGGGTTGGCCATACCTGGCCAACCCCTTGCTCTATCATTTGAAATGATAATTATTCCGGACTGATTGCACTAACCGGACACACATCAGCGCATGTTCCACAGTCTGTGCAAATATTTGGGTCAATCACATAGATATCTCCGGAAGAGATAGCTTCAACCGGACATTCGTCAATGCAAGTTCCGCAAGCAGTACAGTCATCTGAAATTTTGTAAGCCATTATAACTAAGTTTTAAATTGGTTTGATTGTTGCAAAGATATGAATTTGGTTCAATAGAACAAATACAATTCGTATCTTTGTAGTAAAATTATAAGCAATATGAAAATAAAACAACAGAAAAGGCTTTTGACTCTCCTGGCAACCTTATTGTTTGCAACCATCTCATATTCACAACCTCAAAATGTAAAATTCAACAAAACGATCCACGATTTCGGGGATATTATGCTCAAATCGGGGCATCACAAACATACATTTGTTTTCGAAAACATCGGAAAGCAACCGGTAGTTGTACAAACCGTGATTGCATCTTGCGGATGCACTACTCCCGTATGGACAAAACAGCCAATAATGCCAGGAGAAAAAGGAAACATAGAAGTCACATTCCTGAACGACCAAGGTCCTTATCCATTTGACAAGGCATTGACAGTTTACATAACAGGTGAACCAAAACCAGTGATTTTAAGGATAAGGGGAGTTGTCCATGACAAACCCAAACCCCTGAGTGATTTGTTCCCGGAAAATTTCAACGGGTTATCCTTCAGGAAGGCATACCTTAATTTGGGCAATATTGCAATGGGTGCGGTTGTTACAGAAAACATTGCCGTTGCCAACACAACCAACGGGAATATAACAATAGAATTCCTTCCGCAAACAAAAGGACTTCAAATAAAGGCAGAGCCGGAAACTTTGAAGCCGGGACAAAAGGGCAACCTTCAAATCACAGTAGACACCAAACAATCCGGCAACTGGGGAAAGACATACTTCATGACCAAAATATTGGTAAACAAAAAAGAGGTCACCAACAAAACATTTCCAATATATGGTTCAATCCGGGACAACTTCTCCGGCATGTCACAAAAAGACAGGGAAAATGCCCCATTACCAATGGCCGGCAGCTCCAGTTACGATTTCGGGAAAGTAAAAGCAGGAGAAATTGTAACCTTTTCATTTAACCTCAGGAACCTTGGCAGGTCCAACCTCATGATAAGGAAAATAGAATCCGAACATAAGAAAATTAAGATAACCTATCCTGGTCAAATCAAACCTGGCGGTAACACAAAAGTAGATGTCACACTGGATACAACCGGAGAGTTCGGAGAGAAGTCCTATATATTGTCCATCATAAGCAACTCCCCGGCCAGGCCTGTAATGAACTTTATTATAAGTGGAAATGTTACCAGGTAGCTAAATTCAAATTTGTAATGCAAGAGAATACTTTTGACAGCGCACTCAAAGTGAACAATGGTATTGAACAACCACCAATTGTCAATCCTTACATCAAGAATTTTTACAAAAAAAACAAATACAGGCTCCTGAGTGAAGATGAATATGTAGAGGGGATTTTGAAAGGTAGTACATCTGTCCTTGGACAGGCTATAACATTAATAGAGAGTTCAAGGCCAGACCACAGGAAAATCGCTCAAAACATAATTTCCAAATGCCTTCCCCACGCTGTTGATTCCATTAGGATAGGTATAACAGGAGTACCCGGTGCCGGAAAAAGCACATTCATAGAGTCATTTGGTTCTTTGATAACAAACAAAGGGCACAAACTGGCTGTCCTTGCCATTGACCCAAGCAGTGAAAAGAGCAAAGGGAGCATACTCGGGGACAAAACCCGTATGGAAACTCTCTGCAACGATCCAAATGCATTCATCAGGCCAAGCCCAAGCGGGGGATCCCTGGGTGGAGTCGCAAGGAAAACAAGGGAGAGCATAATCTTATGCGAAGCTGCAGGCTACGATGTTATATTCATAGAAACTGTTGGGGTTGGACAATCGGAGACTGCAGTACACTCAATGAGTGATTTCTTTTTGCTTTTGATGCTAGCAGGAGCAGGAGATGAATTGCAAGGTATAAAAAGGGGAATCATGGAGATGTCCGATTTGATTGCAATCACAAAATCGGATGGTAACAACATAGAGAAGGCCACCTTGGCAAAAGCGTTGTACAAAAATGCCCTGCACCTCTTCCCTCCAACAGATTCGGGATGGGTGCCCACTGCCCTTACAACATCATCTGTCACAAAACAGGGTTTGGAAGATGTCCTGGAAAAAATCAACGAGTACATGGAGTTGACAAAACAAAACGGTTATTTCCTCCACAGGAGGAGGGAGCAAGCCAGTTACTGGATGTACGAGACAATACAGGAAGGGCTCAAACACAGGTTTTACGAAAGCGATGTTATCAAAGAGAACCTCAAGATTTTCGAAGAGAAGGTGCTGGAAGGCGAAATCAGTTCGTTTTCTGCAGCCACAGAACTGATGGAAAAATATTTATCATCACGTAACCAATAAACCTAACCATTCAAAACATGCATACACTACTGGAGGCTCTAAAAAACAGTATCCTCATTACAGGATTGGTCATGATAATGATGATCCTAATAGAATATATCAACATACACTCCCATGGAGAGAGTTTCCGCAAACTCAGGAACTCTTCTGTGAAACAGGTGTTCCTGGCTGCAGCACTAGGTCTGGTCCCGGGATGTGTGGGTGGGTTTGCTGTTGTCTCCCTATATACCCATAAACTATTGAGTTTTGGTGCTTTGGTGGCCATGATGATTGCCTCCTCCGGAGACGAGGCATTCATTGTCATGGCTATGATTCCCAAAACAGCGCTCTTGCTGTTTGCACTGCTTTTTGTAATAGGCATTGTAGCAGGTCTTGTAACAGACAGGTTTGTTAAAAAACAGGTAGCCCCTTTCAATCCGGAACATTACGAAATCCACCAAGATTGCTGTGACACTCACAAGCATTCCAAAACAAATATCTTTAACCACTCCTTCAAAACCGGACTAACAAAGATGACCAAAGAGAGGGCATTTATTATGGCAGGTATAGCCCTTTTCATTTCCGCTGTAATATTTGGCATTCTGGAACATGACCACTCTGCACATGTACAAGAAGCAGAAAGCACTGTCCAGACAGGACAAGCCTACTCAATTCAAACACTTGCAGAGGATGATTCCAGGGTTTGCATCCAGGATCACGACCATGAACACGATCATGAACATGAAACTACTATTGGCAACGAACATACACATGACACTCTGCACAACCACGCTCAGTTCGATATCTTTAGCGAAAGGTGGATAAACCTTCTGTTTGCAGGTCTCAGTATCATTGTCTTGTTCATGACGGCAAAAGCTAGTGAGCACTTCATTAAGGAACATTTATGGAACCATGTGGTAAAAAAACATTTGAAGCCCATATTCCTATGGACATTCGGGGCTTTGCTCATGATTCATTATGGCATGCAGTTCCTTCATCTTGAAGAGTGGGTTGCCGGGAACATCTACTTGGTCATTTTATTGGCAGTTCTTATTGGCCTCATTCCGGAATCCGGCCCGCATATGGTGTTCATTTCCCTCTTTGCCGCAGGAATAGTTCCTTTCAGTGTTCTGCTTGCCAGCTCAATAGTACAAGATGGCCACACCGCACTTCCTCTGCTGGCAGAAAGTAAAAAAAGCTTTGCAAAAGCAAAGCTTATAAATATGATCATTGGCCTGTCTGTAGGTATATTGCTTCATCTGGCAGGTTTATAACACCAGCCAAACAACCTATTCTCCATTCATGGAAAGCAAGAACTCGGTATTGTTTTCTGTGCGAAGCAGCCTGCTTTTCATGAACTCCATGGCTTCCACGGAATTCATATCTGCCAGGTAATTCCTGAGGATCCAGATCCTGTTGAGAGTCTCCTTGTCAAACAACAAATCTTCCCTTCGGGTACTACTCAAGGTTACATCCACAGCAGGGAATACCCGTTTGTTGGAAAGCTTCCTGTCAAGTTGCAATTCCATGTTTCCTGTACCTTTGAACTCCTCAAAAATAACATCGTCCATTTTGGATCCGGTTTCTGTAAGAGCCGTTGCAAGGATTGTAAGTGAACCACCGTTCTCTATGTTCCTTGCAGCCCCGAAAAACCTTTTTGGTTTGTGAAGCGCATTTGCATCCACTCCCCCGCTGAGTACCTTACCCGATGCTGGTTGAACGGTATTGAAAGCACGTGCAAGACGGGTTATTGAATCCAGCAATATCACAACATCATGGCCACATTCGACAAGTCTTTTGGCTTTCTCCAATACTATATTGGCAACCTTCACGTGCCTCTCTGCAGGCTCGTCAAAAGTCGATGCAATAACCTCTGCCTTCACACTCCTGGACATATCCGTAACCTCTTCCGGCCTCTCATCAATGAGAAGGACAATCATGTAAACCTCTGGATGGTTGTCGGCAATGGCATTTGCAATATCTTTGAGCAAAACAGTCTTTCCTGTTTTTGGCTGCGCTACAATCAACCCCCTTTGGCCTTTGCCGATAGGTGCAAATAAATCCACAACCCTTGCAGACAAGTTATTGTGCCCTTTGGATGTTATATCGAATTTCTCATTCGGAAAGAGCGGAGTCAAAAAGTCAAAAGGCACACGGTCCCTAATGAATTCAGGGTTCCTTCCGTTTATCTGCTTTACCTTTACCAAAGGGAAATATTTGTCGCCCTCTTTTGGCGGCCTTATTTCACCTATCAAAGTATCACCTGTTTTCAAACCATATAATTTGATTTGCGACTGGGATACGTAAATATCGTCGGGAGAGTTAAGGTAGTTGTAATCGGACGACCTCAAGAAACCATAACCGTCAGGCATTATTTCCAATACACCGGTAGCGTCCACTATCCCCTCAAACTCAAACTTTGGTTTTTGCGGGTTCTCACCCCTGCGGTTGTTGTTCCCTTTCTCCTGGTTATTGTTATTATTATTGTTATTGTTACCAGCTTTTTGTTCATCCGAAGGTTTGTTTTCCTGAACAACCTTGGTTTCCTGTTTTCTTGCAGGATCAATTATGGCCGAACCCTCCTTTTCCGGAGCTTTAGCTATTGGTGTTTTCTTGGTATCTTGCTCGGTAAGAACACCCGTTTCGGTTCCTTTGGTGCTCTTACGGCCCCTCCTGGAACGAAGTTGTTTGTCCTGGTTTTTATCCTGTTTGTTTTCGGGTGACTCTTTTTTTATTGTATTGTCGCTTGATGCGTTAGGTTGTCCCGAAGATGGTAGCGAATGCTCTTTTGGAAGATTATCTTTCGGAAGTTGTTCCTTTGGATTAGCCGTTTGTGAATTTGACGGTTGTGTTTTGGGAGATTGTGTTTTGGGAGGTTGCTCTTTTTGTTTTGCCGTTGGGGGCTTTTGATTTTGCACCTTAGCAGGTTGGGTGCTTTTTGCAACATTGTCCGTTTCTTTATCCGGCTGCTTCTCCTTTTGATTATCCTTTGCTTTGGCCTCAACCTTCTTTGGTTGCCTGCCCCTTGGCTCACGTTTCACTACCGGCCGCCTGATTGGCCCTTCAGACGATTTGCTGCCAACTTTGGCTTGTTCATCTAATATTTCGTAAACCAGGTCTTCCTTGGAAAAACTTTTAGCTTTGGCAATATTCAAGTCATTTGCAATGGCAACAAGCTCTTCCTGACTTTTCTTGCTTAATTCTAGTATGTCGTACATCAATTTATTTGTGTGGATGTGAATTATCCCCTATGAATATAGAGTGTGTAAATGTCTCACAAAAATAATCATTTTATACAAAAAAACAAAAAAAGTGGAGATTTACCCCACTTTCAATGACAATTACCATGCCAATTTCAATGTTTATTTAGATGCTATCACATCTATCTCTATCAACGCACCCTTTGGCAAACCAACAACAGCGAAAGCTACACGTGCAGGGTATGGTTCTTTGTAGAATGTTGCATAAACCTCGTTCATAACGGCAAAATCGGCCATATTGGTAAGGTATACCGTAGACTTGACAACATCCTGGAAGCTATAGCCGGCCTCTTGAAGTATATAACCAATATTTTCCAAAACCTGTTTGGCCTGTTCTTTTACTCCTCCGGCAACAAATTCACCAGTATTTGCATCAACCGGCAGTTGACCCGACACATAAAGGAAGCCGTTTGCCTCCACCGCCTGGCTGTAAGGACCTACAGCTTTTGGCGCTTTCTCTGTAGCAATAACTTTTTTCATAATCATTAATTTTAGTTTATTGAATTTATAGTACTGTCAAAATCAAAAACCTTGGCCCCTGTCCCAGTAACTTGCGTTTTTCTTGTACTGCAACAAATCTGCGAGTGCAGATGCCTTGGCATTTATCCTGAAACTCCAGCTCTCCCACATTCCGGATGGCACCCATGAAACAGACATTGTAAAACAGTGCAGGTCATATGTGGCACTCAACTGGGTAGTGGTAAGGGCCATCTTCATAAGGTCTATTCCAGTGTTTACATTGATACTCAAATCCTTCCCAAGGCTAGCCTGGGCAGAGATACCCAATGTCTGGGTATGGTTGTGTTTTGTATTGAGAACACCTCCCACATTTGAATAGGACTTGCTGTAGGAGTAGTTGTAGTTCACATTCACCGACCAGGGATTGTCAGGATCCAGATAATAAACCCAGCCTCCGGGAATATACTCCCCTGTAACAGGGTGGTTGTATACCCTTACATATTGCGACCCATCCTTGGGCTTGCCATCGGGAAGGCCTTTTCCTGCCCCCCTCCTGCTTCCTTTACCGGAAAACTGATACGAAAAGGAGGCACTGGCATTTGTCAAGCGGGCCAAATGGCCCAACCCGTGCTCCAAAAAATTCAGCTTGTTATACCTCTTTCCGTCATTGTCAACTGCATAAGGGTCCAGGTTAGCATTTGCATTGAATGCCAACGACCCGAATATGGTTGTACTCATGCTTGCAGAGATATTTGCAAGTTTCATGGAATCGGCAAGGAAATTATAGGAACTGGCAAAATTTAGGTTATCTATCAGTTTGATTTTCTTGAGGCCGCCATCGGTAGTATCTGTCTTGCTCACAACCTTTGCTTCAAAATTGTTTCCCAAAGAGAAACTCATAGAAGCACTGCTACCTTTGGATGGATAGCCATACAACAAACTCTCATATATATTGTACTCCCTCTCCTGCTCCACACCGCTATTGTCTATATACCTCAAGGTCCTGTATCCATTGGATGGCGTCCCCTGCTCCGGCCTGAAACTGAAACTCACTGCCGGTTTTACCATATGCCTTATTGTCCTTAGCTTTGCCCTTGGACCAAAATTGAAAAGCCCGTAAATTGTAGTGGCCATGGAGAGAGATGCCGCAAAATCGGTAGTTGCCCCAAAATGGGAAAAGATATCGCCAATTTCACTCTCTACCTTCCCGGTTTCCGAGTCGTAATATTTTTCATTTTTCTGGAAAAACCAGTTCATCCCGTAAGATACTCCCGGAGAAAACTGTATGTAATTGAAAAGATTGAATGTCGGCAATCCAATCTGGAAATTATGTTGCATCCCGCTCCTGAATTTCGAAAGGAAATCATCACCTCCAAAATCGCTTGCCTTGAAATTGACCTTGTTGTTCAGGTTGGAACTGTAGTTGAAAGAGATCTTCTCATAAAACTTCTCCTTTCCTGCAGCATCTTTCCTTTTGAAAGGAAATATCCGGTTCATTGTGAAGGTGAAGTTTGGAACAGTAAAAGCATACGAACTGTCCAAAGAATTCTGGCTATGCAATATATTTGCAGAGAGCGAAAAAGGTGTCCCCTGGAAAGTCTTGCCATAAGAGATGGAAGATGATATCTGGTTCTGGAGGCTTTGCTGTATATCATAGGAGTTGAACCTGTCGTTCATAGGGGTGGCAAAATTGACCGAAGCCCTGAATGAAGTCCCGGGACGTGCTTTGGCGTCCTGTGAATGGCTCCACCTGACAGAGAAATCCTTGGACTGGTAAAAATCGGGAGCACCCTGCTCACCCACCTGGTTTACAGAATAGTTGATGCTAAGGTCCCCATTGTATTTGTAACGTTTCCTGTAACGCGAAGTGAGCATTGCATTCCAAGAACCAAGGGTATAAATGTCACCTGTCAAGGTAACATCAAAATGGTCCCCCAATACAAAATAGTAACCAAGCCCCTTGAGAGAAAAGCCTCTGGAAGCCTCATCATTGAAAGTAGGGATCAAAATGCCGCTGGCCCTTGTCATCTGGTTTGGAACAAATCCAAAGGGTAAAGCAAAGGGAGTCGGGACATCTTCCAGCACCATGTATGCAGGGCCAAAAACAGTGCTTCTGTTTGGTTGAGTCACAACCTTGGCATTAGTAAGCTGAAGGTAAAAATGGGGATGCTCATGGTCACAAGTGGTGTATTTTCCTCCCGAAATATTGATTGAATTATCAGGCATCTTTTTCAATCTGTCACCATGCAGGAACCCCTCTGCCTCCTGTGTTATCATATTACTAATCAAGGCCTTTTTGGAGTCAAAATTATAATATACCGTCTCCATGGTATATTTTTCCGTACCCTCAGTCATCTCTGGCTTACCTTGCAAGACCCCGGCAGTATCCTTGATGCCGGAAGCAAAAACCGTATTGGTTTTCATATTGTAAGCCATATATGCAGACTTGAGTTCCAGGTTCCCGTACTTGACGTTCACATCTCCGTAATAATATATCATCCGCTCACCGCCGGAAAAATCTTCTACTATGGAATCCTTTGCGCCGGAGAAAGCCGGATACAGCAGAGAACCCTTTTTCTTTACAGAATCTGCAGAGATAATATTAAGGGAATCAGCTCTTTTTATATTAGAAGTATCTATTTGGACCAACTTGGAGGAATCGGGTGTTGTCTTAATGGTTGTATCCTGTTTACCAAACTTGTAGCTCCATATATCACGCGCCTCAGCACCCCCACTAACAAGAGAGCAAACAAGCACAAAAAGGGAGAGCAAGATCTTTTTTCTCAAAACCAAAATGGTATAAGGTTTAACAAAAATGTGTTACATTTGTGACCCACAAAGTTAATTATATTTAGCAACAATTA
>JAQWAL010000006.1:52281-62342 GCA_028707695.1 Bacteroidales bacterium | reverse complement strand
TGATGTGTCCAGTTCCCTTCCGTATGACAATCCTCCGCTGAGTATCAGGTTACGGTATTGGTATTTATGTACCTCTTTGTACACAGAGTCCAGTGAATCCCTGGCTACTTTCAATTGGGAAAGGTTTTGTGCCATAACTTCGTTGTTGAACCTGTCCTGGTCACTGCGTTGGAAAGCATAATTTGCAAGGGATATTATCATCTCTTGTCTTTTGAATCCAATCCTTTGGTATGTGAAAAGGGTATCATTGGCACCGAATGAGCGAGGTTCCTCTTCGTAGGAGTAACCATCGTACAATGTAAACAGAAGGTTCTGCTTGTCTGCTGTAAACTTGATGGATCCCGAGTCGGCAAGTGTAAGGCTTGTGTTGCCTCGACCCTCTTTGTGGGTGTAAACCATTACATTGTATATGCTTCCGCTTTTTTCGTCCCTTTTCCCGATTCTGATGTTGTATCCCTCTATGCCATCGTAAAAAATGCCGGTGGGAATCCGTATCTCTTCTTTTGTGTTGCTGATATCATCTCGCAATGAGTAGATCTTTGAGTAGGAAACGGGGATAAGGTTGTTGGAGGCAAAAAAAGCTCCTATGCTCACAATAAAAGAGACAATTATTATGGGTCTGAGGATTCTTTGCAGAGGTATACCGGCTGCTTTCATCGCAAGCAGCTCGTTGTCTTCTCCCATCCCTCCCAAAGTCATGATTGATGCCAGCAAGGTTGCAATTGGTAATGCCAGAGGTATCAATGTGGCAGAACCCCAAGCTAAAAATTCAAGGATGACCAATGCTCCAAGACCTTTACCTACAAGCTCGTCTATGTATAGCCACAAAAACTGCAGCATCAGTGCAAAAATCACGATGAGGAATGTAAGGACAAAAGGTCCCAGGAACGAAGTAACTATGAATTGGTCTAATTTTTTCAATGGTGCTCTTTTATTCGATTATGCATGTTGGGTGGCAAGTTCTATAAGTTTGTCCATTGCATAATCTATGCCTTGCACATCTTTGCCCCCTGCAGTAGCATAAAATGGTTGTCCACCTCCGCCACCTTTTATTGATTTTGCTGCCTCCCTGATCTCTTTGGAAGCGTTTTTCCCATGGGCAACCAAGTCGTCGCTGTACATTAGCGCCAAATATGGTTTCCCCTCAAATATATAGGCTGCAGCAAACACTGAGTTACTTTTTTCTTTGCGAATCATAAACGCCAGTTCTTTTACAACTTCGCTGCTGTACTCACCCTTGAGGATATACAAATCTACCCCGTTGATATGATTGGATTGGGCTGTCACTTTCTCTTTTAACTGCCGGGCTTGTTCATGCTGCATTTGATCTACTCTTTTTTTCAAACTTTCGTTTTCTGCCAGGATTTTTTCGAGAGAAGCCAATATATTCGGGGAGTTGTTAAGTTGTGATTTGATATTCTTTAACAACTCTTCCTCTTCTTCAATTATCTCCTGGGCGTATTTGCCGGTAGTGGCTTCTATCCTTCTTACTCCTGCAGCAATTGCACTTTCGGAAAGGATTTTGAACAATCCGATGTTACCGGTTGCAGAAGTGTGAGTGCCACCGCAAAGTTCAATGGAGTCTCCGAATTTTATTACCCTGACTTTCTCGCCGTATTTTTCTCCGAATAAAGCCATTGCTCCCATCTGTTTTGCTTGTTCTACAGGAACTTCCCTTTTTTCATCCCTGATGTGATTTTGCCGGATGTATTCATTTACAAGGTTTTCGATTTTTTTCAGGTCTTGATCCTGGATCTTTTCGAAATGAGAAAAATCGAAGCGGAAATGGGTGTTGCTTACCAGAGACCCTTTTTGTTCTATGTGTGAACCAAGGATTTCCCTTAATGCTTTATGAAGCAAGTGGGTTGCTGTGTGGTTGTTTGCTGTTTGGGTCCTTTTTTGCACATCAACTTTGGCAACAAAGCACTCTTTTGGATTGGTTGGTAATTTTTCACAAATATGGATGTGCAGGTTGTTTTCTTTTACAGTATTGGTAATGTTGATACGTTCGCCGTCGTGCTCGAGATATCCCGTGTCGCCAACCTGTCCGCCGCTCTCTGCGTAGAAAGGGGTTTTGTCCAATACAACCTGGAAATGTTTTTTGGATTTTGTGGAAACCTCCCTGTAGCGGACAATCTTAACTTGCGCCTGAGTGTTTTCGTATCCACAAAATTCTGTTTCTGACGAGTCCATCAATTCTACCCAATCGCCCTCCTGTGTAGAGGCTACATTACGGCTTCTGTTTTTTTGTTTTTCCAGCTCTTTTTCAAAGCTTTTATGGTCAATTGTATAACCTTTTTCCTTTGCAATAAGTTCGCTTAGGTCAATAGGGAAACCAAAAGTGTCGTATAGTGTAAATGCCTCTTCTCCTGAAATGAGCTTGTCTTTGGAGTTCTTTTCCATTATGTTGTCCAGAAGTTTGATGCCTTTGTCCAGAGTCCTTAAAAAGGCCTCTTCTTCTTCGTGTATAACCTTTTCTACCAATTGTTGCTGGGAAGCCAGTTCTGGGAATGCATCTCCCATATCATGAACCAGCTGAGGCACCAATTTGTACAACAGAGGTTCCGGACACTCAAGGAAGGTGTATGCATAACGTACTGCTCTTCTCAAAATCCTTCTTATGACGTAGCCTGCTTTTACATTGGACGGCAACTGACCATCTGCAATTGAAAAAGAGATAGCCCTGATATGGTCGGATATAACCCGCATGGCAATGCCAATTTCGGGTGTTTGGTTGTAGGTTTTACCGGTCAAGGATGCTATTTTGCCAAGCATGCCGGTAAAGACATCGGTGTCGTAGTTACTTTGTTTGCCTTGCATTGCCATACAAAGTCTTTCAAAACCCATACCTGTGTCTACATGCTTGTTTGGTAGCGGAACAAGTTGTCCGTTGGCTTTTCTGTTGTACTGTATAAACACCAGGTTCCATATCTCTACAACAAGATGGTGGTCTTTGTTAACCAGTGAACCCCCGTCAACAGCTTCTCTTTCGGAATCACTCCTCAAATCTACATGGATTTCACTGCAAGGTCCGCATGGCCCGGTGTCTCCCATTTCCCAAAAATTATCTTTCTTGTTGCCATAAAGGATTCTTTCTGCAGGCAAATATTTTAGCCATTCATTGCGCGCTTCTGTGTCCTCAGATACATTGTCGTCACTATTTCCTTCAAAAACAGTGGCATAAAGACGGTTTTTGTCAAGTTTGTATACTTCTGTCAATAATTCCCAAGCCCAGGCAATGGCTTCTGTTTTGAAATAATCCCCAAAGCTCCAGTTTCCGAGCATTTCGAACATGGTGTGGTGGTAGGTGTCATGCCCGACTTCTTCAAGGTCGTTGTGTTTACCGCTGACCCTAAGGCATTTTTGGGAATCGGCAACCCTGCTGTATTGAACCTGGCTGTTTCCAAGGAACCAA
Organism: Bacteroidales bacterium; assembly: GCA_028707695.1. Lineage (GTDB taxonomy): Bacteria > Bacteroidota > Bacteroidia > Bacteroidales > UBA932 > Bact-08. Next base: position 58,927 of record JAQWAL010000006.1, on the reverse strand, counting down.
TCTTTGAATTGGTTCATACCAGCATTTGTGAACATAAGGGTTGGATCATCCTTAACCACCATTGGTGCAGATGGGACAATCTTGTGCCCTTTGGATTCGAAAAAACGTAAGAAATTATCTCTTATCTCTTTTGATGTCATATTATACAAGGAATTATTGATCTGTTCAAATTAATTCACAAAAATAGGTTTTTATTTAAAATTATATAAATTTGCAAAGCATTAAGAGTATAAAATTGGAATGAAGGGTAACAGAAAGTATAAATTCAACCACGAAACTTTAGCATACGAAATCCATCAAATCCCAGCGAAAGCAAAGCTATCCAAGGGTTTGATCATGTTTTTGCTAAGCATTATCGTATCGTTGGGTTATTATTTCATATACACTGAATATTTTAATCTTGAAACTCCCAAGATGTTGTCCCTTAAAAGGCAGAACGAAGAGTTGGCCAATAGTCTGGAGCTGGTGAACAAAAGGTTTGAAAGTGTAGAAAAATCACTGGTTGCTTTACAAATGAGGGATAACTATGTCTATCGTCCTATCTTTGGTATGGATGAGATACCAGAAGATATCAGGAATGCAGGTTTTGGTGGTGTGGACAGGTATTCCTACCTGCAGAACTTTGAAAAATCTGGTGTTCTAAGCAAAACCGCATTTACTTTGGATGTACTTTACAAGAAGGCATATGTTCAAAACAGATCTTTTGAAGATTTGACCCAATTGGCAAAAAGTGCAGATGAAATGACATTTTGTGTGCCGGCCATACCTCCTGTCAATATTGGTTCTAAAAGGATAAGGTATTCAAGTAGTTTTGGTTACAGAAAAGATCCTTTCCATGGGGATTACCGTATGCACAAAGGTGTCGATTTGTCCGGACCCGCCGGTGAGCCAATTTATGCCACAGGAAACGGTAAGGTGGTTGAGGTTGGGCACGACTTTTTTGGGTATGGTAATTTTGTAATGGTCGATCATGGTTTCGGGTACAAAACGAGGTATGCTCATCTGACAAAAGCTAATGTAACTACAGGAAGGATTGTTAAAAGAGGGGAGGTAATTGGTTTCATGGGCAATACCGGGCGCTCCAAAGGCCCTCACCTCCACTATGAAGTTATATACAGGAACAAGCCGGTTAATCCTTTGAATTACTACAACCCAGACGTTGATGAGGAGAGTTTTGCTGCACTTATTAACACAACCGGTTCCAATGAGCAAGTATAAATTCAATAAAGAGCAACTTAGTTTTACAGAAGACAAAAAGGGTTTTGCCGGGATGCTGAAAACAGCATTCAGGTATCTTTTTGGCAGTGTTTTGCTGGCAATATTGTATTACATTGTTTTTGCCTTGCTGTTCAATACCGGCAGGGAAGAGAGGATGCAGAGGGAAAATGATTTGCTGAATGCAGAATACCAAAGATCCACGGAAAAACTGGAACTTTTGGATAAGGTGATTAATGACTTGAAGGTAAAGGACAGGGAAATATATATGAATATTTTCAAATCTGACCCGCCGGATATGATTTCGGAATATAATCCAAGTATTTATTCCCAGTTGGATACCTCTTCTGATATCACTCTTGTGAACCAGACATCAGATAAAGTTAAGTTTGCCGAGTATCTGGCAAACGAACAATTCAAGCGGATAGAGTCTATATACAACTTTTTGGAAACAAAGGATAGTGTCACTTATTTGCCCTCTTCTTTTCCATTGGAAAACCTTTCGGTTTCACAAACCGGAGCAGGAGTGGGAATGAAAATCCATCCATTTTACAAAACCAAAGTAGAACATAAAGGAATAGATCTTTTGTCCGGGATTGGAACAGAGGTGTTGGCAACTGCAGAGGGAACGGTGGTGTCTGTAACCAGGTCGGAGAGGGACCGTGGCAACCAAATAAGGATAGACCATGGGAATGGTTACGAAACCTATTATGCTCATTTGGGAGAGATGTTTGTACGTAATGGGCAGAAAGTTTCCAAGGGCAGTGTAATTGCCAGGGTTGGGAACAGCGGTTTGTCATTTGCTCCCCATCTGCATTATGAAATTTCATTGAATAAAACTACTGTAGACCCTGTGAATTATTTTTTTGCAGAGCTTGATCCATACAATTACAGGGATATGCTTGTGATTGCATTGAATAACGGACAATCTTTGGATTGACCATACCTATTATCGAATAATCTTTAAATCTTTCAATTATGCCTTACAAGGAATTTAAAGTAGAAAAATTGTATTATACAATAGGAGAAGTGTCGGAAATGCTTGACGAGAACACATCCCTTGTCAGGTTTTGGGCACAGAAGTTCCCGGAGTTCATAAGACCGGCACGAAACAAGAAAGGGAACAGATTATTTACGGCGCAAGATGTTACTAATTTCAAGATGATACACTTTTTGGTCAAGGAGAGAGGGATGACACTGGAAGGTGCTTTGAAACGGATGAAGGATAATAAAGAGGGTATTGACCGGAGGATAGATGTGATTGAGTCCCTTAACGGAATCAAAGAGAAACTTGAGGCTGTTGCTGCTTCACTTTAAGTTATTTGAAAATGAGAGTAAAAGATATAGCCGGAATCTTGCAGGAGTTTGCGCCGGAATCGTTACAGGAGAATTGGGATAACTCCGGCTTTATGGTGGGAGATTACAACACCAATGTTACCAAGGTCCTTTTGGCACTGGACTGTACAGAAGATGTGGTAGATGAGGCTAAAGAGATAGGGGCAGAGATGATTGTCACCCACCACCCATTGTTGTTCAAAGGCCTTAAAAAGATAGGTTCAGACACATATGTAGAGAGGGTAGTGAAAAACCTTATCAAAAATGACATTTCGCTCTATTCAATACATACAAATATTGACAAGGTTTTGCAAGGAGTGAGCGGAATCATGGCAGACAAATTGTGCCTCATAAACCAAACTATTTTGAACAAAGAGGGGGAACAGGAATCCGGGTTGGGTGTTATTGGGGAGCTGGAACAACCTATGGATGCAATCTCGCTGATTGCTTTGTTAAAAGAGGTGTTTGATGTCCAATGTGTAAAAAGTTCCAATCTTGTACAGGGTAAAATAAAAAAGGTGGCAGTGTGTGGAGGGAGTGGTTCTTCACTCATAGAGCAGGCTATGGCGTCGGGAGCACAGGTTTTGGTAACCGGGGATGTTTCTTATCACAATTTCTTTTGTGAAAAGGATTTCATGGTAATGGACATAGGCCATTACGAGAGTGAAATAGGAGTTGTAGATTTGATAAGAGAGATTTTATTGAAAAAAATACCTAACTTTGCGGTTTACAAGAGTTGTAAAAATAATAATCCAATACAATATCATCTATAGATTATGTCAGCAGCTAAAAACAAAATACCGGTTGAGACCCCGCTTGACGGAGGAACCTTTATTTCATTGCAGAAGAGTACGGTAGAGGGCGATCTCTCTATGGAATCAAAACTTTACCTGCTGTTCAAACTTCAGCAAACAGACTCTAAAATTGACCAGATACACCTGCTAAGAGGCGAGCTACCTTTGGAAGTTCAGGATTTGGAAGATGACATTCTGGGACTTACAACCAGAACGGAAAACTTGATGCAAGAGATCAAGGAGGTAGAGAAGGTAATTGCGCAAAAGAAGATTGACCTTGAGAACTCCAAAGCATTGATTGAGAAATATACAGTGCAGCAAAACAATGTCAAGAACAACAGGGAATACGATTCTCTCTCTAAAGAAATTGAATTCCAGGGCCTGGAAGTCCAATTGTCAGAGAAAAGGATAAAAGAGAGCACTTTGGTGCTTGCAGAGAAGAAATCTTTGTTGGAAGTTACAAAAGTTGCTTTGGAAGAGAGGAAGCTGGATTTGGAAAACAAGAAAAAAGAGCTTGATGCAATTGTTTCCGAAACTGCAAAAGAAGAGGAGGAGTTGTTGAAATACTCTGCAGAGATCCAATCCCAGATTGATGCGAGGCTTTTGGCCGCTTATCACAAAGTGAGGACTAATGCCCGTAACGGTCTGGCTGTTGTGACAGTCAAAAGGGACGCTTGTTCTGGTTGCTTCAACAAGATTCCGCCACAAAGACAAATGGATATAGCTTCCAGCAAAAAGATAATTGTTTGCGAGTATTGCGGTCGTATATTGGTGAATGCCGATTTTGAGCCCCAAGAGTAAATGGACAAAAGGTCCTATACTATAAGGGATTTGTTTTTCAGGCATGTTGCTCTTACTTCCCCTTTACCTCTAGGATTGGAAATCCAAAGGGCAGAAGGGGTTTTCCTGTATACTCCCGATAACAAGAAAATCATAGATTTGGTTTCCGGAGTGTGTGTGTCCAATACTGGGCATGGGAATGTTGCTATTCTTGACGCTGTCAAAAGTCAGATAGACAGGCATATGCATCTTATGGTGTATGGTGAGATTATCCAAGCACCTCAAAGTGAATATGCAGCATTGCTTACTTCGCTTTTGGATCCATCTTTGGATTCTGTATATTTTGTTAATTCTGGCAGCGAGGCAAATGAAGCTGCTCTCAAATTGGCAAAGAGATATACCGGAAGGCAGGAAATGGTGTCTTTTGTAAATAGTTATCATGGTAGTACCCATGGTGCACTCAGCATGATGGGAAATGAAGAGTTCAAGGATTCCTTTAGACCTCTTTTGCCAGGAGTCAGGCACATTCGTTTCAATTGTACAGAAGATTTAGATTTTATAACAGAAAAAACTGCTTGTGTATTGGTTGAACCTGTAATGGGTGAGGGAGGGGTGATTGCTCCTGAAAATGGTTTCCTGAGAGTTTTACGAGACAGGTGCAACAAAACAGGCACGCTGCTTATCTTTGACGAGATTCAGACAGGTTTTGGCAGGACAGGTGCAATGTTTGCACATCAGAAATACGGGGTGGTCCCGGACATAATGACTTTGGCAAAGGCACTTGGAGGAGGTATGCCTTTGGGAGCTCTTGTTGCCTCTGCAAAACTGATGGAGTGTTGGCAATCCAACCCGGTATTGGGGCATATAACCACTTTTGGAGGTCATCCTGTTTCTTGTGCGGCCGGCTTGGCCTCATTGAAATTGCTTGTCAACGAAAAATGGTTAGGGGAGGTTAGTGAAAAGAGTGCTATATTTGTAAAGGCACTTCAAAATCACCCTCTGGTTGCCGAAATCAGGGCAGAGGGTTTGCTGATTGCAGTGGATTTGAAAAACGAAATATTTGCAAAAGAGATATTGGGGTTGTTATTGGAAGAGGGTGTCTTAAGTGACTGGTTCTTGTTTTGCGGAACAGCTTTCAGGATAGCTCCACCTCTGAGTATTACCAAAGAGGAGACAGGCTTGGCAATTGATGCGATACTTAGGGCCTTGGACAGATTAAAGTAAAGCGAAATGGCTAAATATACAAAAGGGAAAATTAAAGGCGAAACAAACTTCGATGCATTGGGGCTTGAGATGGGTAAAAAACCGCCTCAGGCATTGGATATAGAGGAGGCAATATTGGGGGCATTGATGTTGGAGCCCTCTGCTGTAACGGATGTCCTGGATATAATAAGTCCTGAGTGTTTTTACAAAGAGACTAACAGGAAAGTTTTTTCTGCAATCTCTTCTTTGGCATCCAAACATGCTCCTGTAGATTTATTTACTGTTTCTGAGGAGCTTAAAAATAATGGTGATTTGGAATTGGTGGGAGGAGTCTCTTTCTTGAGCCAGTTGACTTTAAAGATTGGAGCTGCTGCACATATAGATTACCACGCAAAAATCCTTTTGCAGAAATATATTCAAAGGGAACTCATTTCCATCTCTTATGGCGTGCAAAAAGAGGCTTTTGACGATGCTGTATCGGTAGATGAACTTTTGGATACAACCCAGCAGAAGATCTTTACCCTTGCAGACAGGAACATGAGGAAAGAGTCCCAGGTAATACAATATGTTATAAATGATGCTATTGATGAACTTGAGAAAAACCAGCTAAGGCAGGATGGATTGAGTGGTGTTCCATCTGGATATACGGGAATTGACAGGGTTACATTGGGATGGCAGTCATCTGATTTGGTAATTGTGGCAGCCCGTCCATCCATGGGTAAAACAGCCTTTGTACTTACAATGGCCAGGAACATGACAGTAGAGCACCAGGTTCCGGTGGCTTTCTTTTCTTTGGAGATGTCCAGTGTCCAGTTGGTTAAAAGGCTCATGATTAGTGAAACAGGGTTGGATGCAGATAAAATCAAAGGTGGCAGGAAACTGAAGGATTATGAATGGGAGCAACTTAACACAAGGCTTAAACAGCTGGTGAAAGCTCCTCTTTACATTGATGATACTCCATCTTTATCCATCAATGAACTAAGGTCAAAGGCTAGGAAACTTGTTTCCATCCACGGAGTAAAAATGATTATCATTGACTATTTGCAATTGATGACTGGTCCGCCGGAGTTGAGGGGCATGAGGGAGCAGGAGGTCTCTGCAATTTCCAGGTCTTTGAAAGCTATAGCAAAGGAGCTGAGTATCCCTGTGATAGCACTTTCTCAGTTAAGCAGGGCTGTTGAGACCAGAGGAGGGTCTAAAAGACCTCAGTTAAGTGACTTGAGGGAGTCTGGTGCAATTGAGCAGGATGCAGATATTGTAATGTTTATCCATAGACCAGACTATTATGGCACAGGTGATGATAATCCTGCTCTTACCGG
>JAQWAL010000006.1:42827-52181 GCA_028707695.1 Bacteroidales bacterium | reverse complement strand
TATCCAATGGCAGGCCATTTTATTTTCACCGTGACATAGCAGAAGGAAGATACAGGATCAAGAATACTTTTTTCTTTAACCAGGACAACTCCATTGATGCCAGGGTAGAGCGGGGTGATAATAATATCAAGGATACTTTGCTGCAGGGCAATGAGTGTACCTTTGATTTGGTCTCCTTATTTTACTTTGCAAGGAATATGGATTTTTCCGGTGTTTCGGACGGAGATCCTCAGCCTATTGTTTTTGTAATTGATGATGAGGTTTTTAACATGTATTACAGATACATTGGTAAGGAGAGCATAAAAGTGCCGGGGATGGGTAAATTCCGTACCATGAAGTTTGCAGCAAAAGTTGTTGCAGGAGAGGTTTTTAGCGGGGAAGAGGAGATTGTGTTATGGGTCAGCGACGATAATAACAAGGTGCCTTTGCTTTTTGAGACACCCATTAAAGTAGGGAAAGTAAAGGGACGGCTGTCAATTGCCGAGAACCTAAAATTCCCCTTGACATCTAAAATAAATTGATATGAAACAACCAGAATATATAGACCATCAGGGAGTGATCAAATCGATTGATCCTCATTTTATATCTGTAGAGATATTGAGCAAATCTGCTTGTTCCTCTTGTCATGCAAAAGGAGCTTGTTCATTGGGAGATGTAAAGGTAAAAGTAGTTGAAGTGGAAAATGTCTATGGAGCTGATTTCCAGAATGGTGAGATAGTTAATGTGAGAATGCGAAGAACATTGGGATACAAGGCTTTGTGGATATCCTATTTGATTCCGTTGATAATCCTGGTGGTTTTATTAGTATCTTTGTCATCTGTAAATGTTCCCGAACCTGTAACAGGTATCTCTGTAATAGGTGCTTTGGCCCTTTATTATGTGGGAGTATGGATCTTCAGGGATAAGTTACGTAAAGAGTTTGTGTTTACTGTAGAAAAACTATAATAAATAATGACAAATACTATTATTTTCACTGTTGTCAGTTTGACTATCCTGGGCTTTGTTTTGGCCTGGATACTATACCTGGTGGCTCAGAAGTTCAAAGTTAACGAAGACCCCAGGATTGATAATGTAGAGGCTATTTTGCCAGGAGCAAATTGTGGGGGATGCGGCTATGCCGGGTGTCGTGCTTTTGCCGAGGCATGTGTTAAGGCAGATGACCTGGAATCACTCTATTGCCCTGTGGGGGGTAACGATGTGATGAAAAATGTTGCAGGATCACTTGGGCTGAAGGTTGTGGAGAAGGTTCCTCAGGTTGCTGTGGTGCGGTGTAACGGGAATTGTGATGCAAGGGAAAAGGTTAACCATTACGATGGTTTTGGATCATGTGCCGTTATGGCCGGTTTGTATGCCGGAGACACCGGATGTAGCTATGGATGCCTTGGTCAGGGAGATTGTGTTGCGGTCTGTAATTTTGATGCAATACATATGGACCCAAGGACCGGACTTCCGGAAGTGGACCAAGATAAATGTACTGCCTGCGGTGCTTGTGTGAAAGCTTGCCCAAAATTCATAATAGAATTAAGGAACAAAGGTCCAAAGAACAGGAGGATTTTCGTGTCCTGTGTAAACAAGGACAAAGGTGGCGTTGCCCGGAAAGCATGCGATGTGGCATGCATTGGTTGTTACAAATGTCAAAAAGCCTGTGCATATGATGCAATTACAATTACAGATAACCTGGCTTATATAGATTACAACAAATGCAAGCTGTGCCGTAAATGTGTAACGGAGTGTCCTACACACGCCATATGGGAGGTGAATTTCCCTGTGAGGGTACCTAAGAAAACAGAAAGTGCAACAATAGAACAGTAATATCGTACACAATATGAGTAAAACATTTTCAATTGGCGGTATACATCCCAACGACAGTAAAATCTCGGCCAATGCTGCTATAGAAGATTTTCCGGTAATGGATATGGCCTACATATCTGTATCGCAGCATTTGGGAGCACCGGCAGAGCCGGTTGTCGCCAAAGGGGATAAAGTAAAGACAGGCCAGTTGGTGGCCAAAGCGTCCGGATTTATCTCTGCAAACATCCATTCTTCTGTATCGGGGACGGTTAGCTCCATTGAGTTATTGCCAGATATTTTCGGCAATATGGTAAAACATATAGTTGTAAAGGTAGAAGGGGATGAGTGGTTGGAGACCATTGACAGGTCTCCTGATATTATAAGGGAGACTAAGCTCTCTTCCAAAGAGATAATTGACAAGATTGCAGAATGTGGAGTTGTGGGTTTGGGAGGGGCTGCTTTTCCTACCCATATCAAGCTATCTCCGCCTCCTGGTAAAAAAGCAGAATACCTGCTTGTAAATGGAGCTGAGTGTGAACCGTACCTTACTTCTGATTACAGGATCATGGTTGAAACCCCAGAACAAATCTTGATTGGGGTTGAGTTGATGATGAGGGCTTTGGGAGTGGATAAGGCTTACTTTGGAATAGAAGAGAACAAACCTGAAGCTATCAAGGTCATGAAAAAATTGACATCTGCATCATATGGTTCCATCAAAATTGTCCCTTTGAAAAAAAGATATCCGCAGGGTGGTGAGAAACAGTTGATAGATGCTATTCTCAAAAGACAGGTTCCTTCTATGGGGTTGCCCATAGATGTTGGTGTTGTGGTACAGAATGTGGGTACAGCCCTGGCAGTTTACGAGGCTGTGCAAAAAAACAAACCTCTTTTTGAAGGGATAGTTACGGTTACCGGTAAATGTATGACCGAGCAGCGTAATTTCAAGTTGAGGGTTGGTGCAAACATGAACAATGTAATGTTTGCTATTGGGGGGTTTCCCAAAGATGCTGTTAAGTTGATAAGTGGCGGGCCTATGATGGGCAAGGCGGTTTCCAGGATGGAGGCTGCATCTGTCAAGAGTACCTCTGCTTTTTTGCTGTTGACAGAAGATGAGACCAAAAGAGGAGAGGAGGGAAATTGTATAAGATGTGCAAAATGTGTGGATTCTTGCCCTATGGGATTGGAACCATACCTTCTTAACAGGTTGTCCCGTGCAGGAAGATTGGACGATTTGGAAGCAAATATGGTACATGATTGTATTGAATGTGGAAGCTGCATGTATAGTTGCCCTGCCAATATTCCTTTGCTGGATACTATAAGGCTTGCAAAAGCCCAAGTGATTAAAATAATTAGAAGCAGACCTAAAAAGTAAGATAAATTTCGGATATGAAAAAACTATTAGTATCTCCGGCACCACATTTACACGGGAAAGAGAGTACAAGGAGCTTGATGAGGGATGTGATCATTGCTTTGTCTCCATCGCTGCTGGTTTCTGTGTATTTCTTCGGTTTTTCTGCCATAAAATTGGCGTTTGTAGGTGTCATTGCCTGTGTCCTTGTTGAATATGCAATTCAAAAATACATAATCAAGTCCAAAGTCTTGATTAGTGATTATTCTGCGGCACTTACAGGGCTTTTATTGGCTTTGAACTTGCCACCTAACTCTCCATGGTGGATTGTTTTCATTGGTTCTGTGGTGGCTATTGGTGTAGCAAAAATGAGTTTCGGAGGGCTGGGGCAAAATGTGTTCAACCCTGCTTTGGTTGGAAGGGTTTTCCTTTTGGTCTCTTTTCCTGTAATCATGACAGACTGGACAATTCCCACATCGTGGTTCAGGGAGGGTATAGATGCCTCTACAGGTGCAACTGCTCTTTCTATTGTAAAGGAGGGTTTGTCAAAAGGTTTGACCATGGATCAGATATTTGCAGAACATAACTTTTCTTATGCTCAGATGCTTTTTAGCAAGATTGGAGGGTCTGTGGGAGAAGTCTCTGCTTTGGCCCTGTTGCTTGGATTGGGCTATCTTTTGATAAGAAGGGTCATAAGACCCCATATACCACTTTCAATAATCGGGACAATTGTTGTGTTCTCGGGTATTTTTTGGTTGATAGATCCTTCACATAATCCGGATCCTCTTTTCACAATTTTAACCGGAGGTATTTTGATAGGGTCTATATTCATGGCAACGGATTATGTGACATCTCCCATGAGTACAAAAGGTATGGTGATTTATGGTGCAGGTATTGGTATAATTACTGTACTTATAAGGAACTTCGGGGCATATCCGGAGGGTATTTCATTTGCAATATTAATCATGAATGCTACGGTTCCTTTGTTAAACAACTATTTCAAACCAGGTAAATTTGGAAAGGAGGTGAAACATGGCTAAAGAATCTTCACTAAAAAACATGCTTGTCACGTTGTCTGTTGTTACACTTGTAGCTTCTTCCCTTTTGGGAGTTGTCTATTCGTTGACCAAGGGCCCGATTGACGAGGCTATGACAGCAAAGACAAACAATGCAATTGCAAGTGTTGCCCCTGCTTTTGACAACGATCCTTCTGCAGAACAATTCATGGTAGAACTCTCCGGGAAAGCCTACAGGGTTTATCCTGCAAAAATGGGAAGCGATGTTTCCGGTTATGCTGTAGAAACTTATTCTTCGGGATTTGGAGGCAGGATGTCACTGATGGTTGGTTTCAATGCAGACGGGACTATCAATGGAACTGCCGTCTTATCACATGCAGAGACCCCTGGCCTGGGAGATAAGATTGATGCATCAAAAAGCGATTTTAGTGTCCAGTTCAAAGGTAAAAATCCGGAGGATTTCCAATTGCTGGTTAAGAAAGATGGGGGGGATGTGGATGCAATCACAGCGTCTACAATTACTTCAAGAGCTTTCTGTGATGCTGTGGTTGCAGCATGGGAGGTTTTCAAGAAATGTGATTCCGAAAATAATAAGATGGAGGTGAGCAATGAGTAAGTTAAGTTTGGTGACAAAGGGTATAATCAAAGAAAACCCTATTTTTGTTCTTCTTTTGGGAATGTGTCCTACACTTGGGACTACAACCTCTGCAATAAATGGTTTAGGTATGGGGCTTGCAACGACATTTGTGCTGATAATGTCGAACGTTGCTATTTCGTCCATATCGTCGCTGATTCCCAACAAAGTCAGGATTCCTTCTTATATAGTTGTGATTGCTGCTTTTGTTACTGTATTGCAATTGCTGATGCAAGCATATACACCCGGCCTGTATGAGACCTTGGGTCTTTTTATTCCGCTTATTGTTGTTAACTGTATCGTTTTGGGAAGGGCAGAGGCTTTTGCTTCCAAAAACAGTGTTGCTGACTCTGCATTGGATGGTATAGGGATAGGTATAGGATTTACGTTGGGACTGACAATACTTGGAGCTGTCCGGGAAATATTGGGAAGTGCCTCAATATTCGGAATCAAATTGATTGATGGTGACGGAATGTTGGTTTTTGTACTTGCTCCGGGTGCATTTTTGGCTCTCGGCTACCTTTTGGTGTTATTCAATAAATTCAAAACCAGGATTTCATAAAACATATTGATATGGAATATATTTTAATTATAGTATCGGCAGTTTTTGTCAACAACATAGTGCTTTCACAATTCCTGGGTGTTTGCCCGTTCCTTGGGGTTTCCAACAAGGTGAGTACTGCAGCAGGGATGTCCGGGGCTGTAACATTTGTAATGGCAGTAGCCACTCTTGTTACATATATATTGCAATATTATGTCCTTGTACCATTAGGCATTGAATTCATGCAAACGGTTACGTTCATTGTTGTAATAGCATCTTTGGTGCAGATGGTAGAGATTATCATGAAAAAGATAAGTCCATCTTTGTACCAGGCACTTGGAATATTCTTGCCCCTGATAACCACCAACTGTGCTGTATTGGGTGTTGCAATTTTGGTTGTCTCAAAAGAGTTTTCGTTTGGAGGTGAACCTGCAATGTTGAATATGGCCCAATCTGTGGTTTTTGCAATTGCTACCGCACTTGGTTTTGGTTTGGCTATGGTACTTTTTGCCGGTCTTCGTGAACAATTGGACCTGGCAAATGTTCCAAAAGCATTTAAAGGCACACCCATAGCACTTATAACTGCCGGAATTTTGGCGTTGGCTTTCATGGGTTTTGCCGGATTGGTTTAATTACTTGCAAGATTTTAAAGAAAAAGAGTCATGGCAAAAACTTTGATGGAAATTGAACAGATACTCAGGGAAGAAGGAACAGAGAGGGCTCACCAAGAGCTAAAAGAGTTTCTGGAAAAGGAGCCTGAAAATGCAGAGGGTTGGTATCTGATGGGAGGAATCTTAAGAAGGGAGCAACAGTGGGGAGAAGCCATAAATGCACTTAACAGGGCCAAATTCCTGAATCCGGAAGGCCCTGCAGCACATGCTATTGAATATATTTATGAAATCTTAAGCTTTAAACACAACGATTTGATGAACCCTTGACAAACAAATGTTTGTTGGTCAATTGTTTTGTGATTCCTCTTGTTTCCTGTAGAATTTGCCTATGGGATCTCCAATTTTGAATGTTAGTGATTCTATGGGAATATTAGTGCCGGGGAAAAACTCAACTTCTATATTTCCGGCACCTGGTACATTCATTGTGAATATATCTCCGTTTTTGTGTCTCAGAGGTGATTTTACATTATTGAGATTGAAAACAAGGGAGCCATCTTCCATTGTGATTTTTACTATGCCAAAATCTTCTTTGCCAAACTCTCCGCTGTAAAGGTCAAGCCGTTTGGGGGCTATGGAATCTTTTTGGGATTCGTTGTTTTGCCTCGGAGAATCTTTCATGAAGGCTTCCAGGTAATGTTTGTTCCAATCCCTTTTGTCGGTTCCGGCAAAAAACTCCGATATTTCCCTTGCTATTGCCATATGAGGATTGGTTGTATTGCCTGCATTTGTCAATATGGCTATTCCCAGTTTTTGCTCTGGCAGGATAGTAACCAGAGCCGTGTAGCCATATGCGAGCCCTGTGTGCCGTATCATTTTTCCGTTCAATCCTGCTTCTATTGTCCAACCCTGGGCATAATTGTAAATTGCTGAGCTATCTGTTCCTGTTACTGTTTGTGGAAAAAACAGCATGTTATGGGTCTCTTTGGAGAGGAATTGTTTACCCTTGAATTGGCCATTGTCCAAATGCATCCTAAGCCAATTACCCATATCTGCGGCTGTGGTAATTACAAAACCGGCAGGGGCAACAGCAGACAACCAGCGGAATGCATTTTCTTTGTCTTTGCGAGGTTCGAACTTGATGCTATCTCCATCTTTGTAGTGCCTGTATCCTTGTGCCAGTCTGGGATTGTTGAAGTAAGCTTTGTTGCCTGTGGTGCTGGAAGTCATTTCCAGTGGTTCGAAAAGGTATTTGGAAATTGCATCATCCCAGCTAGTACCGTAGTACTTTTCTATGATCTTTGCTGCAACTGTGTACATTGCATTGTTGTAGGCATATGTTGTCCTGAAACTGTAAGTTGGTTGTATGTGCCTTAATAAAGTGAAAATCTGGTCCCTGTCATATCCAAAATGGGGGAGGTCGTCGGTAGCGTACGCCCTGAATCCTGTTTTATGTACCATAATGTCCTTTACAAGGAAGTTTTGGGTAACCCAAGGGTCATATAACTTGAAACCGGGAAGATGATTCTTGACTGTGTCACCCCATTTGACATCCCCTTTTTGAACCAAAGTAGCAAGCAGGGCCGAGGTCATTGCCTTGGATGTGGATGCTATCACAAATTGGGTCTGCGGTGTTACCTTTTGACCATTTCCTTCGTAGGAGGTTTTTCCGTAACCTTTGAGCAGGACCTCCTTACCATCCTGGATAACCACAACAGCCATACCTGGCAGGTTCCACTGTTGGAAAACCACTCTGCATATGCTGTCCAGTTTGTTTGTGTTGTTTTGGATGCATGAATCTTGTGCATAGTTGATTTTAAGAGAGATAAATAAGAAGCAAGCGATTAGGATAATTGATTTTTTCATGTTTTGATGTTTTGAGGGAAGGTTATGATTTTGTTTGCAATATCTTTGACCTCTTCTTGGTTGTGGGTAACATGGATTATGGTGATGCCAGAAGTTTTGATAAGTTTCAAAAGTTCCATAGCCTCTTCCCTTAATGCAGTATCCAAGGCAGATAATGGTTCGTCAAGTAGCAGAAGTTTAGGGTTGGGGGCTATAGCTCTTGCCAAGGCAACCCTCTGCTTTTCACCGCCAGAAAGCCCTTCTATCTCTCGGCTCAGAAGGTGCTCAATGGATAGGTATTGGCAAAGTTCGTAAACTTTCCTTTCTGTTTTTTCTTTGGTCTCTTTTCTTATTTTCAATGGGAACGAGATGTTTTCCTTTACATTCATATGGGGGAACAGTGCATAATCCTGGAAAAGCAAAGAGACGGGTCTTTTACGTGAGGGCAAATGTGTGATTTCAGTTCCCGAAATATGAATACTCCCTTTGTGTGGAGTCCTGATTCCTGCCATCATCTCAAGGAACAGTGATTTACCGCTGCCGGACGGGCCAAATACGGCAAGGTAGTCACCTTGCTCCAACCGGATGGAAAAAGGTCCAAATGAAAAATTGCCAATTGTATATTCCAGCTGATTTATCTGTAACATGCTATCTTTTTTTTTGATATGACCTTAGAAATATGAACAGGACAATTGTGATGGCTATGAAAATTGCTGCTACCGGGCGGGCGTAATCGAGCCCGAAAGAGTTGAACCGGTCAAAGATCATAACCGGAGTGGTCATCGGGTGGTAGGCTACAATAACAATTGCCCCGAATTCACTCATGCCTCTTGCAAACATAAGGACAAGACCGGAAACTACAGATCTGGATGCAACAGGAAGTGTTATTTTTGTAAAAACAGTGAATTCAGAAGCACCCAAAGTAGCAGCTGCATGTTCCAATCTAAGGGGGACAGCAGCAAATCCCTCTTTTGCAGAATTTATCAAAAACGGAAGGCTTACAAATGCCATGGCCATTCCAATTGCCACAGGCGACCCGACCAAAGTAAATCCTGCTTTAGATGCAAGCGATCCTACCATTGAGTCCCTGGAAATGAACCCCAAAAGAGCTATACCTGCAGCAGAGTGGGGAATCACAACAGGTATATCAATGATTGCCTCCAACAAGCCTTTTAAAGGAAATTTCTTGCGTGCCAAAAGGTAGGCGAGAGGTATTGCAAATAGGGACGAGAGTGCTGTTGCAAGGCATGATATGGCAAGTGTGCGGAAAATACTGTTTCTCACTTGTATGTCGTTTGCCGTTTCGAAAAGGTTGGGAGCCTTTAATGATAGGAAAACTCCGGTCAACGGGGCAATCAGGAAAAAAAGCGCCACACCACTTGCAAAGAGTAGTATTAGCCTTGATGCGCTTAGGTTTTTCGTGATTTGCATAGATTCAAAGATAGACATTTTTTATATCTTTGCTTTTTACAATGTAATTTTACTTTTATGCAAAGCTTAAACAAACTTCTTTTACTGTCGCTTTTGATTCTTACAGTGGCAGGACACTCCTTTGCTCAGAATCGAAGGGC